>URYW01000163.1 GCA_900552145.1 uncultured Collinsella sp. | reverse complement strand
GAACCAACGCCGACACCACGCGGTCATCGAGCCCACAGTCGACGAGTGCCACGGCGCCACCCTGACGAACCAGAATCGCATCGGCCTGGCCAACATCGAGGACCGTTACCGAAGGCGGCGCACATCGATCCCAATAGACATACGGAACACCCGCTGCGAGCATTAAACACAGCAGCCCCGCTGCCATACTCCGCGCGCGGGGGCGTGGCCACCAGACCAAGATGGCCACCAGCGCGAACGGCACCACATATACCAAGGGCGTATCGGGCGGTACGCTTACGGATGCGCCCGGAACGGCAGCAAAGAGCTGTTCAAAGAACAGCGCACAGCGGGCGACAATCATGGGCACCACGAGCGCCCCGTGACGCAGCAGCGGCACAAGCGAGCAGGGCACCAGCACAACCGATACAGCGAGCAGCATGCTTATCACCGGACCGATCACGGCATTTGCAAGTGGGGCAATGAGCGAAAACGTCTCAAATGCGGGAATCGTAACGGGAAGTGTCGCCAGCTGCGAGCACAGCGTGACAGACAAAACGCTGGCGACACCCGATGGCATGCCCAGCTCGCCCAAGGCGTAGGTGGCGTAGGGGCAAAAACAAAGGATGGCAAAAACACTGACGCACGAAAGCTGAAAACCCATTTCGAACAATACCGTCGGACGCAGCAACACAAAGATTGCCATGGTGACGAACAGAGCCGAGAGGCCATGCCGACGACGTCCGGCGCTGTTGGCGACAAGCGTCGCCGCCACCATGCAGCACGCGCGCACGGCCGAGGGAGAAGCGCCCGTAAAAACGGCATAGGCAGCGAGGGCCAGCACCAACAGCCCCCGCTGCAGCCCACGAGAGAGGCGTGTCTTTTGCAGGGCGCTCTCAATCACAAACCCCACGATGGCAAGATGACTACCCGAGACAGCGATAAGATGTGCGGTGCCCGTTACCGAAAACCAATCGCCCGCCGGCTGGGCACGCAGCTCGGCCGAACGACCGCAGACGACACCGGCTATGAGCGCACGCGCCGGGTCGGTCGCAGCCGCGATGGACGCAAGCAGTCCATTTCGCAGCCGAAGCAGCGGCCCCGGAGAGCCCTCATCGACCGGCACAATCCGAACGGCTTGAACCTTGCGCACCTCGCCTCGGAGCACGCGCGATCGTCCATATGCATCGTTCTCAAAACGTGAAACACGACCGATAACACGCACGTGCGCCCCGACCTTGAGCTCGCGGTCACACGATAGGCGAACCGTTGCCAAGTTCTTACCGTCCGCGCGTGCCTCGCAGGTATAGGAATACACGTCGTCGTTTATGGATGGATCACCCTGCACGACAAACTCGAGGCTGCTTGCCGCTCGACCGTCGAGCGCCTTCGAGGCGCCTAGCGTGCCCACAGCCCACCACGCCGAGACGACCGCTCCCGCCACGAGACCGACGGACGCGGCATACAGCCACCGCTTCCAAGGGGCAAGCCGCGCACAAGATTGAGCCAGCAAAACGAATACCGCCGCCGCAACGGGAATGGCCCATAGCGGCCCGACTGCCGGCGCCTGCTCCCTCAGCAGCGCATCAGCGGTCACGTTGAGCACCAAGGCGCAGCTCATGCACATGCCGGCACAAAGGGCCATCGTCCACGGCATCAGGGGTCGCGGAGGCATCACATGTTCGCGCTCGTTCGCACTCATACGCAGATTCAATCTTTGATTTTGGCAAGCTTCTTCTCGCCGATTCCCGACACACGCATCAGATCGTCAACCGAAGAAAAAGCACCGTTCTTTGTCCGCTCATCGATAATCGACTGGGCCATGGAGGGGCCGATGCCCGAAAGCGTCTGCAGCTCTTCTGCGCTTGCCGTATTGATGTTTACTAGGCCTGTTGCGCCACCCGCGCCCGATGATGCGGAAACCCCACCATCAACACCGGCTTCCGCAATGGACGCCTGCTGCTCCCCTACCGTTGGAACATGGATTTTTTGTCCATCAGTGGCCTTAGATGCCCGATTGCGCCCCGTAACGTCTGCCTCGGGC
>URYW01000162.1 GCA_900552145.1 uncultured Collinsella sp. | reverse complement strand
ATGGAGCCGTCGATGCCGGATTTGGTGTCGTCGTTCATATTGAAATCGTCGTCTTTGGCGAAGGGATTCTTGAAAAAGCCCGTAGCATCGGGCTGAAGGCCCGAGAGCTTCATCCAGGGATTATCGAGCTCGGGTTTGGGCATGGCCTGGGCCTCGGGCGCAGTCTCGTTACCGATGAGCTCGGACTCATAGATGAAGGTGTCGTCGCCGAGCGCGTCGTAGGCGGCGACCGGGTTGCCATCGGCATCGCGGTACGGCGTGCCCTTAAACACGGCTCCGTCATAGGCCACAAGCTGACGGCCGGTCTCATTCTCGAAGTAGTACACGAAGATGCCCTTGAGGGCCGCACAAAGCGGGATGGCAATAATCATGCCGATGGGCCCCATGAGTGCCGAACCAATAACGAGAGCCGTAAGGCTCATAATGGGATGCACCTGCACTGAGCTCTGCATGACCTTAGGCGAAATCACATTGTCGGTGACGTTTTGCGCGACCATCGTCACGATGAGCGTCCATAACGCCAACATGGGGCTGAACATAAAGCCGAGTACCGTGGCGATTGCCGCGCTCACCCAGGGACCGACGACCGGAACCAAGTGCATGATGCCAGTGAAGATAGCCATGAGCGCCGCATACGGATGGCCGATAATCAGGAAGCCGATAAAGGCGAGGAAACCACCGCAGATGGACGTCACGACCATACCGCGCATGTAGCCGCCGACAGAGCGAGAAAGGATGGCGACCATAAAGCGGTACGAGGTCTCCTTCTCCTGACCGATGATGGTGCAAATCTCGTGGTGCATGCGAGGGTAGTCGCAGGCCATCCAGTACGCAAGCACCAGACCAAGGAAGATCACGAACAACTGCGAGGCCGTATTGGTGATGAGCGGGAACACACCACGGCCAAGCTCGGCAGCGATCTGAGACACGTACTTTGAAGCCACAGCAACAAGCGACGAAAGATTATCGTCCAAATACTCCTTGAGCGGCGTGTTGTTGAGCGTCTTGGCATGCGAAATCATCTCGTTGAGATCGCCACCCGCAACACGAAGCTGCTCGGGCAGACGGCTCAGGACTTCCATGATCTGACCAAAGAGAATCGGCGACAAGATGCAAACGACACCGACGAGCACGGCAACAACAACAATAAGCGCGATAAGCGAACCGATGCCGCGATTCACGCCATGGTGCTCGAGCCAGTTGGTGATCGGGGACATCACAAAAGCAATGATGGAGCCGACGGCAAGAAACTCAATAACCGGTGCCAGGATGCCCATAAGGTTAAAGATGACAGCAGCAATAACAATGCAGCCGACAACAGCCCAAATGCGCAGCGTCAGAATGCGGGTGTCGCGCAGCACGCGATCGGTTTGTTGGGGGTGCTCACTCATGAACGAATCATCACTCCGTCGGGGTCGATCTTGTCCTGAATCTTCTTAAGCGTGCGGCGCAGCAGACGCGAAACCTGCACCTGAGAAATACCCAGCTTCTTGGCGATCTCGATCTGGGTCATGCCCTTCACAAAGCGCAGCTCGATCACCTCGCGCTCGCGCGGCGAGAAATCGCGGATGGCTTCCTCGATCACCAGGCGGTCATCGGTAAAGTCGAGCTCGTTGTCATCGTCGGCGTAACGGTCGAGAATCGACGGCGCATCGTCGGAATCGGACGCACCAGGAGCCTCGATGGGCACCGAGGTATAGGCCGAAGACGATTCCATAGCCTCGAGGACCTCATCGACAGTCACATCTAGATACTCAGCGATCTCCTCAACCTTGGGCGAACGCTGCAGCTCGTTGGTAAGTTTGTCAGTAGCCTGGTTGACCTTGGCCGAGAGCTCCTGCAGACGACGCGGTACGCGCACGCTCCAGCCCTTGTCGCGGAAATGGCGTTTGATCTCGCCCAGGATAGTGGGTGTCGCAAACGTCGTGAACTCGAGTCCGCGCTCGGGATCAAAACGGTCGATAGCCTTGAGCAAACCCAGATAGCCGACCTGCATGAGGTCGTCGAGCGGCTCGCCGCGATTCTTAAATTTGTTGGCAAGAAACCTTACCAGGTTCATATGGGACATGACGAGCTGCTCGCGGGCGTCCGGATCACCGGTCTCCTTGTAGCGACGAAACA
>URYW01000161.1 GCA_900552145.1 uncultured Collinsella sp. | reverse complement strand
GACACGCGCGCGCCGGGGAAGGCGTTCTTAAGATCGAAGATCAGCTCTGCCAAGTCCTCGATGGAGTAGATGTCGTGGTGCGGCGGAGGCGAAATCAGGCCGATGCCGGGCGTGGACTGACGGACCTCGGCAATCCAGGGGTAGACCTTCTTGCCGGGCAGGTGACCGCCCTCACCGGGCTTGGCGCCCTGGGCCATCTTGATCTGAATCTCGAAGGCGCTGCACAGGTAGCGGCTCGTCACGCCAAAGCGCGCGCTTGCCACCTGCTTGATGGCGGAATTCTTGGAGTCACCGTTGGCCAGCGGGGTCTCGCGACGCGGATCCTCGCCGCCCTCGCCCGAGTTGGAACGACCGTGCAGGCGGTTCATGGCGATGGCCATGCACTCGTGTGCCTCTTTGCTGATGGAACCGTACGACATGGCGCCGGTGTTAAAGCGACGGACGATGTTGAGCGCGGGCTCCACCTCGTCGAGCGAAACCGGCGTGCGACCGTTGGCATTAAAGTCCAGCAGGTCACGCAGGCGCACGGCACGGCCGGTGCGGTGCAGGCGGGCGCTGTACTCCTTAAAGGTGTCGTAGCTGTCCTCGCGGCAGGCGGTCTGCAGCAGGTAGACGGTCTGCGGGTCGATAAGGTGATCCTCGCCGCCGAGCGGGCGCCACTTGGTCAGACCCAGCGTGGGCAGCTGATCGGGAGCCGGGCTCTTAAGGATAGCGAGCGCGGCGTCGTAGTGCTCATTCTGCTCGCGCTCGACGTCCTCGACACCCATACCGCCCACACGGCTCACCGTGCCGGCGAAGTACGCGTTGACGAACTCCGGCGTAAAGCCCACGGCCTCGAAGATCTGCGCCGAATGGTAGCTCTGCACCGTGGAGATGCCCATCTTGGACATGATGGAAACGATGCCGGCGGTCGCAGCCTTGTTGTAGTTGGCGATACCCTGCTCGGCCGTCACGTCCAGGTCGCTGCGTGCCGCCAGATCGCGGATGCACGCATGTGCGTTGTACGGATAGATGCCGCTCGCGGAGTAGCCCACCAGTGCCGCAAAGTCGTGCGGAGACACGGCGTCGCCGCACTCCACCACGATGTCGGCAAAGGTACGCACGCCGGCGCGGATCAGGTGGTTGTGCACGCAGCCCACGGCGAGCAGCGACGGCACGGGCACCTCACCCGCAGCGGCGCGATCGCTCAACACCGCGATGTTCACGCCGTCGCGGACCGCAGCCTCAACATCCTCTGCAAGCTGCTTGAGCGCAGCCTGCAGCGCGCCCTCGCCGGCGTCGCGGCGGTAGACGGCACGGAAACGGCGGGTCTTAAAGCCCACGCGGTCGATGGCGCAGATACGCTCGAACTCCTCCTCGCTCAGCAGCGGACGCTCCAAGCGCACCAGCTGGCAGGCCGTGCGGGAATCCTCGAGCAGGTTGCCGTGGTTGCCCAGGTAGAGCGTGGTCGAAGTCACCATGTGCTCGCGCAGGGCATCGATCGGCGGGTTCGTGACCTGGGCGAACAGCTGATAGAAGTAGTCGAAGAACGAACGCGTCTTCTTGGACAGGCAGGCCAGCGGCGCATCGATGCCCATCGAGGCGAGCGGGGCCTTGCCCTGCTGGGCCATGGGACGCACGACCTCGTCAACATCATCCCAGTGATACCCGAGCTTGGCCATGCGCACGGCGGCGGGCACCTCGGTATCCTCGGCGGGCGTGGGCGCGACGGGCTTGTCGAGCGCGTCGACGGTCAGCGTCTCCTCGGCGATCCAGTCGCGATAGGGCTTTTCCTTGGCGTAACGGGCGCGCAGCTCGTCGTTGTAGATGACGCGGCCGCGGGCAAAATCGACCTCGAGCATCTGGCCCGGTCCCAGACAGCCGCTCGTCAGGATGTTCTCGGGGCTCACCTCGATGGTGCCCACCTCGCTTGCCAGCATAAAGCGACCGTCGCGCGTCACATAGTAGCGAGCCGGGCGCAGGCCGTTACGGTCGAGAGCGGCACCCAGGGTACGGCCGTCGGTAAAGGCGATGGCGGCAGGACCGTCCCACGGCTCCATGAGCATGGACTGGTAGGCGTCGTAGGCGCGGCGCTCCTCACTCAGGCTGTCGTTGTGGTCCCACGGCTCGGGCAACAGCATGGACGCGGCACGCGTAAGCGGGCGACCGTTCATGACCAAAAACTCAAGCACGTTGTCCAGAATCGCGGAATCGGAGACCTCGCGGATG
>URYW01000160.1 GCA_900552145.1 uncultured Collinsella sp. | reverse complement strand
GCCACCTGTGGCATCCCGCCTTTCAACCTCAACCTACAAGTTGACCTTGAGGCGATTTTAGCGTCCCTTAACATGCCGTTCACATCGCCCCCAAACTCCCCCACCCAAGGCACGTGCGGCCCACCACCGCGACGACAAGTGGCAAAAAAATGGGACGGGCCCCAGATTGCCCATGCGCGCGCAAAAGCACGCCGCGGCAATCTGGGGCCCGTCCCCAAATACCTATAAATATGCAGGCCAGCAATGTGTTAACGATGCGCCAGCGGGTGCGCCGCCAGATAGACCTCGGTCAGTTGCGTACGATCGACATGCGTGTAGACCTGCGTGGTCGATATATCGGCATGTCCCAAGATCTCCTGTAGCACACGGAGGT
Organism: uncultured Collinsella sp.; assembly: GCA_900552145.1. GTDB lineage: Bacteria > Actinomycetota > Coriobacteriia > Coriobacteriales > Coriobacteriaceae > Collinsella. The sequence goes on along the minus strand of URYW01000160.1, from coordinate 1,974 downwards.
CCGCGCCGCCCGCAAGCATATGGGTGGCAAAGGAGTGACGCAGCGTATGGGGATGGAGTCCCACCAGCCCCACCTGGCGCCCGTAGCGCTCACAGATGGCATGGATGCCCTGGCGCGACAGACGGCGGCCGTTCTTATTTAAAAAGACCGCCGAGGTCTCGGTTCCGCGGGCATGGGCCGCCAAGCGAGAACGCCCCTCAGTTACATAGAGCGTCAGAGCTCGCGCCGCGCTTCCCACCAGCGGGGACAGGCGTTCCTTTGAGCCCTTACCGCGAACGAGCACAAAGCCATCGTCGATATGGATATCGCCCACATCGAGCCCCACCAACTCGCTCACACGCAAACCGCATCCGTAGAGCACTTCCAAGATGGCATGGTCGCGCAAGCCCATCTCGCCCTCGGGGAAATCTTGATCGAGCAGCGCCGAGACATCCTCCACTGATAGATACTCCGGCAGACGCTCAGCCTTTTTAGGAAGGCGCAACGCCGCCGTTGGATTTTGGGCCACAGCCCCATCGCGCACCAAAAAGGCATGCAGGCCCTTCACGGCCGCAAGCGCACGCTCCACCGAGGCATCGGAATAGCCCCCATCGCGACGGTCGGCGACAAAGCTCTCCACGACCTGACGGGTCACCTCTTCAAAAGACACAATACCCGCCCGCTCCAGATAGGCGCAGTACGTCGTCAGGTCACGACGATAGGCCGCAATCGTGTTGCGCGCCAAACCCCGCTCGACCGCGAGGTAATCGAGATACTCCCCCGCCGCCACGGCGAGCGACGAGGGAGTAGCTTCGGTATATTCCTTATTCGCCGGCACCCTTAGTCCGTAGCGAGGTTCATGGGCGTCACCTGCAGACGGTCGACACCCTCGTGCTGGCCGATCGAAGCGCGCACGAACTCGCGGAACAGCGGCTGCGGGTTGGTCGGGCGGCTCTTGAACTCGGGATGAGCCTGGGTTGCCACATACCACGGATGCACGTCGCGCGGCAGCTCGACCATCTCGACCAAGCGCTCGTCAGGCGACAGACCCGAGATAACCAAACCGGCGTCCTCGAGCTGGTCGCGGAAGGCGTTGTTGAACTCAAAGCGGTGACGGTGACGCTCGTAGACGAGTTCCTCGCCATATGCCTCACGAGCAAGAGTATCGGCGGCGAGCTTGCACGGATAGGCGCCCAGGCGCATGGTGCCGCCCTTCTCGGTCACGTCCTCCTGCGAGCTCATCAGATCGATGACGCTATACGGACCGTCCGGATCAAACTCGGAGGAGCTGGCACCGGCAAGGCCGACAACGTTGCGGGCGAACTCGCACACGGCGACCTGCATACCCAAGCAAATGCCCAGATACGGAATCTTGTGCTCACGGGCAAACTCGGCCGCGAGGATCTTGCCCTCCAGGGCGCGCTTGCCAAAGCCGCCGGGAACCAGGATGCCCGAGGCGTCGCCCAGAACCTCGGAGACATTCTGCTCGTCGAGGCTCTCGCCGTCGACCAGCTGGACGTCCACATGGCGATCGTAGAAGACGCCCGCATGGTGCAGAGCCTCGATAACCGACAGGTACGCATCGGGCAGCTGCGTGTACTTACCCACGACGGCGATCTTCACCTTGTCGGCGTGATGGTTGGCGTGATTCTGTTTGCGCAGGAACTCGTTCCACTCGCTCATGTCGCGCTCACGCGGATCCAGACCCAGGCGCTCGCAAATGCGCAGGTCAAAGTCCTGCTCGGCAAGCAGCTGCGGAACATCGTAAATGCTCGCGCAATCCTCGTTGGTAAAGACGCAATCGGTGTCGACGTCACAGAAGCTTGCGATCTTTCCGCGGATAGCGTCATCGATATGGTGGTCGGAGCGCAGCACGATGATATCAGGCTGGATGCCAAAGCTGCGGAGCTCCTTGACGGAATGCTGCGTGGGCTTGGTCTTCAGTTCGCCCGAAGCGGCCATATAGGGGATCAGCGTCAGGTGCACGAGCGCCGT
>URYW01000159.1 GCA_900552145.1 uncultured Collinsella sp. | reverse complement strand
CACGCATAAGTTTGACTTCGCACGCGGCGAGGTCCGCTCCTTCCTGGTCTCCAACGTGCTGTATTGGCTCGAGAACTTCCACGTTGACGGCATCCGCATGGACGGCGTGTCCAGCATGCTGTACCTCAACTTTGGCATCGACGATCCGGGCCAAAAGAAGTTCAACAAGTACGGTACCGAGGAGGACCTGGACGCCAGCGCGTTTATCCGCCAGGTCAACTGCGCCGTGGAGGCCCACTTCCCCGACGTGATGATGATGGCCGAGGAGTCCACCGCGTGGCCGCTCGTGACCTACCCGCCGCAGGACGGCGGCCTGGGCTTCCACTACAAGTGGGACATGGGCTGGATGAACGACACCCTGCACTACATGCAGACCGATTTTCCGTGGCGCCCCGGCAACCACGGCCTGCTCACGTTCTCCATCATGTACGCCTTTACCGAGAACTTCATCTGCCCGCTGAGCCACGACGAGGTCGTGCACGGCAAGTGCTCGCTCATCGGTCGCATGCCGGACGACTGGTGGCGCCAGTTTGCCGGCCTGCGCACGCTGGCTTTCTACCAGATGACGCATCCCGGTGCCAAGCTCAACTTTATGGGCAACGAGATCGGGCAGTTTATTGAGTGGCGCTATTACGAGTCCATTCAGTGGTTCCTGACCGAGGAGTACGAGACCCACCGTCATCATCAGGCGTTTATCAAGGCGCTCAACCACCTGTACACCGCCGAGCCCGCCCTGTACGAGCGCGGCTACACCGACGACGGCTTTACCTGGATTGACGCGGATAACTCCAAGCAGTCCATCGTGAGCTTTGTGCGCCAGGGCGAGGACGTCGATGACGACCTGGTGATCTTGATCAACTTTGACCCGGCGAGCTACGAGAGCTTCCGTGTGGGCGTGCCGCGCGAGGGTGACTGGGAGGTCATCTTCGACTCCGACCGTCCCGAGTTTGGCGGCAGCGGCTACGCCGGCGAGGAGCCCTACACCTGCTCGAGCGAGCCCTATCCCTGGAACGGGCAGATGGACTCCATCGAGATTAAGGTGCCCGGCCTGGCAGGCGTGGTGCTTAAGCGCCGCGGTCCCAGTAGCTATAAACCGCCCGTGGTCGAGGCTCCCAAGAAGGCAACGCGCAAGCGTGCGTCCTCGGTGAAGCCCAAGGCCGCGGCTGCCAAGAAGACTCCGGCTAAGGCGAAGGCTGCCAAGCCCGTTTCCAAGGCTTCGGCCAAGTCCACCACGGCCAAGAAGGCAGCCACCAAAAAGGCTGCTCCCAAGGCCAAGGCAGCTGCTGTTAAGGCTCCTGCCAAGAAAGCGTAACAAAGGCGTTACCACTGTAATTACCCGCCCCGCCGGGGCGTAGGATGTAAGTCATAACCGTTCCGGGAGAAACATCCCCGGGGGAAAGGAACGTATGAATAAGATCTTCGACAACAAGCAGGAGTTTACCGAGCTCTATCGCGATGCCGTCATGAGCATCAGCGGCAAGAGCGTCGATGCCGCCAGCGACCTCGATCGCTTTAACGCCCTGGCCAAGCTCGTGGCCGAGAAGGCACGCACCGTTGCCACCAAGAGCGACGCCCGGGCCACCGCCGAGGGCAAAAAGCGCGTGTACTACTTCTCGATCGAGTTTTTGATCGGCCGCCTGCTCGATAACTACCTGCTCAACTTTGGCGTGCGCGACATGGTCGCCGAGGCGCTCGACGACATGGGCTTTGACCTGTCCGTCATCGAGAACCAGGAGCCCGATCCGGCTCTGGGCAACGGCGGTCTGGGCCGTCTTGCCGCATGCTTCCTGGATTCCATGGCAGCCGAGGGCATTGCCGGCTACGGCAACGGCATGCGCTACCGCTACGGTCTGTTCAAGCAGACATTTGTCAACGGCTATCAGCACGAAGAGCCGGACGAGGAATTCGACCTCCAGGTTCGGATCCTCAATGAGGACTACGACGTACAGCTGTCCAAAAAACAGACGGACAAGTTCCGCAGACTGTTTATGGATCTGTATCTCCAAAGCAGCCTCTGGCAGCTCGGCGGCTGGACGGCCGTGAGTCTGTTCTATAGCGGCGCTGCTTACGGGCCGGAACGCCGTCCGACCAGCGAGAAGGTGCGGAAGGCGACGCCTCCGGACGCGGACAAACTGGTGGAACTTCGGGGCAGGCTCGGCCCGGACTGGCCCAAGCTGCCGAAAAGCTGATATGGAAAAGTATGCCCCGGCGCTGAAAACAGCGTCGGGGACGTCTTTTAAGCGGCCGATTTGTCTGACGTGTCATTGCGGGGGGGGCTGGTGCACCTCGCGCTTCCCTGATGTGTCATTGCGAGGCCCCAAAGGGGCCGTGGCAATCTCGGGAAGGCACTCGCAGTTTGCAGGCTGCCGATTAAAACGTACCAGCCAATTGCGTCTGTAGCGGCGCTCAGTGAGCGCCTACGGCAGTT
>URYW01000158.1 GCA_900552145.1 uncultured Collinsella sp. | reverse complement strand
CGTCGGTGAGCTCGACACGATCAAGCTTGACACAAGTAAGCCCAATGGGATTAGGGCGAAACGGGCTGCGCGTGGCAAACACGCCCACACGCTCGGCTCCACCCAGGCGCGGCGGACGCACAGTTTTCGACCATTTTGCGTTGGTGCCGGACCTGTCCTGCGACTTGGCGTCGGCAACTATGTCCTTAGCCGTGCCGCCGGGCGTTCCGTTTTCGAAGCGCCACAGCAGCCACAGGTGAGAGAAGGAGTCCAGACCCTCAACCGCTGCATTGGAGGCAAATTCCGGCTCAAAAACGATGCGTCCCTGCAGATGAGGCGCCAAAAAGCTGTTGCGCGGAATGCCGAACTTCTGCGGCAGGTCGGTATGTATGTGTGCGATAGGTTCCATGCCGGTCATTGTACGGCATGGAGGCGTGGGACGTTGCGCGCAATTCTTCGCCGCGGTCCCCCGTCGCGCAACCAACGGTTGCTTGGAAGGGCACCTGCCGCCGCGTATGCTTAAGCCATCAACCAGCAGAAAGGAGCCGCTATGGCCTTTGCAGAAAAGCTCATCGCTGTCCGTCGCGCCCATCACCTTACCCAAGAGCAGCTCGCCGCCAAGCTCTTCGTCACGCGCCAAGCCATCAGCCGTTGGGAGCGCGACGAGGTCACCCCGGGCATCGACATGATGAAGCTCATCGCAGCCGTGACCGGCGAGCCCCTGTCTCACCTGCTCGAAATGCCCGAGCACTATTGTCAGAGCTGCGGCATGATACTCACGCCCGACGACTGCGGCACCGATGCCACGGGCGCCACGACCGACCATTACTGCAAGTGGTGCTACGACCACGGCAGGTACACCTACGACACCACCATGGAGGCGATGATCGAGGATTGTGCCCCGCGACTGGCACAAAACACCGGCATGTCGCTCGACGAAGCCGTCTCGCTCATGGGCGCCGTCCTGCCGCAACTGGAGCGCTGGCGCAACGTGCAGGAAAACGAGGAGCGCTACGGCGCCGAAGCGCGGGCGCGCTATGGCGATGAGGCTATCGATGCGGCAAACGAGGCGCTGCTGGACATGGATCCTCAGACATGGAACGACATGAAGGAACTTGAACGCGCCATTCTGGGTCAGCTCTCGATTGCCATGGGCGACGGCGATGCGAATGGAAGCGAGGCTCGCAAGCTCGTCGCGATGCATCGTCGTTGGATTGGTCTCAACTGGGGACGCGAACCCCAGAATGAAGCGTACCTGGGCCTCGCCAATGGCTATCTTGCCGATCAGCGCTTTGTTGACTACTACGACAAGCCCTGCGGCACCGGAGCCACGGCGTTTCTGGTCCAGGCCATCGAGTCGTCACTGGCCCGCGCATAGACCGCGGCGGCTTTGGGTATTTCAATCAAAACCGCAACCGATTGGAGACCTATGGCTACTAATCATGAGCTCGCACTATTCGTTATGACCGGCTGCCCGTACTGCATAAAGGTCAAGCGTTTCCTTGCCGATAACGGCGTGACCATCCCCGAGCGCAATATCTCGACCGACCCCGATGCCGAGCAGACGCTTATCGCCGTCGGCGGAAAACGCCAGGTTCCCTGCTTGTTCATCGACGGCAAGCCGCTCTACGAGTCGAGCGACATCATCGCGTGGGCACAGGAGAACCTACTCTAACACTCGCGTTGCGACCGGCTCGCCCCAACCTATACGACCCAAACATGTACACCAGCATCCAAAGTCGACATTTTTCGACATCTTTGGATGCTGGTGTACAGCTTTTGGGTAGCCATGGACGCTCTTAGCCGGCTAATTGTTTGAGGCGACCTTTGGATTATGGCTGTTTGACGCCTCTGGAAAGGTTTCCGAGAGGGCTGTGGTCAATAAAGGGCAAATATGAGTACTGCTACCTGTTTAGTAGCAGCGATTTTGATCACTTCAGGAACTATTCAACGTTCCACTCGTCCGCAGACGACGTTATTTCTCCTCATATGTTCAATAAAAGTAGCTCCTAATGGAAACAAATCTCATCAGGGGCTGCTATTTATAGCAAAATAAATGCAACCATAATGGCAACAGTACTCATATTTGCCCTTTTTTGACCACGACTCTCCAGAATAGTCGCTGAGAACGACACTAAATGACAAAATCCGACACTTGGACGTTCTTATATGAGTAGCCATTGAAGGACACCTAACGACTACTCCCATTCGCGACACACTGTGTCGCGAATTAAGCTGGTCCCATTACCGAAAACCAGTGAGAGCTCCTGCCCAGAATCTCGATAGCTTAATAAAGCGCTCCCCTCCGGAAGTTCAATGAGCATCCAAATTCCAAGCTGAAAAGCAAAGGAATATCGAAGCCGTCAATGCTCATTTTCTATCGAACAGGCAGGTCAAAACAAGCTAATTAGCCCGATAAACTGCTTGTATGTTTGTCTACAAAATTGTATACAAAAAGAGAATCCGAGAAGCGACGCTCGACATTATGTCGATCGATAGGAGACGCTA
>URYW01000157.1 GCA_900552145.1 uncultured Collinsella sp. | reverse complement strand
GACCGCTAGGGGCAGGCCCGGCCCGCGTTCGGGGAGCGTGCGGGGAGCTGCACGGTAACGTGCAGACATGATATATGACCGTTCTCGACAGAACCCGGCTTATAGGCCCACTTGGCAACTATGTTGACGCTGCGAACCCGTCAGCGCGGCAATCTGCCTTACAAGCCTTCGGGCACGACCATAAGGTCAATGCCCTCGTCTTTCAAGGCACCTTGCTCGCGCTGACGGGTTCTCGCTGTTGGTGACGGCATTATTGGCGTTTCCGTTCTTGTCGGCGAGGACAACGGTTCTGTCTTTGCCGTATTATTGAGGCTGTTTGTTGCTTTGCTTGTTGTTGAGGGGCTTTGTTGGACAGCTATTTTACTCTGCAATCGAATATTGAGGCTTCGGGCGAGTTTGTGGACCGCAAGAGCCGTTTTATTGCCCAACTGGTCCATATTGAGTCCGAGGATGAGGCGAATGCCTTTATCGAGATGGTTCGCAAGCGTCATTACGACGCTCGACACAATGTTCCCGCGTGGATTTTAGTCGATGGACGCGAGCGCCAGAGCGATGATGGTGAGCCGAGCCGCACGAGCGGTATGCCGACGCTCGAGGTGTTGCGTGGCGCGGAACTCAAAAATGTTTGCTGCGTAGTGACGCGCTATTTTGGTGGCACGCTGTTAGGGCCCGGTGGCTTGGTGCGCGCCTATACCGCGGCGACGCAGGCGGCGGTGGCCGCGGCTCAGGAGGCCGGACAGATCGTTGAGATGACGAGCGTTGTGCCCGTTGATGTTCATGTGGCCTATCCGCAATACGAACAGGTGCTTCGCCTGGCGCAGGATTCGGGCGCCAAGGTTTCGGATACCGATTACGCGGATGCCGTGACGATTCATTTGGTGTTTAAGGCGGGGGAGCAGGAGCCGTTTTGCGCTAAGATGCGCGAGCTTATGGCGGGGCGCGAGGAGATTGAGGTCGGCGCCCCCGAATTTGCCGAGTTCTAACGGCGACGGCCAGCGTACTTTTGGATGGATCCCAAGCGCACGCCGGCCTTTGTTTTTCCGTTGCTACCGTTTACTCGGCGAGCTGCTTTAGCACATCGCAGGCGATCGCGACGGCATCGTCGATGCAGCCAGGGCAGCTGCGGAGCGGACCCTTATCCGATCCGACGCCCTTGAGCGTGCCGCAGACGGTCGTCGTGTTCTTCTCGCCAAAACGCTTGGCGATCTCGCGCGACAGCTTGTAGGTCTGGCCCTTGGTCTTGGGGTTTTCCATGCCGTCGCTCATTACAAAGCCCATGATGGCCACGGCGCCCGAGATGGCGCCGCAGGTTTCGGTCATGCCGCCCATGCCGGCACCAAAGCCCTCGGTGAGGGTAAAGGCGATCTGGGGGTCGAGCCCGACGGCGGGCGCGAGCGTGCAGGCGACGGCCTGGGCGCAGTTAAAGCCGCGGGCGTGGTATTCGGCAGCTTGCGCCTGACAGGCGGTGATGTCGAGCTGGGCCGTATCGATTTGCTTCATCGTTGTCTCCTTGGTCACGGTGTACCCGCCTATGGTACCCGTGACGGTGCACGTAATCATCGAGAGCTTCATGTATGCCTCATTTTTATCTATCGAGCAAATGCCCAAGGCTTGAGATAAATACCCTGATCAATTTATCTCATAACCCACCTTGGGGATGGGTTGAGAGGGGTGTGCGGTAGCGGTATCGTGAACCGAATAAAACAAAACCCAAGTAAGGGAGTTGGATATGAGCGAGCAGACCATCGGTACGACGTGTGTTCAGGGCGGTTATCGCCCGGGTGATGCGGAGCCGCGTCAGGTGCCTATCTACCAGTCCACCACGTGGAAGTACGACACGTCCGAGCACATGGGGCGCCTGTTCGACTTGGAGGAGGCCGGCTACTTCTACACCCGCCTGCAGAATCCCACCAACGACGCCGTTGCGGCCAAGATCGCCGCGCTCGAGGGCGGCACGGCGGCGATGCTCACCTCGTCGGGCCAGGCGGCCAACTTCTTCGCGGTGTTCAATATCGCCGGCTGCGGCGACCACGTGGTTGCGAGCTCCGCCATCTATGGTGGCACGTACAACCTGCTCGCGCACACTATGGGCCGCATGGGGCTCGAGTGCACGTTCGTCGACCCGCACTGCGCCGACGAGGAGCTCGAGGCGGCGTTCCGCCCCAGCACCAAGTGCGTCTTCGGCGAGACGATTGCCAACCCCGCGCTCGCGGTGCTCGATATCGAGCGCTTCGCCAAGGCCGCGCATGCGCACGGCGTGCCGCTGATCGTGGACAACACGTTCCCAACGCCCATCATGTGCCGGCCCATCGAGTGGGGCGCCGACATCGTGACGCATTCCACCACCAAGTACATGGACGGCCATGCCGCCACCGTCGGCGGGGCCATCGTCGATTCCGGCAAATTCGACTGGGATGCGCATGCGGACAAGTTCCCCGGCCTCACCGCGCCCGACGGAAGCTATCACGGCGTCGTCTACGCGCAGAAGTTCGGTCGTGAGGGCG
>URYW01000156.1 GCA_900552145.1 uncultured Collinsella sp. | reverse complement strand
CGTCACGGCCTGATGGGCTCGCTTAGCGTCGGCGATGGGGGCTTGAGCCTGCTCGACGGCCTGCTCGGCTGCGGCAAGCGAGTGCTCAAGGTCGGCGGTGATGCGCGGGACATCTTCTTCGGCTTTACGTAGGGCATCTGCCGTGTCGGAAATCTGCATCGAGAGCTCGCTGGTGCGCACCGTATAGTTGGCGGGATTTGCCGAGGGATTGCGTTGCAGCTCGGCATACTCATGACGCAGCGTCTCGAGCTGGGCGCGCGTGGCGTCGACGGTTTGTTGTGCGGCGGCAATGCCGGCGTCTCGCTCGGCCTTCACCTTGTCGCGGATACGCTTGGAATCCTCAAGACGTCGAACCAGGCGGTTGCCGGTTTCGCGTGAACTCGCCTCGCGTGCCTCGACGGCATCGAGCGCAGCCTTCAGGCGGAGCTCAGTCGCGTCATCCTCTGTCTTCATTTGTTCGAACTGACCCTTGAGCTCTGTCGCTTTGGCGGCGTGGGCATCACGGTCAATCTCGGCGGCCGCTGCAGTCTTTTGGGCCGTGGCAATCGCCTGGCGCTGGTCGGCGACGATCTGGTCGTAGCGGCCTGCGATATCCTGGCGCGTCTCGAGTTCCTCGGCCTGATCGGCAATGCGCTGCTCAAGTTCGGCCAGATGGGCGCGGGCATCGGCAAGTGCCTTTTTCGCGGCGTTCATCTCGCGCATGGCCGAGGCGCCCTGGGCGATAAAGGTGCCCACGGCGTTCGCAGTGTTCGAGACAGCGGTCCCCAGATCGCGGCTCGCGGCGGGGGAGTGCAGGGCGGTCGGGCGAGCGGTGTCGGCAGCGTCCGCATCGGCAGCCTGCGGCACGGAGATATTGCCGGTACCGCCCTCGATCACAGAAAAGCCTGCTGCGTGCGGATCGACCGCATCGGCGCCAATCGTGGGATGCTCGAGCTGCAGAAACGAGGGCATGGTACTGCCTTGGTCAGCAACCGGAGTCTCGCCGGGCACAAAGGTCGAGGCCGCCTCGGCGGCCTCCTCTTCTTCGGCATCAATATCGGCATCGGCCACGGCGTCTTTCATCGCTTTGACAGCATCCATCATGGAGTCCATGACGGCATCGAGCTCTTCTTCCGAAGAGACCTCGATGGGGCCTGCTGCTTGCGGGGCGTCGTCCTGTACAGGGGCGTCGTCCTGAGCGGCCGCATCGTCGTTTTGCTCATCGGCGTTTTCTGTTTCGGGGGTTTCCGCCGTAGCGCTTTCGTCCAAGATGGGGTCGTCGATGTCGATACCATCGCAGGTCACAGCGTCAGTATCTACGGTGACGTCTGCGGGATCATCAATATGCTGTTGAGTCTGGGGGTCCAGCTCGTCTGTCATAGGCATGTGCTCCTCATCGTTGTTTGTCACCCTATGATAAAGTCTCGCGCCGACTTCCCGCGCGCCGCAGCAAAGTTTCAAAACGTGTTCGATGGCTCGATCTGATGACAATAACTCGGCCGTTTAATCCAGTTTGTACTTGACAATCCCTTCGCCGAACTACGTGGTGCCGTTCGCCTACCGCGGTCTTTTATTTTCGCTTGAACACGCTAAAGTTGCATCTCAGCTTTTGGCGCGTGAAGTTGGATGCGCGCAGTCGACGGGCGGGCCCGTCGCGATTTGAAAGGACTTCGTATGGGACTTTTCACTGGTAAGACCGTAATCGTTACCGGCGGCGGCAAGGCCACGCTCAAGGACGGCTCCGCTGGCTCCATCGGCTACGGCATCGATATCGCTTTTGCCAAGGAGGGCGCGACCCACGACATCACAGGCCGCAACGTCGCCACGCTCGAGGCCGCAAAGGAGTCTCTCGAGGCCGAGTATGGCGTCAAGGTTCTGCCTGTTCAGGCCGATGTCTCGGCTGGTCAGGACAACGAGGCCGTCGTCCAGAACGTTATCGACAAGGCCATTGAGGAGTTCGGTCGCATCGACGCCGTCGTCAACAACGCTCAGGCCAGCGCCTCGGGTGTGACCATCGCCGACCACACCATGGACCAGTTTAACCTGGCCATTTATTCCGGTCTGTATGCCACCTATCTGTACATGCAGAAGGCCTATCCGCACCTGAAGGAGACCAAGGGCTCCGTGGTCAACTTTGCTTCGGGCGCCGGCCTGTTTGGCAACTATGGCCAGTGCAGTTATGCTGCCGCCAAGGAGGGCATCCGCGGTTTAACTCGCGTTGCCGCCAACGAGTGGGGCAAGGACGGCATCAACGTCAATATCGTTTGCCCGCTTGCTTGGACCGCTGCGCTCGAGAACTTCCAAGATGCCTATCCCGAGGCGTTCAAGGCCAACGTCCACATGCCGCCGGCGGGTCACTACGGCGACGTCGAGAAGGAAATCGGCCGCGTTGTCGTTCAGCTCTGCGGTCCCGACTTTAAGTACATGAACGGCGAGACCGTCACCCTCGAGGGTGGCATGGGCCAGCGGCCTTAGGGGTTACGGCGTTTAACAAAACGCCGTAACGGGCACATGCTGCGCGGGCCGCAT
>URYW01000155.1 GCA_900552145.1 uncultured Collinsella sp. | reverse complement strand
GAGGGTACGGATTTGAGTATTATCACATACGGAAATACGACCCATTTCTGTCTGCATGCCGCCGAACGATTGGAGAAAGAGGGTGGTTGGAAAGTAGAAGTGATCGATATTCGTTCTCTGATTCCGCTGGATAAAGAGGCAATATTTGAATCGGTCAAGAAGACCAGCAAAGCATTGGTTGTACATGAAGATAAAGTATTCTCCGGTTTCGGTGCGGAGCTTGCAGCAATGATTGGTGAGGAAATGTTCCGTTATCTCGACGGACCGGTGCAGCGTGTCGGTTCTACGTTTACTCCCGTCGGTTTCAATCCGATACTGGAAAAAGAAATTTTGCCGGACGAAGCTAAGATATACGAAGCTGCACGGAAATTATTGGAATATTAAAAGATAAGAATGATGAAAAAGATAGGTTTGTTTTATGCTACCAAAGCCGAAAGAACGAGTTGGGTGGCAGAGAAAATACAGAAAGAGTTTGGTGAAGACAAGATAGAAGTAGTGCCTATCGAGCAGGCCTGGCAGAATGATTTTGCTGCTTATGACTGCTTCATTGTGGGTGCTTCCACTTGGTTTGACGGGGAACTTCCTACTTATTGGGACGAACTGTAGCCGGAACTCCGGACAATGAAATTGAAAGGTAAGAAGGTTGCTATCTTCGGTTTGGGAGATCAGATACGCTATCCGGAAAATTTTGCAGATGGAATCGGTTTGCTGGCAGAAGTTTATGAAGGGGATGGGGCTACTTAAGTGCGCCGGTCACCGTGCCGCCGCCGAGGACGATGTCGCCGTGGTAGACTACAACGGCCTGGCCGGGGGCGATGGCGCGCTGCGGCTCGTCAAAAGTTAGCAGCATTTGCCCGTCTTCGCCGCGCGTAAGGGTTGCTGCCTGGTCTTTCTGACGGTAGCGGTACTTGGCGCCCACGCGAATGCCGCCGGCATCGAGTTCTGCCTCCATGCGGTCGGCAGGGGCACTCCAGATCCAGTCGTTGGCCGTGAGCGCTGTGGCCGTTAGGTCCTCGGCCTCGCCCAGATGCACGGTGCTGCTGTCGGCGTCGACGCCCGTTACGTACACGGGATGCGCCATCGCGACGCCCAGGCCCTTGCGCTGACCGATGGTGTAGCGCAGCGCACCGTTGTGGCGCCCGACCACGCTGCCGTCGCGCCACACAATGTCGCCCGGTGCAGCGGGATGTCCGCAGCGGCGCTCGATATAGCCCGCGTAGTCACCGTCTGGAATAAAGCAGATGTCCTCGCTTTCGGCCTTCTTGGCGTTGGTAAAGCCCTGCTCGGCGGCAATGCGGCGCACGTCGCGCTCTTTGTCCAGCCCAGCCAGCGGAAAGATCGTGTGCGCCAGGCGTTCCTGCGTAAGCGAATACAAAAAGTAACTCTGGTCCTTTTTGGGGTCCTCGCCGCGGTACAGCTGCCAGGTTCCGTCGGACGCCTGGCTCGTTTTGGCGTAGTGGCCCGTGGCGATGTAGTCGCAGCCCATATCCAGCGCCGCATCCAGCAATGCGCCAAACTTAATGTGGCGGTTGCAGATGATGCATGGGTTGGGCGTCAGCCCCTCCTGATAGGCGGTCACGAAGCGCTCGATAACGTTGCGGTCGAAGGCCTGCTGCAGGTCGAGCACATGGTGGGGCATCCCCAGGCGCTCGGCGACAGCCTTTGCATCGGCGATGTCGCGGTCGACCTTACTCATGCCCGTGACGGGATCGGGCGCGGGGCAGGTGAGGCGCATGGTGGCGCCGACGCATTCGTAGCCCTGGCTTTTGAGCAGGTACGCGGTCACGCTGGAATCGACGCCGCCGCTCATGGCGACGAGCACGCGCTTGTTGTGCATGGGGAGGTTCTCCTTGGTGGCATGTGGCCAAAAAAGAAAAGCGGCGCGGGAGGCTGGTTCCGCGCCGCAGACATTGTAGCAAGTTCGGACGTCTCGTGGGACACCCTGATTGGATGGGCTCAGGCTGCCGGGAGAGAGGAGACCGGCTCGTCCGTGGGCTCAACCTATGGGCGACAGGCCCTTAGTCCTGGAACAGTGCCGTGGACAGGTAGCGCTCGCCGGTGTCGGCAAGCAGGGCCACGATGGTCTTACCCTCGTTCTCGGGGCGCTTGGCCAGCTGCAATGCGGCCCACACGGCGGCACCGGACGAAATGCCTACGAGCACGCCCTCCTTGTGGCCCACGGCGCGGCCGGTGGCAAAGGCGTCGTCGTTCTCGACGGGGATGATCTCGTCGTAGACCCGGGTGTCGAGGACGTCGGGCACAAAGCCGGCGCCGATGCCCTGGATCTTGTGCGGGCCGGCCTGGCCCTTAGAGAGCACCGGGGAGGTGGCGGGCTCGACGGCGACTACCTTAATCTCGGGGTTCTGCTCCTTGAGGAACTCGCCCACGCCGGTCACGGTACCACCGGTGCCGACGCCGGCAACGAAGATGTCGACCTTGCCGTCGGTGTCGTCCCAGATCTCGGGGCCGGTGGTGGCGATATGAGCCTTGGGGTTGGCCGGGATGACGAACTGGCCGGGGATGATGGAGTTGGGGGTCTCTTTTGCCAGCTCGTCGGCCTTGGCGAAAGCGCCCTTCG
>URYW01000154.1 GCA_900552145.1 uncultured Collinsella sp. | reverse complement strand
GCACTAACAAGGGCAAGCTCCTGAGCATCGTCACCAGCCGTGACTATCGCCCCAGTCGAGATGACCACAAGACGAAGGTCTCCGAGTTCATGACCCCGCGTGAGCAGCTCATCGTGGGCGACAAGAACATCAGCCTCAAGGTTGCCAACGACGTCATCTGGGACAACAAGCTCAACGCCCTGCCGATCGTCGACGACAACGATCACCTTATGGGCATCGTCTTCCGCAAGGACTACGACAGCCACAAGACCAACCCCAACGAGCTGCTCGATAACGACAAGCGCTACATGGTCGGCGCCGGTATCAACACCCGCGACTATGCCGAGCGCGTGCCGCTGCTCATCGAGGCCGGTGCCGACGTTCTGTGCATCGACTCCTCCGAGGGCTTCAGCGAGTGGCAGAAGCGCACCATCGAGTGGATCCGCGCCAACTACGGCGAGGACGTCAAGGTCGGTGCCGGTAACGTCGTCGACGCCGAGGGCTTCCGCTTCCTGGCAGACTGCGGTGCCGACTTCATCAAGGTCGGTATCGGCGGCGGTTCCATCTGCATTACCCGTGAGACCAAGGGCATCGGCCGTGGCCAGGCTACCGCGCTGATCGACGTCTGCCGCGCCCGTGACGAGTACTACGAGGAGACCGGTGTCTACGTGCCCGTGTGCTCCGACGGCGGTATCGTCTACGACTACCACATGACGCTTGCCCTGGCCATGGGTGCCGACTTTATGATGCTGGGCCGCTACTTCGCTCGCTTCGACGAGAGCCCGACCGAGCGCGTCAACGTGAACGGTCAGTACATGAAGGAGTACTGGGGCGAGGGTTCTGCGCGTGCCCGCAACTGGCAGCGCTACGACCTGGGCGGCGCCGCGAAGCTCAGCTTCGTCGAGGGCGTCGACTCCTACGTTCCCTATGCCGGTTCCCTCAAGGACGGCGTGGGCGGCACGCTCTACAAGGTCAAGTCCACGATGTGCAACTGCGGTGCCCTCTCGATTCCCGAGCTCCAGGAAAAGGCACGCCTAACGCTGGTCAGCTCCACCTCCATCGTCGAAGGCGGCGCCCACGACGTGGTCGTCAAGGACTCCCAGCAGAGCGTTTCCTATCGATAAGGTAAGAGCTGCATAACAAAGGTTGAGCATCAACCACGTTATTTAGATAAAGCGAGATGCCTGCAAGTCGCAGGCATCTCGCTTGTCGTATTTGCTATTATCAGTCGAGTCAACCTTAGGGTCGGGCGGCTTAGCTTTGTTCGCTACAAGTTCCGCACGCAAAGAAGAGCACTAAATGTGCTCTTCGTCTTGCGCAGGACTGTCCGCAGTAGCGAATAAAGCTAAGCCGACCGACCCCAGCTAAGATTAAAGGAGCTGATATGTGCGATTGCACAGATCATAAGGACGAGATCCCTGCCTACGACGCGCAGGCCATTGAGTCCAAGTGGATGAAGGCCTGGGAGGACTCCAACCTCTTTGCCGTCGACACCGACGACAGCAAGCCCAAAAAGTATGTGCTCGAGATGTTCCCGTATCCGTCGGGCGACCTGCACATGGGCCACGCGCGCAACTATACCATCGGCGATGCCATGGCCCGTCAGGCCCGCATGCGCGGCTTTGACGTGCTGCACCCCATCGGCTTTGACGCCTTTGGCCTGCCTGCCGAGAACGCCGCCATCAAGCACAATACGCAGGCTGCCGCCTGGACGTATAAGAACATGGACCAGGCGCTCGCCACGATGAAGCGCATGGGCTTCTCCTACGATCTGGATCGCATGGTCAAGACCTGCAGCCCCGACTACTACCGCTGGGGTCAGTGGATCTTTGAGAAGCTGTGGGAAAAGGGCCTGGTCTACCGCAAGAAGAACCCGGTCAACTGGTGCCCTAACTGCAAGACCGTTCTGGCCAACGAGCAGGTCACCGAGGGCAAGTGCTGGCGCTGCGGCACCGAGCCCGAGAAGCGCGACCTGGAGCAGTGGTACTTCAAGATCACCGAGTACTCCCAGGAGCTGCTCGACGACCTGGAGAAGCTCCCCGGCTGGCCCGAGCGTGTCAAGCAGATGCAGGCCAACTGGATCGGCCGCTCCGAGGGCGCCGAGGTCGACTTTACCCTGTGCGACCAGGATGGCGAGCCCATCGAGGGCGACGAGGGCAAGATCACCGTCTTCACCACGCGTGCCGACACCCTCTTTGGCGTCTCCTTCTTTGTCCTGGCTCCCGAGTACGCTCGTCTGCATGAGCTCGTCGAGGGCACGGAGTACGAGGAGGCCGTCACTAAGATCGTCGAGGACTCCAAGCATATCTCTGCCGTCGAGCGTGCCCAGGGCACCCTCGAGAAGCACGGTGCCTTTACGGGCCGCTACGTGGTGAGCCCCGTCAACGGCGAGAAGGTTCCCGTGTGGGTTGCCGATTATGTTGTTGCCGACTACGGCACCGGCGCCGTCATGGCCGTTCCCTGCGGCGACCAGCGCGACTTCGAGTTCGCCCGCAAGTACGACCTGCCCATCATCCCCATCATCCTGGGCGAGGACGATCCGCTGTATCCCCAGCTCAAAGATGAGCAGGGTTGCGTGGTGACCTCCGTGGACTGGGAGGCGGCCTATGCCGCCGAGGGCATCCTGGTGCAGTCCGGCAAGTACACCG
>URYW01000153.1 GCA_900552145.1 uncultured Collinsella sp. | reverse complement strand
AGCATCCTCATGTGGGCGTCAAGCTTTTTGGCACGAGCCTCGGCACTGTTGAACTCGTGCGTCGCCGATTCGCTCTCCATCACGTAGTGGTAGAACTTGTCCGGCATGACGACGGTCCTGCGGGCAAGCGCATAAGCCGCAAATTGGAAGACGACGTCCTCGCCCAAAGCCAAACCGGGGGCGAAGCGAATGCCTTCGCGATTGAGCAGCTCGCACGAAAAAGCCGCACGGCAGGCATAGGGCTGCGCATTCGAATGGAACAGCAGTTGGGGATCACGGGCGCCGAAGGTACCAGCTTTGGGGCTCATGAGTTGCTGGACGCGTTTGGGGGCAGCATCGGCAGGTTCACAGACGCCGCCAAAGACGGCGGCCTCGGCATCTGCAGACTCCATGGCATGCAGCACGCGCTCGACCGTCTGGGCATCAATGTAATCGTCAGCGTCCACAAAGAAGACGGTCTCGCCCTCGGCGGCATCGATACCGGCATTTCGAGCGCACGAGACGCCCGCGTTTTCCTGGTCAATCACCAGTACGCGATCGTCGGCCTGCGCGATCAGGTGCAACACGTTCAACGAATCATCAGTCGAACCGTCGTTGACGCAGACAGCCTGAATCGAGCGCTCGGACTGGGCCAGCAGCGAATCGAGGCATCGCTGAATGGAGCGCGCAGAGTTGTAAACGGGAACGACAATGGTAGCTTTAGGACACGAGGCCTCTCCCATGCCGACCTACCCCCTCAGCGATTCGAAGAGGAAGGCGGCGACCACGCCTGGACCTCCAACCGAGGCGTAATACTTAGCACGCCCCAAGGCACCATCCGTCGCAAAACTCGGATGCTCGTCAACCCAGCCCTCAGGATCTTTGAGGATGGCAGCGAGATTCGCGCGCTTCCACGGCTTGAGGTCGTCAAGCGAAAAGTCCCCGGCGTCCAAGGCCGCTTGGAACTCCTTGGCCATCTGAACCAGGAACTCCTTATAGAACTTAGGCGCCAGGCGCACGTAGTTCCACATGTACGAATCGTACTTAATGAGCTGATTGAACTTGAGCATGCGCGCGACATCGCCGCTTACGTGGTCGCGGGCATAATCCTCACGAATCCAACGCTCAATCTCGGCATACTCGGTATTGACGCAAAAGACCTTAGCCGAAGAATTGACCGAGGAGTTCTCGTTGTCCTGACGATACGAAAGCACGGCATCGTGCAGGTAAACGGCCTTGTCGGCGCAGGCAATCACCTTAAAGGCAAACGACGTGTCCTGAAAGGATGCTCCCGGAGTCGGCAAGAACTTGATGCCGTTGCGCTCAAGAAAATCGCGACGGTACACAGCCGACCAAATCGACGGTTTCTGCTTAAAGAACTGCGTCGTGTCGCTCGGGTGCACCGGCTTACCGCAGTCCTTGGCCTTAAACATCTCGTGCAGCGAACGGCGCTCCTCGGGCTTAGACCAGTAGAAATCAAAGTTCGCCTTCGCAAAGTCGGCATTATTGCTATCGGCGGCCGAGACAAGCTTTTCGAGTGCGTCGGGCGCCATAAAGTCATCGGACTCCAAGATGCCAACGTACTTGCCACGCGCCATCTCCAGACCGTGGTTCATCGAGTCGCCGTAGCCGCTGTTGGCCTTGTCGATCATCTTGACGCGCCTATCGCGCTCCATATACTCGCGGATAATCGCCGGCGAGTTGTCGGTCGACCCGTCGTTAATGCAGACGATCTCAATATCCTTGAGCGTCTGCGCCAGGGCGGAATCGAGGCACTCGCGCAGGTAGCGCTGAACATTGTAAATGGGAATAAGCAGCGACAGAACAGGGCTGCCAGAGGCGTTAGTAGACAAATGTGCTCCTTAGGAAATACCTGTCGTTTCATGGTATCAAAGGGTCAGCGCGCTAGCGGGCGTTTATATAATCTATGGAGCTCGCAGAGGCAAACCGATAAGAAAGGACGTCATGCAGCCCAAAGCCGCACGCAACATACCCATCGAAGCACTGCGTTTGGTCGCGGTCGCCGGCATCGCGGTGTTCCACACCTTTCAGTGGACCTTCCAAGCCGTCTGCGTCGGCGCCGTGGAATATGCCCCACTTGCGATGTCCCCCTATTCCGGCGTGCTCGGTTTTATTAACCTGCTTGGCTGCTGGGCCAACGAGGTCTTCTTTATGATCTCGGGCTATTTTCTCATCGCCTCGGCCGCGAGTGCTTGGGACGGTGGGGCAACGTGGAAGTCGCAAATGCAACGGACGGCGCAGCGCCTGGGCAAGGTCGTTATGCCCACTGCGTTTTATTGCCTCGTGGCGCTCGCGTGGTCCACGGTCGTCTCCCCCATTCCCGATGTTACCCTCAACACGCACTACTGGTACACGCTAGGCCTTGAGTTCATCTGGGTCTATGCCGCCACGGTCTTCATGGCGCCATAGTTTGGACTGGCTAAGAGTCGACTCTCCCAGAAGAGCTACACGGCAACGGTCATCGCCGTTGGCATCTTCGCATTTGTTGTTAACGGGTATTTAGCCGCCATGAGCGCGACAAGCGGCGGTGAGTTTTCTTGGCCGCAGAAGCTCATGAGTGCTAACACGTACGTAGTCGCATTTTTGATCGGCGGGCTGCTCCGCGACGTTACCGATACCATGGATTCGGACAGGGTGGGCGCCTTGGGCATGCGC
>URYW01000152.1 GCA_900552145.1 uncultured Collinsella sp. | reverse complement strand
TATGAGACTGAGCCGAAGGCGTCGACGACATGCCGGGGGCGGACCGGGACGGGTTCAACGGCAGGCCCCGCCGACCGGTTGCAAGCGGTCGGCGGGGCCATTGTGGCCATTGACAGCGGATTGGGTCATATGAGCGAGCGGGCTCCGGGTGCCCCAGGTTGCCGCGAAAGAGGAGGGAAGCGTACTTTATGTACGCGACCGACGATTGAGGGGCAAGATGGGGTGCCCGGGGCCCGCGCAGCGTCAACAAAAAACGCGGTTCGTTAGAACCGCGTAAGATAGTTGGAGCGGACAACGGGGCTCGAACCCGCGACCCCAACCTTGGCAAGGTTGTGCTCTACCAACTGAGCCATGTCCGCATATGTAAAACAAAACGGGCGCCGGAGCGCCCGGATGTTGCCTGGAGGCGAAGCCCGGATTCGAACCGGGGGTAAAGGCTTTGCAGGCCTCTGCCTTACCACTTGGCCACTTCGCCGAAAAAGGACCGCTTGAGACGGTCCGGGAATGCAATGGAGCGGACAACGGGGCTCGAACCCGCGACCCCAACCTTGGCAAGGTTGTGCTCTACCAACTGAGCCATGTCCGCTTACGAGGATTAATCTTACGTGATGCCCGCATCCTATGCAAGAACTTTTTTTGAAAAGTTTTGCGACGCTCTCGCGAGGGCATCAGTCGTCACGAAAGGCGCGAACAAACGCAGGCTCGCAGCGAGATGCCCCTACATCTCACCGAGCATGATCCAGGCAGAGCTGTCCTGCGCGAGCCTGCCGTCTGCAAGCGGTGATGAGGTGAGCAGGACCCTGCCCGCCGGCAGCTCCACGGGTGCTGCACCGAAGTTCGTCACACACGCCCAGCCGTTATCGCGGCGATAGGCGATGACGCCGCCCTCAGCGCCCTCGGCACCATCCGCAAGCCCGGTGCGCCCGTCAAGATCGAGCCACGCAAGATCGTTGGCGCACCCGCGCAGCTTGCGCCGCAGCCAGAGGGCGTCACGATAGAGCGCAAGCATCGATGTCGGGTCCACTTCTTCCCTATCGGCAGCATAATCGGAAAACCATGCAGGCTGCGGCAGATGGGGCGCCGCATCGGCGTCTGCCGGCGAAAACCCAAACGATCCGCCATGCGCGGGATCGTCCGCCGCCACCCACGGCAGGGGCACACGACAGCCGTCGCGCCCCTTCTCACGCTTCGGTCCGTGCGTATTGGTCGCAGTAGGGTCTTCGAGTGCAGCCCACGGGATATCAGCCACCTCAAAAAGGCCGAGCTCCTCACCCTGATACACGTATGCCGAGCCCGGAAGCGCCAGCTCAAGCAAAAGGGCCGCCCGCGCGCGGCGCTCGCCGAGTTCACGGTCCTCGTCATAAGACGACCCGTCGCGCAAGAGCCAGTCGAGCGCAATCTGGTGGTAGCGCGTCGCCTTGATTTGCGGCAGGGCATAGCGTGTCGCCACGCGCGGCACGTCGTGGTTGGAGAGTACCCAGGTCGAGGCGGAATCGGATTCGACGGCTGCCTTCAAGCCCTTCTCGATTGCAGTGTGCATGTCATCATAGGTCCAAGTGGCCTTGGCAAACTCAAAGTTGAATGTCTGGCCAAGCTCGCTGGGACGCGCGTAGAGATACTGGCGCTCGGGCAGCACCCACGCCTCGGCAACGGCACTGCGCGGCGGATTATAGCGGTCGAACACGCGGCGCCACTCGCGATAGATCTCGTGGACCTCATTGCGGTCCCACAGCGGATGGGTGCCGTCGTCAACCATGTCATCGCCCTCGGCGAGATGCCACCGGTCGAGGTCATCGCGGTCGAGATCCTTGGCGAGACCCTGCGCCACATCAATGCGAAAGCCGTCGACGCCTCGATCGCTCCAAAACGCCAGGACGTCGCAAAAGAGCGCGTGAACCTCAGGGCATGACCAGTCAAAGTCCGGCTGCTCGGGCGTAAACATGTGCAGATACCACTGACCGTCCGCAACACGCGTCCATGCGGGGCCGCCAAAGTTGGCATTCCAATTGGTGGGAGGCAGCTCGCCATGCTCGCCGCGACCATCGCGGAAGATATAACGGGCGCGTTCGGGCGATCCGGGGCCGGCGGCAAGAGCGGCTTTGAACCAGGGGTGCTGGTTGGATGAATGGTTGGGCACGATGTCGACGATGACCTTGATGCCGCGCGCGTGAGCCGCAGCGATCATGTCATCGAAGTCGTCAAGCGAGCCGAGACGTGGGTCGACATCGCAGTAGTCCGCCACATCATAGCCGCCATCAACAAGAGGCGAAGGGTAAAACGGGCTCAGCCAGATGGCCTCGATACCCAGCCGCTCAAGATAGTCCATCTGCTGGGTAATGCCCGCGATATCGCCCAGACCCGAACCAGTCGAATCCTTAAACGAGCGCGGGTAGATCTGATAGATCGCGGCATCGGACATCCATGAGCGCGAAGAAGACTTTTCTGTAGCCATGGGGCGTATCTCCCTTGCAACGAGGTTATGCGAGATGCCCACGATGATACGCCCAAAGCGGACATTCGCGGCAAACAACGCCACAGCCACGACCCAAAACGCTCGCCCCCTCTCGGGTTCAAGCCTCCTGGGACGAATCGACCGATTAGTGAAAAGAACGGAAGACCCACTTTCCCGGCCACGACAGACACTATGACCCAATCCGAGGGCACTAAAAAGATAGGAGCCCCCGCTCGTGACCGCGGGTCGGGGCTGCGA
>URYW01000151.1 GCA_900552145.1 uncultured Collinsella sp. | reverse complement strand
CCCCTGCGCGTCATCCTGAACGGTCTCGGCAAGGACGCCGCTCAGATCATCTCCCGCATCAACGGCTTCACCTATGTGCAGACCCAGTTCGACTACTACACGGGCGAGCTCAAGGTCGTCGAGACCATCCCCTACTCCGATGGTCCCCGCGCTGCCGTTAACTGCTACGGCTCCGACGACGTCCGCGAGGGCGTTGCCATCATGTGGCACGAGAACGTCGACATCTCGATCACCGGTAACTCCACCAACCCCACGCGCTTCCAGCACCCCGTCGCTGGCACCTACAAGAAGGAGCGCATCGAGGCTGGCAAGAAGTACTTCTCCGTCGCTTCTGGTGGCGGCACTGGTCGTACCCTGCACCCGGACAACATGGGCGCCGGCCCTGCCTCTTACGGCATGACCGACACCATGGGCCGTATGCACTCCGACGCCCAGTTCGCCGGTTCTTCCTCCGTGCCTGCGCACGTCGACATGATGGGTCTCATCGGCATGGGCAACAACCCCATGGTCGGTGCCACCGTCGCTTGCGCTGTCGCCGTCGAGGAGGCCCTCAAGGCCTAATCGCGCCCGCGCGATGCTCATATAGTTGAGCCTTGGAGCCGCTACCTTTCGAGGTAGCGGCTCTTTTTGTTTGCCCCGTCTCAAATTGGTTACTCTTATTAAAGGGTCCGATGTATCAGTTGCGGTGAAATACGGACTGAATTGCATCCATACAGGCCAAAACAGTCCGTATTCCACCGCAACTTATCAAATGGGCCGACCGAAGTGGCCGAGTCCACCTGACGCCCACCTGCCATATTTGCCCTTTACCGATTTGCCGAGTCTTTGCGGCCCCATTGCCGATCACCCGTGCGACAATGCGCCGGACGAGAAAGGAATCCGATGGAATCGACTGATGTACTGGTAATTGGATCTGGCATTGCGGGCCTTTGTGCCGCCATCGAAGCGGCACGCACGGGCGCAACCGTCGCTGTGGCAAGCGCCGGCAAGACCATGAGTGGATCGAGCTTCTTCCCTGGAACCTGGGGCCTCGGCCTCATCGGACCCGTTAACGAAGACGATGAACTGGACCTCATCGACACCATCCAGACCGTCGGCGGCGGTGTCGCCGACCCCGAGCTTGTCCAGACGTTTGTCCACGGCATTCCCCAGGCAATTGAATGGCTCGAGCAAGACCTGGGCGTTGAGCTCAAGCGTCCGCAAAACGCTGAGAGCGCTCAGCAAAAGCAGTTTATCCCCTGCTTTGACCACAAAACGCGCATGTGGCGCGGCCTCACCCGCAAGCCCCTTGAGGACGCTCTGACAGCCCGGATCGAGTCGCTCGGCATTCGCCTGCTCCCCCGCCATGAGCTTATCGCCCTTGTTGAGGACACGAACGGCAGAATCACCGGAACCGTGCTCTACAACCTCACCGAAGATCGAATCGTGCCCTTTGCTACCAAAGCCACGATCATCGCAACCGGTGGCACGGGTGGCCTGTTCGAGCGAAGCCTCACTTCCGCCGACGTGCTCAGCTCATCACAGGCCATCGCACTGGCGCACGGCGCATCGCTTACTAATATAGAGTTCATGCAGATGATGCCCGGCTTCATCGAGCCCAAGCGCAACCTGGTCTTCAACGAGAAAACCTGGCGCTACGTACATGTAGACCAGCCGGTAGATATTGCCGACGACAAGCTGGACGACCTGCTCGAGCAGCGCTCTGGATATGGTCCCTTCACGTCACGCTTGGCCTCCCGCGCTATCGATCTCGTCATCGATCAGGCAGGTGTCGAAGGCCTGGCACTCCACTACGACTTCCCCCGCGGGGATGTCCCAGAGTTTGTGCAGACCTTTGCCACCTGGCTGCAAGACGAGCACGGCATCGCCCCGACTGACGAGATGCGCGTTGCGATGTATGCCCACGCCGCTAATGGCGGCATCAAGATCGATAAGACCGCGCACACGGGCGTTGAGGACCTCTACGCTTGCGGCGAGGCGACAGGCGGCATGCACGGCGCCGACCGCATTGGTGGCTTGTCAAGCGCCAACGGCATCGTGTTCGGGCGCATCGCAGGCGCATCGGCAGCCCTTGCAGCGCAGAATGCACCTGAGATGGCCCCGAAGACGGATATCGACCTCCCCCAGCATGGCATTGCCACAACAGATGCCGAACGCCTGACACACAGCCTTAAGCACACGATGAGCACCTATTGCATGATCAACCGCACCGAGACGGGCCTATCCGAGGCACTACACGAGCTTGAGGGCTTGAAGACAGAGGCAACGACCTTGAGCACACAGAAAGCCCAGGACAGCGAAGTCGCAGCCCTCGCCCGCCTGCAATCGCAGATTCGACTAGCACAGGAAATGGTCAAAGCCATGCGCAAGCGAACTGAAAGCTTAGGTTCGCACTATCGAGCAGACTAAATCGATTCTCACTTTGAGTTTGATCACAACTTCTCAACATGCATCGAGCCCCGTAAGCATGATTCCCCTAAGGAGAACACGCCTACGGGGCTTTAGCCGTGTTTCCCTAAGGGAATCACGGTGCAGATTACTCAGCTCCGCGCCCTTTCGGGTTCGCCCCCATGCGTGGTCAACAAAAAACGACCAGCCTGAGCCAGTCGCTTTAACAATCTTTGGGTGGGCCGTCAGGGGGTCAGCCTGCTGCGCAGGCGACCGCGGCGGCGCCAAGGCGCCTTGCGCGCTGCGCTGGCAAATGCTTACGCATTTCCTCAGCTCCGCGCCCCGACGGGTTCGACCCCATGCGAGGTTAACAAAAAAG
>URYW01000150.1 GCA_900552145.1 uncultured Collinsella sp. | reverse complement strand
GTCCCGTGCGAAAAAGTGTTTACGAGCGCTTGCGGCTCACCACGGCGCCCGCGGCGATGGCGGCTGTTCCCGCAAGGGCGGCTGCCACGATGGCTGCGCTCGAGGCGTCGCCGGTTGCTGCGAGTTTGCCGGCGATCTTGGCTCCCGTGGCTGCAACTGCAACGGTCTTGGTCGTCTTCGTGCCCTCGGACTTGGAACCCTCGGGCTTGGTCTCGCCTGGCTTCTCCTCGGGTTTGATCTCCTCGGGAGGCGCGATGACCGTGCTCTTGGCGACAGCTTCGTTATAGGGGGAGTCGATCACAGCGCCGCCCGTGCCGATGGTTTGACCCACCACGTAGAAGATGCCGTCATCGAGTTCTTCCTTGTTGCGATAGCCAATGATCTTGCCGCCTGTGGGCGTCTGGATGGGAGCGCCTTCGATCTCGATGGTGCCGATTGTCTCGCCGTCCGCGCTCACGGCAAGGGCGAAGATCGCCGCCGTGTCTCCCTCAGCTGTGACCTTACTGCGGACAATCGAGATGGTCGCGGGCGTGATGCCCTCCTTGGTCCGGGCAAAGATGCCGATGTTCACGCCCCTATGCTCGGGAATGACCGCGCCGCTTTGGTCGTTGCTGTAGTGATCGGGGCCGTCGCTACCGGACTCGACATAGCGGGCTATAGCCTTGACAACGGAGTCACTAATGTAGACGTGACCACCCGCTTCGTTGGGGTAGTAGTTTCTGGTGGAGATTGCGGTCGAGAACTGGCCTTCTGCGAACGCATCCACGATCGAGCCGTTCTTGATGACGATGTCGTCCTCGTCGGTGAAGAGGGCGCTGGCTTCATCGTTCCCTGCACTTGCACGGACCGTTACGGTTGCGCCATCGAACGTGATGCCCTTGTAGACATAGATGCCATACCCAACGCCACTTGCGTTGAGGGAAGCGTTCGTGACCGTGAGGCTGTTTTTACCGTCGATGGCGGCGTCTTCCTCGGAGCTTGCCTTGACCTGGCTGCCACCCGAGATCTCGATGTTGCCGTCGGCCCAAATCGCATTGTCTTTGATAGAGCTTGCCTCTACCTTGCCGCCGCCCTTTATGATGAGGTTCTCGTTAGCATCGATACCCTGATCCTCGGTGGCCTTGGCGGTGACGGTTCCGCTGTTGTCGATCGTGATGTTGCCGTCGGCCCTGATGCCATCCGAATCGCCCGTGGCGTTAACGTTTCCCGAGCCCTTGATGGTGACATCGCCCCCGGCATCGATGGCATCGTGCTCGGTGCTCGTGGCGTTGACAGTGCCAGCGCCGTCGATGTTGATGCTGCCGACGGAAGTGATGGCGTCACGAGAAGATGTCACGTTGAGCGTGCTGGACGCGTCGCCCTGAATATTAAGCTCGGCGTTCTCGTTCGCGCCATCCTTAACCTTGATGCCGCGGCCATCGCCGTTAGTGACGATGTTGTTGCCCTCGTAGCTCACGTTGAGCTTGCCCGCTGCCTCGATCGCGCCGGCGTTATAGCCGTTGAGCTTCATGTCGTCGGCGCCGTCCCAGGACCAGGTGCCGGCCTCGTCGCCTGCTGCAGTGTTGTACTGAGTGCCGCCGACGTTGACCCACTCGGCCGCGAGCGAGACGCTCGGCATGAGCAGCGAGCTCACCGTAAGCGCGCAGGCCAGGCCGCAGACGAGGCGGCGCGTCACGCGGCGCCAGCTGCCGTGTGTGAGCAGCGTGCGACGGCACACGTCGGGCTCGACAAAATGGGCTCCAGAGGTTTTGTCATTGCGCTTGGGGGTCGTGAACAAGGCGGCCATGGTTACTCCCATCCTCATAGGGCCTATGCGATTACGCCCAGCATATCTGCAGGATGTAGCCGGTGGTAGTGCCGTTTGGAGGGCAAAATGTCCAAAACTTGGGAAGCAATACATCGCGCGTCTGTGCGTTGCCTGGCTTTAAAAGCAAAGCGCGGAGCCGCTCGATGCGACTCCGCGCTTTGGTGTTCTGCTTTGGCAGCTTTGCCGTTACGCTACAAAGAAGTAGACGAGGAAGGCAAAGGCTGCGATCCACATGAGCGGCTTGATCTTGGAAGCCTCGCCCTTAAAGAGCGCGACGACTACGTAGGCGATAAAGCCCAGACCGATGCCGGCAGAGATGGAGTAGGTGAAGGGCACGCCGGCGACAATCATGAACGCCGGGAAACCCTGCGACACGTCGGACCAGTCGATCTCGGAGGCCTCGCTCATCATGAGGTAGCCGACGTAGACCAGAGCACCGCAGGTGGCGGCACTGGAAACGATGGTGACGATGGGGGAGAAGAACGCGGCGAGAATGAACAGCACGCCGGTGGTGACGGAGGTGAGGCCCGTGCGGCCACCGTCGGCAGCGCCAGAGGTGGACTCGACGAAGGTGGTGATGGAGGAGACGCCCATAAAGCCACCGGCAGCAGCGGCCACGGAGTCGACGACCAGGATGGGGCGGATGTCCTCGACATTGCCGTCCTCGGTCAGGAACTCGCCCTGCTTGGCGACGGCCATCGCGGTTCCCATGGTGTCGAAGAAGTCACTCATGAGCAGCGAGAAGGCAACGACGAGCAGCATCGGGTCGGTCAGAACCTTCACGATGGCCATGTTGCCATCGGCGGTGCTGGCAAACGGGGCGCCAAAGGTCGAGAAGTCGAGCGGTGCGATGAGGCCCTCGGGGGCGTGGGTGACGCCCAGCGGGATACCGGCGATAACGGCGACGATGATGCCGATGAGCAGCGAGCCCGGCACGTTGCGGGAAGCCAGGGCAACCGTCACGACGATGGAGATGATGCCGACGA
>URYW01000149.1 GCA_900552145.1 uncultured Collinsella sp. | reverse complement strand
CTCAATGCGGCGGAACTTGTCCTTAATGGCGTTGGTGACGTGCGGAATCACCTGCACGGTGCCGCCCAAAAAGTCGCCGCGACGCTCGCGGGCGATTAGGCTTTTGTAGATGGCACCGGTCGTAAAGTTGGAATCGCGGGTCAGGTTCTCATCAATAAAGCGCTCGTAATGACCCAGGTCCAGGTCGGACTCGTAACCATCCTCGGTAACGAAGACCTCACCATGCTGGAACGGGCTCATGGTACCGGGGTCGACGTTCAGATACGGGTCGGCCTTCTGCATCGTTACTTTGTAGCCACGCGACTTGAGCAGACGGCCCAGCGAGGCCGCGGTAATACCCTTGCCCAGGGACGAAACCACGCCACCGGTTACGAACACATGCTTGGTCATATTGAGTTACCTGCGCTTCCCGTAGAAGTTGTTTATCCACATCTTACGGGTCTTCATTGTAATACTCGCGCCGCGGACCGTTCGCAATTTTTCTCGCGTGCGATTGCATTTCTCAATCTTGAAACAAAACGCCGCCCGGTTTCCCAGGCGGCGTCGCTATGGCAAGGGTTACATGCTGCTATCGATCAGCAACCTCGTCCTCGAGCATTTCTTGAACGAGCATGCCGGTACGGACGCCCTCAAGATACCACTCGCCACGTTCGGTAAGGCAAATACCATTTGCAAGCTGGCCGCCGTCCTCGCTATATCGCGAAACAACCTCGATCAAGCCGTCAGAATCCAAGCGTTCAATTGCGGCACGGGCTCGATACGGAGACACCCCAACGTGCTCCGCAAGCGTTTTGCGCGAGAAACCATATGTCCCGCCACTTTCGGATTGCTGGGCGATCTCCATCAACACCAGCACTTCGACACGCTTCATATCGTTGACACTCGCACGACCCTTGCCCGCCATGGCAGCCTCCTCTAACCGAGCACGAGCATCCAGCGCGCCGTGCACGACCGACACACCTCACGATGGCAGGTAATATCCATCATGCGGCATCCCGCTAAGGATGAAACAGTTACGGTTATTTTATACCGCTCAAATCGTTTCCAGGCAGGTAAACGGCTATTTTTCGCCAAAATAGACGCTTAATTGATCAAAAAGCCGTACCGGGCGCTAACCCGATACGGCTAAAATGCAATGCAATTACCGCGGTACTTCAAACTTATCGATGGAAGAAACCGCGGCGCTCAAACTTGGGCTCGCAGCACACGTTGATACCCAGTTTGCGCAGCACCGTCTCGTCCGTCGGCGAGATAATCACGCTAAAGAAGGCATCGCAACCGCGCAGCTGCTCCAGGCCCGAAAGGACGCGAGCGGCCGTCTCACTCGTGGCCGAGGTGATCGACAGCGCCATAAGCGTCTCGTCGGTGTGGAGGCGCGGGTTTTTGCTGCCCAGGAAATGCGTCTTGAGCTTGCTGATAGGCTCGATCGCCTCGTCGCTAATGACCTCGAGCTCAAGGTCGACGCCCGAGACATGCTTGAGGGCGTTCATAATGAGCGAACTTGCGGCGCCCAGGCGCGTGGAGGTCTTACCGGTCACCACGGAGCCGTCCGGCATGACCATGGCGCCCACGGGACCACCCGTCAGCTGCTCCCTGGTGAGGGCCGCCGAGCGCGCCGGTGAGTAGTTCTTATCGATGCCGGCTTTCTTCATAATAATCTTGAGACGGTCGACTTGCTCATCGCCCACGCCGGTACGGCGCACATTTTCGACCGCAGTAAAGTAGCGGCGGACGATCTCCATCTTGGAAGCGTCGCGGCAGGCATCGTCATCGGTGATGGCAAAGCCGACCATATTGACGCCCATGTCCGTAGGGCTCTGGTAGGGGCTCTTGCCCAGGATCTTTTCCATCAGGGCACGGACTACCGGGAAAGCCTCGACGTCGCGGTTGTAGTTGACCGTGGTCTTGTTGTAGGCCTCAAGGTGGAACGAATCGATGATATTGGCGTCGTCGAGGTCAGCCGTGGCGGCCTCGTAGGCAATATTGACCGGATGCGTCAGAGGAAGATTCCAAACCGGGAAGGTCTCGAACTTGGCATAGCCGGCGGCGGTACCGTGCTTATGCTCGTGATACAGCTGCGAGAGGCAAGTGGCGAGCTTGCCCGAGCCGGGGCCGGGTGCCGTTACGACAACGAGTGGACGCGTGGTCTCGACAAACTCGTTCTTGCCGTAGCCATCGTCGGACACGATCAGATCGACATCGTGCGGATACCCCTCGATGGGATAATGAAGCTTGGCGGGAATACCGAGCGCGTTCAGGCGGTTGCGGAACACATCGGCAGCAGGCTGGCCGGCGTACTGGGTGATGACCACAGCCGCGACGGCAAAGCCGTTGCCGCGGAACAGGTCAACCAGGCGCAGCACATCCTCGTCATAGGTAATACCGAGGTCACCACGAGCCTTGTTTTTCTCGATGTGGTTCGCGTTGATCGCGATGATAACCTCGACATCGTCGGCGATGCTCTTGAGCATGCGGAACTTGCTGTCCGGTTCAAAACCCGGCAGCACGCGGCTCGCATGATAGTCATCGAACAGCTTACCGCCAAACTCCAAATAGAGCTTGCCACCAAACTGCGAGATGCGCTCCTTAATGTGAGCAGCCTGCAGCTCGATATACTTCGCGTTGTCGAAACCCTGGCGCATATATGGCTCCCGTCCCGTTTCCATTTAATGTTCTAGGCGATTATAACGGAGCAGACCCTCCCCAACGCCCAAGCAATCAACTGGCACCAACCAAACACGCCATCGATAAGTTGCGGTGAAATAGTTCCCGTTTAACCCCTCAAGACGGCCAAACAGGAACTATTCGGTAGCGCGCAGAGATGTGGTGTAAGAGGCGGGGCATGCCCCGCCTCCGCCTTTTCTTGAAAGGGAGGGGACACCGC
>URYW01000148.1 GCA_900552145.1 uncultured Collinsella sp. | reverse complement strand
CTGACCCCATATCGTTGGGGCCAGGCCCGATTTTGCCTCTTGACAATGTCCTGCTCATATTAAAAGGAACGTCCCCATCTGCCGGATTAGGAGAGACTCTCCAGCACGCGACGGAGCTCCTGCTGAACGGCGTGGTCGCGGTTGCAGCCTACGACGCGATCGGCCACCGCCTTGAGCGCGGGGCGCGCGTTTTCCATCGCACAGCCTGTGCCGACAAAGCGAATGATCTCGTAGTCGTTCATCGAGTCGCCAAACGCCATGACCTCATCGCGTCCAATGCCGTAATGCTCCGCAAGCTGCGCGATGCCCGAAGCCTTCGACACGCCGGGCTGCATGGCATCGATCCACGCATTGCCCGAAGGCGCAAAAGTAAAGAGCTGACCAAGTTCGCGCTGTAGCACGTACGCACTGTCCATAACGGCACCGTCGTCGCAAAAGATACTCGCTTTGATGATATTTACGCTGGGATCGGGCAGCTCCCAAATGCGCTCGGCATTGGGAAGGTCCTTATCGACCTCACGCACGAACTTGCACTCATCATCGAGCAAAAAGGACTTGGTTCGGTCAAAAAGCGCAAGATGCAGATTGGGAAACGTCCTGACGGCTTGGGCGAGCCTTCGAATCGCCAGGTGCGAATACACCTCACGGTCTACCATCTTACCGTCGGCGTAGACCTGGGCGCCATTAGCGGCGACAAAGTCCATCTTGTCGCGAACAGGTGCAAAGAACTCGCACAGACGATCGTAGCGACGACCTGACGATGCGGCGAAATGCACGCCATGCTCGTGTAGCGCCAGAATCAGTTCGTAGGTCTCGGGAGGCACCTGGCCGTTTTCGTCAAGCAGTGTGCCGTCCATATCGGATGCAATCAGTTTAAACATAGAAAAGCTCCCTTCGGGCTTGTTGGAATCGAACGCGTATCCGATTCCAACGTACCCAAAGGGAGCTCAAATAAGACTCCGCGGGCGTAAACGTTGCAAGGACCTGGCAAATAGCTCACACATGCCAGAGGTCCTACGGTCGCGGCGTCAGGCAGCCCGCCAAAGAGTGTCCCCGATGACTAGTCGTTTAAGAACGTCCCCGATGACTAGTCGGCGTAGGTGAAGGTTGTGACGTCGAACATGCCCTCGGGGCGGATGCGGAGCGTCGGGATGACCGGCAGGGGCAGGAAGATAATGCCCATGATGGGGTCAAGCGGCGGCTCAATACCCATGGCGCGCGCCTTGACCATAAAGTCGTCGTGCTGCGCCGCGACGTCTTCGGCAGTGCCTTCGCTCATCAGGCCGCCGAGCGCCAGAGGGATACGAGCCACGACCTCGCCGTTGCGCACCAGCACGTGACCGCCCTGGCCTACGGCTTCAACAGCAGCCATCATATCGGCGGCATTGTCGCCCACCACGCACACGTTGTGCGAGTCGTGGCCGATCGTGGAGGCAATGGCACCACCGGTAATGGTGAAACCGCGCTCCCAGCCGCGACCGATATGCTTGCCGACCAGACCCAGGCCAGCGGGGCCGTCGCCATCAGCGCCCTCGGCCTGCAGCGACACGCCGCGGCCATGGCGCTCAATCAGCATAATGCGACGCAAGTCCTCGTCAGTCTCGGGACGAACCATGCCCGTGATAGCCATACCCGGGATGACATCGATAACCGCCTCGCCCGGCTTAAAGGCATAATCGAACACGTCGAGCGATAGCTTCGGAAGTTTAACGGAAGCACGCAGCTCATCGGCAAGGGCCGCAACCTCGGCCGTCTCGGGCGCAACCTCGCCCACAAAGGTGCCGTCCTGTGCCACGAGCGCGCCGGCGGCATACACGCGATGCGGAGCTGTGGCAAACGTCAGGTCGTTGAGCACCAGCAGGTCGGCGCGCTTGCCCGGGGCGATTGCGCCGCGGAGCTCGTGCGGGTCGCGGCAGCCGTGGTCCAGGCCAAATGCCTCGGCCGTGGAGAGGGACGCCATGGAGATGGCGACCACGGGGTCGATACCGGCCTCGATAGCCACGCGGCAGGCATTGTCGATCATGCCGGTCGAAAGAGCATCGGAGGGAGCGCGGTCGTCGGTCGCAAAGCAGCAGCGGCGGGCGCGGGCAGGATTCTCCAGCAGCATCGGGGACAAATTGGCCAGGTCGTGGCCGCACGTGCCCTCACGCAGCATCACATACATGCCGCGAGACAGCTTGTCGAGTGCCTCCTCGGGAATCGTCGACTCGTGGTCGGCGATAATGCCCGCTGCGGCATAAGCATTGAGGTCCTTACCGGCAACGAGTGGCGCGTGGCCGTCAACCTGCTTGGACGGCGTCTGGTTGGCAGCATCGATGCGAGCACAGGTCTCGGGGTCGGCCATAAAGACGCCCGGCAGGTTCATCATTTCGCCCAGACCAAAGACATCGCCTGGATGCTCGGCAAAAAACGCCTGCATATCGGCAGCCGAAATAACGGCACCAGCCTGCTCGTCGGGCAGCGCGGGCACGCACGAAGGCATCATGTACTTGATGGAGATGGGTGCGCGGCGGCCGTCCTCAATCATAAAGCGTAAGCCGTCGAGACCGGCAACATTGGCAATCTCGTGGCTGTCGGCAATGGCGGTGGTAGTACCGCGCGTCGCGGCCATGCGAGCATACTCGGCGGGACGGATGTTCGAAGACTCGATATGCAGATGCCCGTCAATAAAACCGGGAGCGAGATAGCGACCCTGGCAGTCGATGACCTCAGTTGCCTCGTAGGTGCCAGCGGCATCGTCGCGACCATCGTAGAGCACGCCGACGATCACACCGTCCTTGACGGCAACGCTACCGGGCGCCACGCGCTGGCCATACACGTCGACAATCTGTGCATTGGTAAACAGCGTGTCGATGGGCACGCGACCCTCGGCGGCCTCGATCACAGACCTCATGACCTCAACGGACATACATACTCCTTTAACCGTAGAAAAAAGCTGCGGAGCGGACAAGCCTTCACCGCAGCATGCTCATAGCCATTGTATGCCCAAACGATGGGTCAACAATACGCCTCTCCGCTTAACGGCACACGCCGCTTGGCGCAATGGGGACTGCCGCTGAGCACCAATACAAGGAGTGTCCCAAAGTGCCAACAACGGGAGCGCCGATGTTTTGGCAACGCCAGACACTATGACCCACTCCGAGGGCACGGAAACGACAGGAG
>URYW01000147.1 GCA_900552145.1 uncultured Collinsella sp. | reverse complement strand
TCATCGAGGCACTGCGTCCCAAGGCAAGAAGCTTTATCTTCACCGCTTCCCCCATGGCTCCCTGCCTGACAGCGGCAGCAGCAAAGGCTGTAGATCTGGTCATGGAAAATACGGCACTGGTAGATAAGCTGTGGGAAAACCGCAATTACTTTGTCGACCGCCTGAGCAAACTCGGCTTGAATATCGGCACATCCGTCACACCTGTTATCCAGATTATCGTCGGAGATGACGAAAAGGCGCAGAAGCTCAGTGAAATGATGTATGAACGAGGCGTTTATGCACAGGCCCTGCAATTCCCCATGGTACCCAGAGGAACCGCACGCCTGCGTACCATCCTTTCCGCAGACCACACCAAAGAGGATTTGGACAAGGTTGTGGATGCACTGGAGGAATGTGCGAAGGCACTTGGCTTAATCAGATAAAAACAAAACCCCCTTTGCTGAACGAAATCCGTTCGGCAAACGGGGTTATTTTTATGCCTCATTCCTTATTTCTTCCTGCCGAAGAACCGCTTCCCCTCTCTCTGTCTGCTCAGTCCTCAGCTGCTTCGGGCAGATATCCGGTATTAAAGCGAATCGCATAAAAAAGAAGCCCTAAAAAACCAAGGCTTCTTTGCTGCACCCGACAGGATTCGAACCTGCGGTCTTCTGCTCCGGAGGCAGACGCTCTAATCCCCTGAGCTAATAGGGCCAACGGTTGGCATTATACCCAAGTGCACCACGGGCTATCAAAATAAAAGAAAAAGCTTTGCAATTCCGAGGAAGACGAGCCGCAACGGCCCACTTTAGAAGGCAAAAGCGAGTCAGATAGTATAAACTCTCATGCACCATATATACACGGCTCGCGATGCGGGCCGTTTTTGCAAAAGTTATCCATCGAGGTGAGAGGCACACCATGATTGCAATTTTAAAGCAGAGCGCCAGCGACGAGGCCGTAAGCCATATCGTCAGCTGGATTGAGAAAAAGGGTCTGAAGACCGATGTCTCGCGCGGCGAGAACGAGACGATCATCGGCCTGGTGGGCGATACGACCAAGATCGACCCGTTCCTGCTCGAGTCCATGGATGTCGTCGAGCGCGTGCAGCGCGTCTCCGAGCCGTTCAAGCGCGCCAACCGTAAATTCCACCCCGAGGACTCCGTCATCGACTGCGGCCACGGCGTCAAGATCGGCGGCGACCAGTTCCAGGTCATCGCCGGCCCGTGCTCCGTCGAGGGCGAGAACCTCATCCGCATCGCCCGCCGCGTGAAGGCCGCCGGTGCCACGATGCTGCGCGGCGGTGCCTACAAGCCCCGCACCTCCCCCTACGCCTACCAGGGCATGGGCCCCGCCGGCCTCGACCTGCTGTGCGAGGCGTCTGCCGAGCTCGACATGCCGATCGTCACCGAGATCATGGATCCACGCGACGTGCAGGTCTTCTTGGACAAGAAGATTGACGTCATGCAGATCGGCGCCCGCAACGCCCAGAACTTCCCCCTGCTCAAGGAGGTCGGCAAGACCCAGACCCCGATTCTGCTCAAGCGCGGTATGTCCGGCACGATCGACGAGCTGCTTATGGCAGCCGAGTACATCATGAGCGAGGGCAACGACAACGTCATCCTGTGCGAGCGCGGCATCCGCACCTTCGAGACCCGCACCCGCAATACCTTCGACCTCAACGCCGTGCCGGTGCTGCACCACCTATCGCACCTGCCCGTCGTCGCCGACCCCAGCCACGCCACCGGCTACACCCGCTACGTTGAGCCCATGGCGCTCGCCGCGACCGCCTGCGGTGCCAACGGCCTGGAGATCGAGGTCCACGACGAGCCGAGCCGCGCCTGGTCCGACGGCGCCCAGGCCCTCACCCCCGATCAGTTCGACGACACCATGCGCCGCATCCGAGCCATCCGCGAGGTCGTCTGCCAAGAGACCATGGAGTAGCTCATGGGTACGGTGAGAAACGCGCGTGTTAACCAGGGCGGCCCCAAGTGCGCCGGTATCGTCGGCCTGGGCCTCATCGGCGGTAGCTTTGCCCGCGGCTATGCACAGGCGGGCGTTCGCGTGCTGGCCTGGGACCCCGATGACGATGTCATGACGGCCGCCAGCATGGGCACTGTCGCCGGAGAGCTCAACGACAAGACACTCGGCGAATGCGACATCATCGTCCTGGCTTGCTACCCCGAGGCATGCATCGAGTGGCTCGAGACGCACGCCAAGGCGCTCGCCGACGCCACCGACACCGACGCCATCATGGGCCCCGTGGTGATCGACACGGTGGGCGTCAAGGGCATCGTGTGCGAACGTGCCTTTGAGCTTGCCCGCGAGCACGGCTTTTACTTTGTGGGCGCGCACCCCATGGCGGGCACCCAGTTCTCGGGCTACGCTAACTCTCGTGCCGACCTGTTCCAGGGCGCCCCGCTGGTGCTCGTACCGCCCGCGGTAGACGATGCGCTCAAGCTGGAGCTTTTGGGCCAGGTGCGCGAGATGGTGCGCCCCTTGGGCTTTGGCAAGTTCAGCGTGACCAGCGCCGCCGAGCACGACCGCGTCATCGCCTTCACGAGCCAGCTTGCGCACGTGGTATCCAACGCCTACGTCAAAAGCCCCACCGCCCAGGTCCACCACGGCTTTTCGGCCGGTAGCTACCGCGATCTCACCCGCGTGGCGCACCTCAACCCGCAAATGTGGTCCGAGCTCATGATCGACGACGCCGACGCGCTCGCCTTCGAGATCGACCATCTGATCGAGTCGCTTGGCGCCTACAGCCGTGCGCTCAAGAACCGCGACCAGCGCTATCTGGAGAATCTCCTTGCCGAGGGCGACCGCATTAAGCGCGCACTCGACGACGAGGCCTCCCACTAGACCACCTATCACGCCAGGTCGAAAGGACCGAAGCTTATGGCGATTACCATCGATATCGACACCGCACGCCCCTACCAGGTGCATGTTGGCACGTTTTTGCTGGAGCAGGCGGGACCGCTCGTGCGCGCCACTGCCGGCGGCACCAAGGCCGTCATCGTGACGGACACCAACGTAGGCCCGCTCTACCAGATGCCCGTTAAGCAGAGCCTGGAGGCATCAGGCTACGAGGTGAGCATCTGCACCTTCGAGGCCGGCGAGGCCCATAAGCGCGCCGAAACCTATGTTGCCATTTTGGAGTTTGTGGCCGAGCACGAGCTTTCGCGCTCCGACGTGATCGTGGTACTCGGGGGCGGCGTCGTGGGCGATGTTGCGGGCTTTGTGGCCGCGACCTACATGCGCGGGTG
>URYW01000146.1 GCA_900552145.1 uncultured Collinsella sp. | reverse complement strand
CGCCGAGGACGGCTCCATCAAGACCTGGGACTTTTACGGCGGATCGCTCAAGGGCATTCAGGAAGACCTGCCTCGCATCGCCGAGCTGGGCTTTACAGCCATCTACCTCAACCCCATTTTTGAAGCCGCGAGCAACCACCGCTACGACACCGCCGACTACACCAAGATCGATCCGATCCTGGGCACCGAGCAGGACTTTACTGAGCTGTGCAAGGCGGCCGAGAAGCTGGGCATTTCCATCATTCTGGACGGTGTGTTCAACCACACGGGCGACGATTCGATCTACTTCAACCGCTACGGCAACTACCCCGGCGTGGGCGCGTGGCAGAGCGAGGATTCGCCGTGGCGCGATGCGTTTTATTTCCACGAGGACGGCTCGTACGACTGCTGGTGGGGCGTGGGCAATATGCCCGCCATTAATGAGAGCTCCGAACTGGTACGCGAGCGGCTCCTGGGCAAGGACGGCGTGATCCGTAAATGGCTACGTGCCGGCGCTCATGGCTGGCGCCTAGACGTGGCCGACGAGCTTTCCGATGACTTCCTGGCCGAGATCAAGAAGGCCGTGCTCGCCGAGAAGCCCGACGCGCTGTTGCTCGGCGAGGTCTGGGAAGATGCCTCCAACAAGATCAGCTACGGCCATCTGCGTCGCTATCTGCAAGGCTCCGAGCTCGACTCGGCCATGGATTACCCCTTTCGCGACATGGTCATCGGCTTTTTGATGGGCTACAAAAACGCCTACCAAGCTGCCGAGGATATCGAGACCCTACGCGAGAACTATCCACGTGAGGCACTGTCTTGCGCACTAAATCTGCTTTCGAGCCACGATCGTCCGCGCATTATCTCGGTGCTCGGCGGCGGCCCTGACGAGTCGCAGCTGCCCGAGAGCGAACGCAGCAAGTGGCGCCTGGACGAGAACTCGATGGGCCTGGCCAAGAGCCGATTTTGGCTCGCGACGCTTATGCAGATGACATTCCCGGGCGTTCCCTCAATCTATTACGGTGACGAGTACGGCCTTGAGGGCCTGACCGATCCGGGTAATCGCCGCACCATGCCGACCAAGGAAGACCTGCACGACTTCGATACGTTTGCAATCGTCAAGAACGCATCTGCCGTGCGCCGCGCGCTGCCGTTTATGATCGACGGTGAAATCAAGGCCTTCGCGCTCAATGACGAAGTGCTGGCCTACAACCGTACCGGTAACGACGGCGAGTCCGCGACCGTTATCATCAACCGCAGCCTGCGCAATTCACACCGGGTGACGATTCCGGCGCTCGGCGAATGCGCGAGTGACGTGATCAGCGGTCACGAGTGTGAGATCCATAACGGTACGGTCACGCTCGATCTGTATCCGCTGGGCTCGTCGATCATCTATCACCATGCCGAGCAGCGCTTGCAGGAGCCGCTCGATCACGGTGCGGGTGTTGTGTGCCATATCACATCGGTGCCGACCGACGACGGCAAGCCCGGTACGATCGGTGCGCCCACGCGTCGCTTTATCGACCATCTGGCCGCCATGGGCATGCGCTACTGGCAGGTTCTCCCCGTCAACCCCACGGACTTCTTCCGCTCCCCATACGCCGGTCCTTCGGCCTTTGCAGGCAATATCGACCTGCTACCCGAGAGCCACGAGGAGCTGGCCGCCGACTTTGAGACCTGGAAGGCCCGCGGCGGCGAGGATGCCGACCCGCTGTACACAGCGTTTAAACATCGCAATGCCGATTGGCTCGAGAAATACTGCGTCTATATGGCCGTCAAAAAGTACTTTGAGGGCGAGTCGCGCCACAATTGGCCGGCAGATGTCGCTCGCTACAACGAGCATCTAATCGACGACAAGCGCTTCCACAACGAGGCCGAGCTTCAGGCGTACATGCAGTACCGCTTTGACCTGGCCTGGTGCGAGCTCATGAACTACGCGCACAAGAAGGGTATCGAGGTAATCGGCGACATTCCTATGTACGTGTCCGACGATTCGGCAGACGCGTGGAGCGAACCCGAGAACTTCTGGCTGTCCGATACCGGCAAAGCAATCGAGATTTCCGGCGCGCCGCCCGACAACTTTGCGCCCGAGGGTCAGGTATGGGGCAACCCGACGTTCCGCTGGGACCACATGAAGCAGAACGGCTATAGCTGGTGGATGGATCGCCTGCGCCGCGCGTTCTCGCTCTACGACCGCGTGCGTCTGGATCACTTTCTGGGGTTCCACAGCTACTTTAGCATCCCCGCCGGCAAGGCCTGCGCCGACGGTCGCTGGCTGGCGGGACCGGGCAAAGACCTGTTCCAGACTGCCTACGACGAGCTGGGTCCGCTCAACTTTATCGCCGAGGACCTGGGCTATTTGACGCCCGGTGTTCGCGCCATGGCTTCGACCTGCGGTTTCCCCGGCATGGACGTGCTGGAGGTTAGCGATTACGACGTCCGTTGCGGCGTGCACCCCACGCCAGGAAAGATCCTGTACACCTCGACGCACGATACGTCGACGCTCGCCGGTTGGTGCACGCGCTCCTTTGCCGGCGGCGACGAGCCGAGCGGTGTTGAGGTGGCGGCCAAGCTGATGGGCGATGCGCTGGCAAGCGACGCTCCCCTGGTGATGATGCCGCTGCAGGATGTCCTGGGGCTTGGCGACGACGCGCGCATGAACGTTCCGGGCGTGGCCACGGGCAACTGGACCTGGCAGGCTGACGAGGCGGACATTGCAGCCGCTGAGAACAAAACCGCACAGCTCCTGCGCAACAACCATAGATTCTGGGGCGAAGCGTGATAAAACCCCCGATATAGGGTACAGTTACAGACGTTTGAATTTATGCGGGCAGAGCGATCTGCCCGCTTTGTGCTGAAAAGGAAGTATTATGGCGCGCTACGATTACAAGTGCTCGAGCTGCGGCAACGTGTTTGAGGTTGAGCATCCCATGTCCGAGACTCCCGAGGTCGTTTGCCCGAGCTGCGGCGCCCCGGCGGCCAAGACGTTCTCGGCCAGCGGCATCAAGTTTGAGGGTAGCGGTTTCTACAACACCGACCAGCGAAGCGGCGGCTCCAGCACCAGCGACACAAGCGGCTGCTGCGCCAACTGCCCGCATAGCCACTAGAAACCAAACAGCCCCGCGCCCGACATCGCTCGCGGGGCTGATTCTTTGCGTTATAGGTGGCTCTATGAGTTGCGGTGAGATAAGGACTGTTTGGTGGGCTGAAGCCGCTATTCAATCCCTATTTCACCGCAACTTAGTAGTTACTTGTGGACCAGGCGGGCGCAGAAGTGGCCGTCGTAGGAGTCGGCGTTTACTGGCACGCTTT
>URYW01000145.1 GCA_900552145.1 uncultured Collinsella sp. | reverse complement strand
GCCTGACCCCATATCGTTGGGGCCAGGCCCGATTTTGCCTCTTGACAATGTCCTGCTCATATTAAAAGGAACGTCCCTAACTGCCGGGTTTAGGCTGTTAGGTCGAGTTCGTAGAGGAAGCTTTCGCGCGGCATGTCGTGACGGCGCTCTTCGCGGTTGGCGCGGTGCGTGGCGGTGCGCTTAAAGCCGTGCAGCTCGTAGAACTTCCACGAGCAGTTGGAGTCGGTGTACAGGTGCGCCCTCGTCGCTCCAAGCGAGGACAGGTGCGAGATCGCGGCATCGAGCAGAACCGTGCCAACGCCCAGGCCATGGACATCGCGATCCACGGCAAGCAGCGTGACCTCGTTGTCGTGCGGCAACGGGCTGCTCTCGAGCAGGCGGTTGTTGGTTCGGATGGTTGCGCGCACAAACGAGAGATACTCGGCGCAGGCATCAGGCTCCAGCTCACGCAGCTGCGATAGCAGCGCGCGTTCGGTATCCATCCAATGCTCGTTGATAGTGACGCCGGAGTTCTGTCCTGCGCGTGCAAGTGCAATGCCGCGCGCCTCGCCGTCAATCACCGCAACCTGTGAAAACGTCGACGACGAAAGGCAATAGGCGAGGTCGCACGCGGCCTCGAGGCGGTTGTACTCATCGTTATCCGAATTGTTATGCCAGAGCTGCTGTAGAATCAGCGCGATGGCGTCGAAGTCTTCGGTATCAAACGGTCGGTAGAGAACCCGCGAGACCATGGTGCCTCTTTCTTTTGCGGATGCATATCGAGCACAGTTCTACCACGCCATTGGCATCTAATTATGGTGCCCCTGTGTTCCATGAACTCACCGTGCCCGGTGCCGTGCCCATCCCCTCTGCTCGCAAACTTTTTCTGCACATGCGCCCGTTGCGGGGTGCATCGATGCGCTCGATGCGCTACATTGAATCAGTATTTTCAATGCCGCTGCGCGAGCGCTGCAGATCGACGTATCACCGACTCACAGAGCACGGCGGCGTACCAGACAGGAGGACTGCATGGGATCTGATGTGAAGATCGCACGCGCGTTGATCTCGGTTACCGATAAGACGGGCGTCGTCGATTTCGCACGGACGCTGGTCGATGACTTTGGCGTCGAGATCATCTCTACGGGCGGCACGGCTCGTGCCATCGAGGACGCGGGCGTTCCCGTAACCCCCATCGAGGAGTTCACGGGCTATCCCGAGATGATGGACGGCCGCGTTAAGACCCTGCACCCCAAGGTTCACGGCGCGCTGCTGGCCCGCCGCGATTCCGAGCAGCACATGCAGGAGGCCGCTCAGCACGGCATTAAGCTGATCGACCTGGTCGTCGTCAACCTGTACGAGTTCGAGAAGACCGTCGCCAACCCCGAGGTCACCTTCGCGGACGCCATCGAGCACATCGATATCGGCGGTCCCTCCATGT
This sequence comes from uncultured Collinsella sp., assembly GCA_900552145.1. Taxonomy (GTDB): domain Bacteria; phylum Actinomycetota; class Coriobacteriia; order Coriobacteriales; family Coriobacteriaceae; genus Collinsella. The sequence continues at coordinate 1,919 of URYW01000145.1, read as the reverse complement.
TGCGCTCTGCCGCCAAGAACGCCACGAGCGTTACCGTCATTTCCGACCCGGCCGACTATGATGCCGTCCTGGCCGAGATGCACGAGACCGGTGGCTGCACCACGCTTTCCACCCGTCGTCGCCTGCAGGTGAAGGTCTACCAGACCACCGCCGCCTACGACACGGCTATCTCCCGTTGGCTTGCCGCCCAGGCAAGCGACGTGGCGGACACCTCTGCCAAGCTCGAGATCTCGCTGGAGAAGGTCGACGACCTGCGCTATGGCGAGAACCCGCAGCAGAAGGCCACGGTCTATCGCTTTGCCGAGGGTTGCGAGAACACCGCGAGCTCGCAGTTCCCGCTCGTGGGCTCCGAGCAGATCCAGGGCAAGCCGCTCAGCTACAACAACTATCTGGATGCCGACGCCGCTTGGAACCTGGTCCGCGAGTTCGACGAGCCGGCCTGCGTGATTCTCAAGCACCAGAACCCCTGCGGCTCCGCCGTTGCCGAGGACATTACGTCTGCTTACGACCGCGCCTTCGCCTGCGATCCCAAGAGCGCCTTTGGCGGCATCATCGCCTGCAACCGCGAGGTTCCTTATGAGCTGGTCGAGCACTTTGCCGATCAGAACAAGCAGTTCGTCGAGGTTATCATCGCCCCGAGCTACACTGCCGAGGCGCTCGAGCGCATGGTCAAGCGCCCCAACCTGCGCGTGCTGGCCACCGGCGGCGTGGACCACGGCGCCCAGGTGGAGCTGCGCTCCATCGACGGCGGCATGCTGGTGCAGGAAGTCGACCACGTGACCGAGGATCCCGCGACCTTTACGTTCCCCACCGACCGCAAGCCCACCGACGCCGAGATGGCCGAGCTCGAGTTTGCCTGGAAGGTCTGCAAGGGCGTCAAGTCTAACGCCATCCTGGTCTCCAAGGGCAAGGCCGGCATTGGCATGGGCCCCGGTCAGCCCAACCGCGGAGACTCCGCACTGCTGGCCTGCGAGCGTGCCGAGGACTTCTGCGAGCGTGAGGGCGTGGAGAAGGGCGGCTTTGCCTGCGCAAGCGACGCATTCTTCCCGTTCCGCGACAACGTCGACGTGCTTGCCGCGCACGGCGTGACCTGCATCATCCAGCCCGGCGGCTCCAAGCGCGATGACGAGAGCATTCAGGCCTGCAACGAGCACAATATTGCTATGGTCTTTACCGGCGCCCGCCACTTTAGGCACTAAGTTTCGCCCCGGAACAAAATAATCTCTGCAAAAGACGGCTGCTCCGTTTGGAGGGCCGTCTTTTTGGTATAAGAGGACGGAATGACTAACACGAAAGGTACAACCATGCCCCAGATTGATGATGCCGAGCTGTTTGGCAATGCCGAGGATCAGCGTGCGTACGAGGACTTTTGCGCCAATCAGGAGGCGGTCGAGAAGTTCACGCTCGACAAGCCCGCGCTTATCTGCCGCTGGCGCATGTCCAACAAAAAGGTGCCCATGCTCAACCGCCACATTCGTGCGCTGTCCGAGCGCCTGGTGCAGGGCGAGCCGCTTACCCATAACATGCTCAGCTGGGCCAAACAGCACGTTGAGTGGTCGCTTGCCGAGGGCGATTACACCGCACGCGACGGCGTGCTCATGCTGGTGATCGACGTTAACGGCAACGCCGCCATGACGGTGGGGGAGTACGAGCCGCTCGCCGATACGTCGGCCAAGGCGCTGCGTGCCCGCTCCGCCGAGGCCCGCTCCGAGGCCGACGAAACCGGCGTGGCGCCCGAGCTGCTCGCCGCTGTCAACAACGGCGAGCTCGCCTTTGTGGCGCCGGCGGACGAGTTTCTGTGCGGCACGGCGACGCTCATCGAGCAGCTGGCCCAGACCAAGGGCATCCCGGTCACGCGCGTAGACATTCCCGCGCAGCTTAAGGGCGCGCTGTTCCTGGTGAGCGACGAGCACGGCGTG
>URYW01000144.1 GCA_900552145.1 uncultured Collinsella sp. | reverse complement strand
CCCCCGTTCGTAGCTCCGAAGGAGCAGAACGGGGGCACTTCATAGGTCGAGGACGTTTTCAAAACCAAGCCCGGTCCCGGCCGGACAGCCCACGAACGCTACAGGTTCTTGACACCCATCGCGCGCATGGCGTTCAGGATGGCGATGATTGCCACGCCTACGTCGCCAAAGACCGCAAGCCACATGTTGGCGATGCCGAGCGCCGCAAGCACCAAAATCAGCAGCTTGACGCCCAACGCAAAGATGATGTTCTGCCAAACAATCGCCATAGTCTTGCGCGCCACGCGGATCGCGCGGGAAATGTTGGACGGCTTGTCGTCCATCAGCACCACGTCGGCGGCCTCAATCGCGGCGTCGGACCCCATGGCGCCCATGGCAATGCCCACATCGGCGCGCGTAAGCACGGGCGCATCGTTGATGCCGTCGCCCACAAAGGCGAGCTTGCCCTTGCCGCTTTCGGCCGTGAGCAGCGCTTCAACACGCTCGACCTTGTCGCCCGGCAGCAGCTGCGCGTGGAACTCGTCGAGGCCCAGCTGCTTGGCCACGGCGGCTGCCACTTCCTCGCGGTCGCCCGTGAGCATGACGGTGCGGTTGATTCCGGCGGCGTGCAGGTCGCGGATCGTCTGCTCGGCATCGGCCTTTACGGTGTCGGCAATTACGATGTGGCCGACATACACGCCATCGACAAGCACGTGGAGGATCGTGCCGACAACCTCACAGTCCGGCGCTTCAACGCCGGCTGCGGCGAGCATCTTTGCGTTGCCGCCGACGACGTGCTTGCCGTCGATGGTTGCCGTCACGCCGTGGCCTGCGTCGTTGGCGGAGTCGTTCACGCGCTTGGGGTCGACCTCACCCTGGTAGGCGACGCGCACGGACTGCGCGATGGGGTGATCGGAGAACGACTCCGCAAGGGCTGCGACCTCAAGCAACGACTGCTCGGTATAGCCTGCCTCGGGGTGTACCGCCACGACCGAGAACGTGCCGTTGGTGAGCGTGCCGGTTTTGTCGAAGACGACGGTGTCCACGTCGGTGAGCGACTCGAGGTAGTCAGAACCCTTGATGAGAACGCCCAGCTTGGATGCGCCGCCGATGCCGCCAAAGAAGCTCAGCGGCACGCTGATCACGAGCGCGCACGGGCAGCTGACGACCAGGAAGGTCAGGCCGCGCAGAATCCAGTCGGACCAGGCACCGGTGACCAGGCCGCCGCCAAGGGCGAGCACCACGGCCGCGCCGGTGACGGCGGGGGTGTAGACGCGGGCAAAGCGCGTGATGAAGTTCTCGGTGCGTGCCTTCTTTTCGCTGGCATTTTCCACGAGCTCCAGGACGCGTGCGACGGTGGACTCGCCAAAAGGCTTGGTGGTGCGCACGTGGATGAGGCCCGTCATGTTGATGCAGCCACTGATGATGTCGTCGCCGGACTTGGCGGGGCGGGGGACCGACTCACCCGTGAGCGCGGCGGTGTCGAGCTGGGTTTCGCCCTCGACGATGATGCCGTCGATAGGCACGCGCTCGCCGGGTTTGACCACGATCACGGTGCCGACGGCGATGTCATCGGGAAAGACCTGTTCGAGTGTGCCGTCGGCTTGCTCGACGTTAGCGTAGTCGGGCGCGATGTCCATCATGGCGCTGATCGACTTGCGGCTCTTGCCCACGGCGTATGCCTGGAACAGCTCGCCGACCTGGTAGAACAGCATGACAGCGGCGCCTTCGGCCATGTGCGGGTCGGTATCGGGGAAGAGCACCATGGCAAACGCGCCGATGGTCGCGACGGCCATGAGGAAGCTCTCGTCGAAGGCCTTGCCGCGGCGGATGTTATTGAATGCCTTTTGCAGTACGTCGTAGCCGGCAATCAAAAACGGCACGAGGAACAGCGCAAAGCTGGCGTAGATGTCGCCCGGGGTGCCGAATGCGGCGGCGAGTGGGCCGAGCTCATCGAGGGCGTACACTACGGCAAAAATACCCAGCGCTACCAGGATGCGGTTGCGCTTATGCTCGAGTGACTCTTTTTTCCTGCGCTTTTTCTTTTTCTTCTTGGGGTCGGCGGTGGCCATGACTCGTATCCTCCCAATTGAATGTATGAACACTCGCTCATATAATTTCGCGAGCAAAGGCCGCGGCAAGCGCGGCCTTGTAGGCTGGCGTAAACCTGGGCTAGAGAATGATCTCGCAGTCCGGCTCGGCGTCGGCGGTGAATTCCACGACGCGGTTGAGCACCTCGTCGAACTCGGCGTCATCGGCCTCGAGCGTCAGCTTCTGGGTCATAAAGTTGACGGACACGGATTTGACGCCCTCGAGCTTGGCCAGCTCGTCCTGAAGCTCGCGCGCACAGTTGGCGCAGTCGATTTCGTCGAGTTTAAACTGCTTTTTCATGATGGATTCCTTTCCTTGTTTTTGCGGCTTGGTTGCAGGCCGCGCTGGTACCGTGGTTGGTTGCTATTCGCAGATATGGCTCATGCCCTGGTTGAGCATGGTGTAGACGTGATCGTCGGCAAGCGAGTAGAGGATGTTGCGGCCGTCGCGGCGGAACTTGACCAGGTGCGACTGCTTAAGCGTGCGCAGCTGGTGCGATACTGCCGACTGCGAGGTTGCGGTCGCCTCGGCGATGTCGGCCACGCAGAGCTCGCGGCCCATGAGGGCATAGAGAATCTTGATGCGCGTGGTGTCGCTGAAGACCTTGAACAGGTCGGCGAGGTCGTAGAGAAGCTCCTCGTCGGGAAGGTCCTCGGGCGAGCAGGTGGTGGGGATTGCGGGTTCGGTGGCCTCGATGTCAGTTTTCGTTTCATCGGCGTGGTTGCTCATTGCAACATCCTTTCATATGAACATGCGCTCATATAACTTATTTCCGATTATATGAGCGCATGTTCATATGTCAATATCGTTTAGGCAATCCGTCGTACAAAATGATAAGGAAAAGCGGACGGGATCCCGGACTAAAGCGGTTTTGATAGGTGATGGCGGGGTGGGTGCCCCTGCGCCGTGCAAAAATTGGAGTATTCTGCAATGATAGGGGGTCCGTTAATTTATCGCAGGCCAAATAATGCAGCTAAAGAGTTATCTTAGGCTGGTAAACCGATGAGTTATTCCTCAAATGTTGCCTAACGTTCTCACGCAAGAGTGATTTCGCTTCACTTTTGGATCCACTCGAGGGTGATGGACACCCGGCTCTGCTGAATACTCGCAATTTTGCACGTCGCTAGGGTACCCACCGTGTTAGTCAGCCTAGTTTCCGGCCCCGAAGACCTTGCCCTCGGGCGCGAAGCTGCTTGTTTGGTTGAGTGATGGGCTGTCGGGTCCGACAGTCTGCATGTCATCGATTGCCGGAGCCTCGTTAATCGTCGGATCGTCCAATGTGATGCCTTCGAGCATTGCTTTTTC
>URYW01000143.1 GCA_900552145.1 uncultured Collinsella sp. | reverse complement strand
CCCCGCTCCGCGCCGCCCCCACTTCCCCCAGCCCTCGCCTTTCTTCGTCCGCCCTCGGCCCCACCAGACGGCTCACGAGCGGCGAGCTGTCGGCCATGCGGGCATCGAGTTTCTTTTGGCTGGCAAGCTCCGAGCGCACCTCGGATAGCTTGTTGCGCGCCTCACTCTCGCGGGCACGCAGGTCCTTCAGGGCCGCGCGTGCCGTCTCGGTGGCCACACGCGCATCAACCTGAGCCTGGCGCGCTTCCTCAAGAGCGCCCTCGCGCTCCTCGGCGCGGTCGCGACGGCTCTCGAGCGAGGCCATGACCTCCTCGAGCTGCTCGTCAATCTGCTCCAGGCGCGAGGCATACATGTTGTCCTCGACCTCGGCATTGCTCAGCGAGTCCTTCACCTTGGCAAGCTCGAGCGCGGTGTTATCGGCCACGCGCTGCACATCGCGTTGCTCACGCGTAAGCTGCGAAATCTGATTGTCGAGCGCCACGCGCCGCTCGTGGAGCTCAGCGGCGGCAGGACCAGCGGCGTCGACGTCCTCCTGGGCCTGCATGTGCGCACCGGTCACTTCCTCAAGCTGCGCACGCGCGTCCTCGAGCTCCTCGAACACGCGACGTCGCTGATGCTCGGAGCTCGAAATCTGCCCGCGCATGTCAGACAGGCGCGACACCATGTTGTGGCCCTTTTCCTCGAGCAGGCGCATGTCGGAGTTAATGCGGCCGACCACATCTTGCATATGACGGCGCTGCTCGCCCAGGTCGCCCACAAACAGGCCCTTTTCCTCGAGCATGACCTGAAGCTTCTCGAGCTCGCGCTCCTTTTCGCCCAAGCGGTACTGCGCAAGCTCCAGCTCGGCGGCGCCTTCCTTGGAACGGCTCTCCAGGTCGTTCCACTGCGACTGCAGCGAACGCAGCTCGTCGACGGCTAGCATCTGCGTAAGCTCGTTCGCACGCGAGGACAGCTCTTTGTACTTGCGCGCGCGATCGACCTGACGCTCCAACGGTCGCAGCTGACGGGCGATTTCCTTATTGATGTCGCGGGCACGCGTCAGGTGCTCGTCCATCGACTTAATCTTTTTGAGCGCACGCTCCTTGCGGCGCTTGTGCTTGGAGATGCCGGCGGCCTCCTCGATGAGGGCACGGCGCTCCTCAGGGCGGCTCTGCAAGATGGCATCGAGCTTGCCCTGGCTGATGATGGAATGTGTATCCTTGCCCAGGCCCGAATCGTGCAAGATGTCCTGAATGTCCATCAGGCGGCACGGGCTCGAGTTGATGAGGTACTCGCTTTCGCCCGAGCGATACATACGACGGGTGATGGCGACCTCGTCAAAATCGACGGGCAGCATATGGTCCGAGTTATCGAGCACAAGCGTGACCTCGGCGACACCCACCGGCTTGCGCGCTGACGAGCCCGAGAAGATGACATCCTCCATGGCCTGGCCGCGCAGCTGCTTGGCGCTCTGCTCGCCCAGGACCCACAGAATCGAGTCAGAGATGTTCGATTTTCCCGAGCCGTTGGGACCGACGATGACGGTCAGGCCCGGCTCAAACGTCATATGGGCGCGGTCGGCAAACGACTTGAACCCTTTGAGCGTGAGGGACTTGAGATACACGGTTCCTCGCTTACACGTGCTTCTTGTTCAGAATCACGCCGTTGGTGGCGTAACCCATGCGGTCGAGCGCTTCGAGCGCGGCGGCTCCCTCGGCTTCCTTCTTTGAGGAGCCGGAGCCGCGACCCTGACGAATACCATCGATCAACACCACGGCGGTAAAGGTGGGCGCATGCGCCGGGCCCTCGGAGCCAACGAGCTTGTACGCCGGGGGTTCGTGACCGTCGGCTTGCACGCACTCCTGCAAAAACGACTTGGGGTTCGCGGGATGCTCGGCGCGCTCGGAAGCCAAATGCGGCTTAAGCGTACGATGGATAAACTCCGCCGCAACGTCCCAGCCGGCATCCAGGTACAGTGCGCCCACGAGCGACTCGTAGACGTTCTCGAGCGCCGAATGCAGGCCGCGCGCACCGGTACCGGTCTCGGAGGCACCAAAGATGATGATGTCGTCGATGCCCAGCTCGTGAGAAACCTCGGACAGCGTAGCGCCCGAGACAAGCGACACCTTCAGGCGCGTGAGCTTGCCCTCGTCAAACTCAGGATAGGACTCAAACAGGGAGCGTGCGACCACAGCACCCAAAATGGAATCGCCCAAGAACTCAAGGCGCTCATAGCTGGCAGAAACCGGCTGGCCCTCGACTGCCGAGGGATGCGTAAGGGCCGCGCGCAGCAGCACCTTATTATTGAACTCGTGCCCCAGGATTTCCTGGGCACGCGTAAGTCGTTCGGATAAAGCCAAGACCTAGGCCTCCCTGGCGTTTTCGATCGCGTCGACGGCGTCGGCGACAGAGTTGAGCGAGAGTAGGGTCTCGTCATCGATCTCGAGGTTGAACTCGTCCTCGATAGCCGTAACCAGCTGCAGGCGCTCGAGCGAGTTGGCATCGAGGTCGTCAAAGGTGGTCTCCTCGCTAATTTCGGCAACATCGACGCCCAGAACGTCAGCAGCGACCTCGGCGATCTTGTCGAAGATTTCGGAGCGGTCCATAGCGCTTCCTCTCATAGTGCATGAATACCAAAAGAATGGTACCGCCCGGGCGGTACCAAGACACGGTTCTGATTCTACCCCACGACGTGCACCGCGAAGCACATAACAGCGCTCTAACTCGCTCTTATAAAACGATACCGTCCATAGAGTTGGCGACATTCTCGACCAGCCCGGCGCGCACGGCTTCGGCCGCCGCGAGCGCACCGTTTTTGACAGCCTCGACCGAGGTGGCACCATGGCCGATCAGGACCACGCCGCGCAGGCCCAAAAGAATCGCGCCGCCCTTGGCGTCGCCCGAAAGTTTGGCTTTAATCTCGCGCATCTGCTTTTTGATGAGCAGCGCGGCAATCTTGGTGCCGAGCGAAGACATAAAGACACCCTTGAGCTCCTGCAGCAAAAACTTGGCAGCGCCCTCGGTGGCCTTGAGCGCAATATTGCCCGACATACCATCGGCAACGACGACATCGAAGTTGCCTGAGGTGAGGTCGGTGCCCTCGCAGTTACCAACAAAGCCGGGAACGGCGGCCTTCATAGCAGGGATACAGGCCTAGGTAAAGTTAGAACCCTTCTCGTCCTCGGCGCCGTTGGCAAGCAGACCGACGCGGGGATGCTCGATGCCCAGGACGACGCGGGCATAGGCGCTGCCCATCTGGGCTTAACGCACCATATCGTCAACCTCGACATCGGGGTTGGCACCCATGTCGCACAGCACCGTCAGACCGCCGGCGCGATTGGGCAGCGCATTGGTCAGACAGGGGCGCACCGGCTGCTTCTTTCCTTCGGCCTGATACCTAAACGGCGTCACGTAGGC
>URYW01000142.1 GCA_900552145.1 uncultured Collinsella sp. | reverse complement strand
TGCACTTGACGGCGCGCCTACTGAGGTCCTGAATCGCCCGGGTGTAACGTATCGGCAGGTGGCTCGCGGAGACACGGTCGATTTCGGCGCATTTCGGGCTCGTGTGATGTGGCCGTTTGACACGGTGGATGGCGAGGGCAATGAGGACTCTCTTGTTTTGCTGCTCTCCTACGCTCAGGAAGGCAAGAGCCTGCGCGTGCTCCTTACTGGTGACGCCGAGCTCGATCAGGAGCGCGAGTTTGTACAGGAGGTGGGAGATATCGATGTGCTCAAGCTGGGGCATCATGGCTCAAAAGTTTCCGTCGACACAGACCTGCTGGGCACGCTTAAGCCCGAGTTCTCTATCGCGAGCGCCGGCGAGGGGAATCGTTACGGCCATCCGTCGGATGCCTGCATCGATGCAGTTAAGGAAGCGGGTGGTGCGTTCGCATGCACCATCGAACACGGCGACATTACCGTCACGCTGACCGCGAAGGGCTTTGCCATGCGATGCCAGCGACCGTGATGCCGTCGTTGGCGCGGGACCAACCCCTGGGCTAAAATGGCACGGTACAAACATGAGAGCCTGCGAGAGGGGAGCGCAATGTCCGAAACCGGTCTGCTGCCGGCATATCTGATCGTCGGTAGCGATGGGGTCAAGCGCGACCACGCCGTCTCGCGTATGAAAGCTCGCTTGGAAAAGTCGGGTATGGTTGAGTTCAACCTCGATGAACGCGACATGACGAAAGATCCCGATATCGAGTCGATCATCGGCTCGCTCAATACCTTTCCCATGGGCAGCGAGTTTCGCCTGGTGATCCTCGACGGCTGCTCCAAGCTTGCCAAGGCGGTCTCGGAACCGCTTGTCGAGTACCTCGCAAGTCCCAGCCCCACGACGGTCTGTCTCATTATTGCCGACTCACTTGCCAAGAATACGCGCCTGTATAAGGCAATCGCCAAGATTGACAAGAAGGCCGTGATCGACTGTTCGGGCACCAAGCGCTGGGAGCTCCCGCGCCGCGTGCAGCAGATGGCGACGCAGCACGGAAAGTCCATCTCTACGGCCGCCGCCGAGGAGCTCGTTTCGCGCTCGGGCGAGAACACCCGCATGCTCGATAACGACTTGTCCAAGCTTGCCCAGATGGTCGAGGCGCCACAAATTGAGCTTGCCGATGTAGAGCGCTGGATCGTGCGCACGGCCGAAGTTCAGCCCTGGGACTTTCTCAATGCGGTCTCGGCCCGTGACATGCGCCGCTCGCTTGAGCTCTTCAATCTACTGCCCGCCAAGAGCTATGTGTGGACCTACACGCTGCTGTGCGGGCGCATTCGCGAGCTTATCGTCGCCAAGGCACTCGATGCGCGTGGACAGGGTCGTGAGCTGGCCGCGACGCTCAAGCTTCAGGCCTGGCAGGTCAAAAATCACCTTACCTGGGCCCGTCGTTTTTCGATGACCGAGCTCGTTGCCGCGCTCGAGGGCGCGGTCGATGTGGAGCTCGCACTGAAGGGTTCTGCCGATTCGGAGACCGCGCTTTTGCTCTGGATTACGAACATCTTGAGAAAATCGTGATGATACCTGCCTATTTGACAAATTCGTTCTATCCCTTTGAGGGGGAGCGTGCTATAGTAGGCGCTTGCATGACCTCACCGTGTCTCAGAGGTGTCATACATTTTTTGCAAGGAACTCGAAAGGAACTCCAGAAGTGGCAAACATCAAGTCTCAGAAGAAGCGTATCCGCACCAATGAGGCAGCTCGCATGCGTAACAAGGCTGTCAAGTCCGAGCTCAAGACGCTGACCAAGCACGTCCAGTCCGCCGTCGCCGAGGGCGATGCCGAGAAGGCCCAGGCTGCCCTCAAGACCGTCACCAAGCGTCTTGACATGGCTGCCGCCAAGCATGTCATCCACAAGAACCAGGCTTCCAACCGCAAGTCCGGTCTTGCCAAGCTCGTGAACAGCATCAACGCCTAAGTTGTAAATTTCACACCACACAGATTACGCGCATCAATGGAGCCTGTTTTATGGAACAGGCTCCATTTTTTGTACCGCTCGGGTAAGATAGTCCGCATGAATACTTCAATTGACATTTCCCACATCCGCAACTTCTCTATCGTTGCGCACATCGACCATGGCAAGTCCACGATCAGTGACCGTATCCTCGAGCTCACCCATACCGTCGACGAGCGCGACATGGAGTCGCAGCTGCTCGACACCATGGATATCGAGCGCGAGCGTGGCAGCACGATCAAGTCCAATGCCGTTCGCGTTTCCTATGACGCCGACGATGGCGAGACGTATCAGTTCAACCTGATCGATACACCGGGCCACGTGGACTTTACCTATGAGGTCTCGCGTTCGCTGGCCGCCTGCGAGGGCGCGGTGCTCGTCGTCGACGCCACGCAGGGTGTCGAGGCGCAGACCGTCTCCAACGCGACACTCGCCATGAACGCCAACCTGGATATCGTGCCCGCCATCAACAAGATCGACCTGCCGTCGGCACATCCCGACGAGGTTAAGACCGAGATCGAGGATGATCTGGCGATTCCTGCCGACGATGCCGTATGCGTATCGGGCAAGACCGGCGAGGGCATTCACGATTTGCTGGAGTCTATCGTCTTTTTGATCTCTCCGCCCAAGGGCGATGCGAACGCGCCGCTCAAAGCACTTATCCTGGATTCGTATTTTGATGAGTACCGCGGCGTCGCCACGGTCCGCGTCGTTGACGGTTCCATCATAATGGGCGATACCCTGCGCATGATGCAGGCCGAGGGCGACTTCTTGGTCGACGGCGTGGGCGTCAAGCGTCCCGCCGAGACCCCGGTCGACGCACTGACGGTTGGCGAGGTGGGCTACGTGGTCACGGGTCTGAAGGATCCCGAGGCCGTGCACGTGGGCGATACCCTCACGTGGGCGTCGAATCCCTGCCCCGAGCCGCTTCCCGGCTACCGCGAGGCCAAGCCCATGGTCTATACGGGCCTGTTCCCGATCGACAACAAGGATTACGAGAACCTGCGCGACGCTCTCGATAAGCTGCATGTCAATGACCCGTCGTTGGTGTGGGAGCCCGAGACCTCGGTGGCGCTCGGCTTTGGTTTCCGCGTGGGCTTCTTGGGCCTGCTGCACATGGAGGTCGTCAAGGAGCGCCTGGAGCGCGAGTTCAATCTGGATTTGATTGCCACGAGCCCTTCGGTGGACTATCACGTCTACAAGACCGACGGCGAGATGATTGATGTCCGCAGCCCGCAAGATCTGCCCGAGGCTACGCGCATCGAGCGCATCGAGGAGCCTTACCTCAAGGCCAAGATTATCTGCCCGCCCGAGTATACGGGTGCCGTCATGCAGCTCGCCATTGAGCACCGCGGCATTACGACCGACATGATCCATCTCACGAGCAAATCGGTCGAGATGCGCTTTGACATGCCGC
>URYW01000141.1 GCA_900552145.1 uncultured Collinsella sp. | reverse complement strand
CGGCGCACTTATGTAGCCCCATCCCTATCTTATGTTGCGGTTAAATCGGTACTTTTTACGCGTTTAAAACCGCCAAACAGTCCCTATTTCACCGCAACTTAGAGAGGACGGCCTCGGTCGGTACTGCCGTATCAGCCGAGGCCGCTGCATCGCTAGCGCTGTACGTAGGCGCGGACGAGCTCGAAGGTGTTGCGCACGCCGTCCATGTGGCTACGCTCGTAGTTGTGGCTCGCATACACGCCGGGGCCGATCAGACCATGGCGAATGTCGTAGCCGGCAGAGAGCGTGGCTTCGACGTCCGAACCGTAATGCGGATACACGTCGATAGCGTAATCGAGCTCAAGCTCGCGCGCGATATTGGACAGCGCCGTCACCAGGTCGTAGTTGTACGGACCGCCCGAATCCTTGGCGCAGATCGACACCATGTGCTCGGTGCAGCCTAGGTCGTCGCCCACGCAGCCCATGTCAACGCTGATCATCTCGCGCGTGTCGGCCGGCACGAAGGCGCCGCCGTGGCCCACCTCCTCGTACACGGTAAAGAGCAGCGAAACCTTACGCGAAAGCGTCACCTCGCCAGCGGCGACGGCACGCGCCAAGCCCAACAAAATGGCGGCCGATAGCTTGTCATCCAGGAAGCGGCTCTTAATGTAGCCGCTCTCCGTCACCGTCGTGCGAGGATCCATAGCGATGATGTCGCCGGTCTGAATACCCAGCTCGAGCACATCGTCCTTGCTGTCGACGTTCTCGTCGAGCAAGATCTCCATGTTCTTCTCGATGGTCTTGACCGGCTCGTCGGCCACGTGCGCCGAAGGCTCGGTGTTAAGAACCACGCCCGTGTAGACATTGCCGTCGCGCGTGTAGACGGTGCAGTTCTCGCCATCGGCCGTAGACCACTGATGCCCACCGAGCGTCGTGGGGCGCAGGCGGCCATTGTCCTTAATGGAACGCACCATGGCGCCTAGGGTATCGACATGGCTCGCCAGTACGAGCGGCTCGCCCTCGCCGCCAAGCTCAACGAGCACGTTACCCTTATTGGAACGCTCAGGCCCTAACCCCATTTCGCGCAGGGTCTCCATCAGATAATCAGTCGCCGCACGTGTATAGCCGGTAGGGGAGGCAATAGAAGTCAGCGTCTTAAGCTGTCCTGCGATATAGGAGAGCGTCTCCTCTAGAGAAGCATCAATATTAGAAGTCATATGCATCCTTCCAAGTAAAACTAAGACCGAGTCCCGATTTTAACCGTTCTGCACGTGCAATGCCCCAGGAGCCGAGCCGCCTCCAGACGTCCCCGCACCGGTTTTGTGCACGTGCACGGTTTACAATCTCAATCTTGCATAAATCCTATTGGTATTTGCATAGAAATGAGGCATCTTTTTGCTTCGTCTCAGGGTGCCCCACCTTGGACCGTGCAAAAAACGGAGTATTCAGCACCGTGGGCCCCAACGGCCCCATCACGAACGACAAAACGACGCGGTTACAGCAGTGTTGCAGGTCGTCGCAAAGCAGAAACTCAGTAACAACCCCCTCCACTCATCGATAGCCCGCCCACAATGGCTGTCGATGGGCGCCTGCGGATCACTACCGCCCATTCACAACGTTATGCATTTTTAAGAGCTTGTTGAATACTCCCAAAAATGCACGCAGGGAAGTGCACCACCTATCCGCAGCGGGCAGTACGCCTTGGTTTTGTCCGCCTCAGGGCATCGACGCAGCACAAAAAGCCCCGCCGTGCGTAGCACGGCGGGGCCAGCGGCAAGTCAAAAAGCGACCGCACACCTACAGGCGAAAGAACACCAAACGAGGCTAGGCAGCCGGGCAGATCTTCTTGAAGAGCTCGATGACGTCGTCGAGCGTCGCCTCGCGCGGGTTACCCGGGAAGCAGGCGTCGGCCATGGCGTCCTTGGCCAGGACCTCGATCTCGTCAGCCTTCATGGCCTCGCAGACGTGCGGGATGTTCACGTCGGCGGAGAGCTGCTTGACGGCGGCGATGGCGGCGTCGGCGGCCTCGTCGGTGCTCATGCCCGTGGTGTCAACGCCCATGGCAACGGCAACCTTGGCCAGGCGCTCGGCGCAAACCGGCTTGTTGAACTCCATGGCAATCGGCAGCAGCATGGCGCAGGCGACGCCGTGCGGGGTGTCGTAGTGAGCGGACAGGGTGTGAGCCATGGCGTGGTCGATGCCCAGGCCAACATTGGAGAAGCCCATGCCGGCGACATACTGGCCAAGAGCCATGCCCTCGCGGCCGGAGCCGGGCTGACCGGACTTGGCCTCGGCGACAGAGTCGCGCAGGTTCTCGCTGATCAGCTTAATAGCCTCAAAGTGGAACATGTCAGAGAGCTCCCAGGCACCCTTGGTGGTGTAGCCCTCGCTGGCGTGGGTCAGAGCGTCCATACCAGTGGAAGCGGTCAGGCCGGCGGGCATGGAGGCCATCATGTCGGGGTCGACGACGGCGACCTCGGGGGCGTCGTTGGTGTCGACGCACACGAACTTGCGGACCTTCTCGGGGTCGGTGATGACGTAGTTGATGGTCACCTCGGCGGCGGTACCGGCGGTCGTCGGCACGGCGATGGTGAACACGGCGTGGTTCTTAGTGGGAGCAACGCCCTCGAGGCTGCGGACATCGGCGAACTCGGGGTTGTTGATGATGATGCCGATGGCCTTGGCGGTGTCCATGGAGGAGCCACCACCGATGGTCACGATAGCGTCAGCCTCGGCGGCCTTGAAGGCCTCGACGCCATCCTTGACGTTCTGGATAGTGGGGTTGGGCTTGATCTCGGAGTAGAGGCTCCAAGCGATGCCGGCGGCATCGAGCTCGTCGGTCACCTTAGCGGTAACGCCAAACTTGACCAGATCGGGGTCGGAGCAGACGAAGATCTTCTTGTAGCCGCGACGCTGGAGCTCGCCGGGGATCTCCTTGATGGCGCCGGAACCATGATAAGAAATGGTGTTGAGAACGAAACGATTAGCCATTGATAGCCTCCCATCGTGTGCGGGGCACCCATTACGCCTCGCGCTATAAGTCCCATCCTAACGCTTTTGAAACAAAAAACGCGTGAGAACGTCAAAAGTGTTAAAGCGTTTCAACAGATGATGAAAAATATTGCGGCAAAGGAACAGCCCCTTTGCCGCAATCGGTTACTTTCGGCAGCCCTCTTTCCAAGCCTCGGCCGCAACCTTCCAGCGTAAGCGCAAGTCGCGCTCGCGGTCGATGAACATGATGGCAAACGCGACAAACAGCAGCAAGCTCGCCACGACGATGGCATGCAGGCCCATGCGTTCAATACACCAGTTGCCCAACACGGCGCCAAACACAAAGGTAAAGATCACGCCAAAGTACAGCAGGCCGTTTTCCAAAAAGCCGCGCCTGTGGGTGATGATGTAATCGTCCACGTTTTGCAGCGCGTTGCGCAAGTTGCCGATGCTCATGGTCGTAGCGATGCCGTGACCGTGGCTCTT
>URYW01000140.1 GCA_900552145.1 uncultured Collinsella sp. | reverse complement strand
ACTCGCATCCCGCTATTCGTATTTAAAGCTGGATGTGGGTTCCCCGGGCTTGCGAATGGGTTGCTGCTCCTCGGCTACTCCCCCAGCAGGGCCTTCTCGGGCGTGATCGGAAGCGAGCGAACCTGATGTCCGGTGGCGTGCGCCACGGCCGAGGCAACGGCGGCGAGCGGCGTGTTGATGACGACCTCGCCGATCGACTTGGCGCCAAACGGACCCGTCGGCTCGTAACTCGGCTCAAAGGCCACGCGAATGCTGCCGATATCCAGGCGCGTGGGCAGCTTGTAGCTCATAAAGTTGCCGGTGCGCAGGCGGCCGCGGTCGTCGTGCTCAACAATCTCGTAGAGCGCGTGGCCGATACCCTGGGCAATGCCGCCCTCGGCCTGAACACGCGCGAGCGCCTCGTTGATCACGGTGCCGCAGTCCACAGCCGCTGCGTAGTCGACCACAGTCACCTTGCCGGTGGCCTTGTCGACCTCGACCTCGGCGATGCCGGCCATAAACGGCGGGGGCGAAACGGGCAGGCAGGCAGAGGCGTGCGAGGTGAGCGCGTCGCCGCCCGCGATGTTCTTGACGCACAGGTTGGCAAAGTCGCGCAGCGTAAGGTAGCGGTTCTGCTCGCGCGCAGCACGCTCGTCGGACAGGCGCACGTACTGGCCATCAAAGACCACATCGGCGGCGTCCACGTCCCACATCTGGGCGGCCTTGGCGCAGATCTTCTCGCGCAGCTCGGTCGCGGCGTTCTTGGCTGCCAGGCCCGTCACGTACGTGCCCGAGCTCGCGTACGAGCCGGCATCGAACGGCGACACATCGGTGTCCACGCCGCGCACAACGATCAGTGAGCTCTCCACGCCCAGTTCCTCGGCGGCAATCTGCGCCAGGATCGTGTCGACACCCATGCCGTTATCGGTGGCGCCGGTGCCGATGGTAATAAAGCCATCCTCTTCCAGGCGCATATCGATGCCGGCAATATCGACGTTGGAGATGCCCGAGCCCTGCATGGTGAGCGCACAGCCCAGAGCACGCACGCGATCGCCCAGGTCGACGGCCAGCGGCTTGTCGCGCCATCCGATCATGTCCATCGCGCGCAGCAGGCAGCGGTCAAGCGCGCAGGCGTTGAGCTTCTCGTTGTAGTACTGCGGCATGATCTCGCCCTCGTGCACGATGTTCTTAAGGCGCAGGTCGGCGGGATCCATGTGCAACATGTCGGCGAGCTCGTTGACGGCGCTCTCCACGGCAAACTGGCCCTGGGTGGCACCGTAGCCGCGATACGCGCCGCCGCGGTTGGTATTGGTGTAGACGGCGTCCCAGCTAAAGCGGCTCGCCTTCACGTGGTTGTAGATCGGCAGGCTCTTGTGGCCCGAAAGGCCAATCGTCGTGGTAGCGTGCTCGCCGTACGCGCCGGCGTTGGACAGCGTGTGCAGGTCGATGGCCGTAATGGTGCCGTCGTTCATGGCGCCCAGCTTAACGGTCATCTGCATCTGGTGGCGCGAGTTGCCCGCGGTGATGGTCTCCTCACGCGTGTAGCAGCAGTAGCTCGGACGACCGGTCTGCTGGGCCACGAACGCCACGAAGATCTCGCAGCAGCCCGTCTGCTTGGAGCCAAAACCGCCGCCGATGCGCGGCTTGATGACCTGCACCTGCGACTGCGGAATGTCGAGCGACTGCGCGACCATGCGGCGCACGTGGAAGGGCACCTGCGTAGAGGTGGTCACCGAGATGCGGCCGAAGGCGTCGGTCGTCGCGAAGGCGCGGAAGGTTTCCATGGGCGCGGTCTGCGTGGCTTGGCTGGTGTAGGTGCGGGTGAAGACGATGTCGCTCTGGGCGAAGGCCTCGTCAAGGTCGCCAAAGTCGCTCGTGCCGCTGCACACCAGGTTGCGCGGAACGTCGCCGCCCTGCGGGAACATAAAGGTCACGTCGCCCTCGGGGTGAACCACGATGTCATTATCGAGTGCCTGGGTAAAGTCGAGCAGCGGCTCGAGCACCTCATAGTCGACCTTAATGAGCTTGAGCGCCTTGTCGGCGGCCTCCTCGGTCTCGGCGGCGACAATCGCCACCTCCTCGTTTTGGTAACGCACCAGGTTCTCGAGAATCAGGCGGTCGTAGGGACTCGGCTGCGGATAGCTCTGGCCGGCGATGGTAAAGCGGCGCTTGGGCACGTCCTCGTAGGTGTAGACACCCACGACGCCGGGCACCTTCAGTGCGCGCGACGTATCGATGGAGCGGATCTTGGCGCGGGCATAGGGGCTGCGCTTGAGTTTGACGATCAGGGCGCCGGCGGGCACCATGTCGCCCGTGTAGACGGGACGGCCCTCGAGCAGCGCCTTCGAGTCTTTCTTGGGCTGCTTGTGGGTGATCTGCTTGTACGCGACACCGTCGGAGCTGGTGTTATTGACCGGCAGCTCGGGCATCTCGAAGCCCACCTGCACGCCGGACTCGTTGAGGAAGCGCACGATGGCACGCAGCTGGCTCTCGTAGCCGCTGCAACGGCAGAGGTTGCCGGCAAGCTGGCGCGACAGCTCCTCGCGCGTGGCGACGAGGCTCGGGTCCTCCTTGGCGGCGCGGGCAAGCGCCAGCACGTTCATGATGAGGCCGGGGGCGCAAAAACCGCACTGCTCGGCGCCTTCGGCGGCCATTGCGCGGGCGAGCGCCTCGGACTCGGCCTTAAGGCCCTCGAGCGTGGTGATGGTGTGGCCCTCAACACGGGCGGCGGGAACCGAGCAGCTCAGCACCGGGTCGCCGTCGAGCCACACCGTGCACAGACCGCAGTTGGTGGTCTCGCAGGCGCAGCGCACCGACGCGCAGCCCTGCTCGCGCAGCAGCGCAAAGAGCATGGTGTCGGGGGCAATCTGAACCTTGACCTTGCGGCCGTTGAGCGTAAAGGAAAGATCGATGAGTTTGGCAGCCATTAGCGCACCTCACTAGAATCGACGCCGGGCACGCGGCGGCAGGAATACTCGTCCGTGGCAAACTTGGGGACCCGCACGGTCTCGAACTCGCGGGCAAGCGCGGCAGAAAGCTCGATGCCGGCGGCGCGGCGCACGGCCTGAATCGCCAGCGGGGCAGAGATGCGGAGGCGGTAGTCGGCCGAGCCCCACAGGTTGGTGCCGTAACTCAGGGCACGCACGGATGCGGCCAGAGCGCGAAACTCATCCTCGGAAGGCTGCTCGTTGATAAGGCCGCACGCCTCGTCCTGCAGCAGGGTCGCGCGCAGCGGGCGGGCGCCCACGGTGACGTGCCAGCTGTTGTCCCACCAGGCGGCGGTGACGTTTAAGGAGGGGAAGTCGGTCGCGGCCTTGCGCACGGCCTCGTAGCTCGCACGGTAATCGTGCTTGACGACCACCACGTGCTCGATCACGTCGCGCACATAGCCCATGTCCACGAACTCGGCGAGCGGCACGCGGCCGGCGCCCGTTAGCTCAACATAGGAATCGAGCGCCAAAAAGGCCGAGAGCACGTCCGAAAAACCAAAG
>URYW01000139.1 GCA_900552145.1 uncultured Collinsella sp. | reverse complement strand
GAGTCGCTCGAGACGTGATTGGCGTCGTCCTCAAACTTGGGCTACTGTCCCGTGCCGAACATTGTCTGACGCTTGACGACGATGGGCGGCCACCACTCCTTGAAGCCACGGCTCGTGTGCGTGTCCAGGAAGAAGTTGATAAGGGCGCGCTCCAGACGGGCACCGGCGCCACCGAGAACAGTGAAGCGGCTGCCGGAGAGCTTGTTGCCACGCTCGAAGTCGAGGATGTCCAAATCGGTACCCAGATCCCAGTGCGGCTTAAAGTCGAAGTCGAACTCGCGCGGGGTGCCCCAGCGGCGACGCTCGATGTTCTCGTCCTCGTCCTTACCGTACGGGGTAGCCTCGCACGGAATGTTGGGCAGGTGAGACATGAAGTCGTACTGCTCCTGCTCAAGAGCGGTACGGCGCTCGGCCAGACCGTCGATCTTCTCGTTGACGGAGCGCACGGCCTCCTTGGCGGCCTCGGCCTCGTCCTTCTTGCCCTCCTTCATCAGGGCGCCAATCTTCTTGGACTCGGCGTTACGCGTGGCCTGGAGCTCCTCGACCTCGGTGATGACGGCACGGCGCTCGTCGTCGAGCTCAAAGAACTTCTCGCGATCCCAAGACGTCTGGCGATTTGCCATGGCGGTATCGATGGCATCGGGGTTCTCGCGAACAAACTTGATATCAAGCATTAGATCCTCCGGCGATATACATTCCATTTAGGTTGCAACCTTGTACATGTATGGGCAAGTATATACTTATGAGCGTTTACGACCCAACTCAACTACGCAAGAAGGCACCCAATGGACGCAGTTTTTTCCTTTTTGTTTGGCACCCGCACCGGTTTCGCCATCCTTTTCGCCGGCGGCATCCTGCTATTTGCGATTCTTGCCTTTGTGATGGAGAAGCGCACCCATAAGATGTATGTCGACCGCGGCCCCAAGTCCGAGGATGAGGAAGACAGCTTCTGGGACTAACCTGCCAAAAAGAGACAGGCTTATTTTGGTCGGTTTTATCTGGGCAAACGCAAGCGCCCCGCAACTGGAATTGAGCCAGTTGCGGGGCGCTTTTTGCTCAAGGTACAAAACCGCAGGAAAACCCTGCAAAATGAATCTGTCCCTTATTGGTCAGTTTACTGGAGAGTAGCGTCGATGGCCTTGACGAGGGCGCTGCGCATGCCGGCGTCCTCGAGCGCGACGACGCCCTTGATGGTAGCACCGCCGGGCGAGCACACGGCATCCTTCATCGCTGCGGGATGCTGGCCGGTTGCAAGCTGCAGCTTTGCCGTACCCAGCACCATCTGGCTCACAATACGATAGGCATCGGCGCGCGGAATACCGTGTTTGACGGCCGCATCGCCCAGAGCCTCGATCGCCATGGCGACAAACGCCGGGGCGCAACCGCCCACGGTACCGCCCACAAACAGCAGGCGCGAATCGAGCTCGACCACCGTGCCAAGCTTTCCGAGCAGATTGAGCACCGTGGCACGCTGCTCGCCGCTAAGCGTGGAAGCCTTCTCGCAGGCGATAACGCCCTCGCCCACCGAAACCGGCGTGTTGGGCACCGTCGAGATATGAGCGACACCCGGCAGGACCTGTTCCCACTTGGCGCTATCCCAGGTCCAGGCGACCGAAAGGACGACCTTGTCGGCAAGCGCATCCTTGAGTGGAGCGAAGACCCTCTCAATCATGTACGGCTTGACCGCCGCAACCACGATATCGGACGCGGCAACAACCTCCGTCGCATCGTGGCAGGCAGCCATGCGCCGCTCCTCGCAACGCTCAACCAGAGCATCGTAGCTGCCTGCGCAGGCGCACATGTCGCCCGCGGCCACGCCGGCGGCAATCCAGCCATCGGCCATAGCGCTCGCCATATTGCCAAAACCGACAAATCCGATCTTCATATCACACAGTCCTCTCAGATGCGTTCCTCAAAACGAAAGTCATTGTCCCACGCCATTGTTACGTATTGCCGACCTACTTGTGATACGGCTCGCCACGGCTAATCTTGCAGGCGCGGTAAATCTGCTCCAGCAGCACCACGCGCGCCAGGTTGTGCGGCAAGGTAATGCGTCCAAAGCTGAGCATCTCGTCGGCGCGGGCGCGTACGGCATCGCTCACGCCGTCCGATCCGCCAATTACAAAAGCGATGTCGCTGTTGCCTCGCAGCATGAGGTCATCGAGACGGGTCGAGAGCTCCTCGCTCGAACGCTCCTTGCCCTCGATAGCCAGCAGAATCACATGTGCCCGCGGTGGCAGGGCAGCAAGAATCGCCGCGCCTTCTTTGTCGCGCGCGGCATCCACGCCGCCCGCCTTGGCCGGATCGATATCGGCAACCTCGCGCATATCTACCTTGGCATAAGCGCCTAGGCGTTTGGTGTATTCGGCGCACGCGTCCTTCCAAAAGCGCTCCTTGAGCTTACCGACGCAAACGACGGTGTATTTCACGCGCGTCTACTCCTTCGAATCGTTTTGAACTTTGCCGGCGGTCAGCATCTGCTCGAACATCGAGGCCGACTGCGAGAAATCGCTCGGCAGCACGACCGTCGAGGTTTTACCCGTGCGAGCGAACTCCGTCATCATCTCGGACCACTGCGTAAACATGAACAGCTGGTTAGCCTCATCGTTGCCGACGCCCGTCTCCTGGATGATCTCGAGCGAATCTTTGATGCCCAGCGCAATGGCCTTGCGCTGGTTGGCGATGCCCTCGCCCGCCTTTTCCATCGCCTCGGCCTCGGCGGTCGCCTCGGTGACGCGCTTGATGCGATCAGCCTCGGCGAGCTCCTGCGCAGCGGCGCGCTTTCGCTGGGCGGCGTTGATGTCGTTCATGGAGTTCTCGACCTCGGTCGGCAGCGCGATCTTGGTGATAAGTGTCGACACGAGGGTGAAGCCGTAGGCGGCCATCTGCTCGGACACGGTGGCGTTGACGTCCTTGGCGATATCGTCTTTTTTGGCAAAGACCTCATCGAGCGTGTAGACGGGGATGGAAGAGCGCAGGGCATCGGTGATGAAGTCACGCATTTGGTCGACGGGCTCCTGCAGCATGTAGTAGCTCTTGTAGATGCCCGAATCTGCCGGGCCGGCGCCCATGTCATAGCTTACGTGGTACTGAGCAGAGACCTCAAGGCCGATGGTCACGTTGTCCTGGGTCTTAACGTCGATGCCAAAACCGTTTTTCATGGTGCGCAGACTCACCGTGGCGGCCTTGCGGTCGATCACGGGCACCTTCATGTGGAAGCCCGCGTTGACGATGCGGTTGAACTTGCCCAAGCGCTCGATGATCACAGCATGCTGCTGCTCAACGACATAACAGGCGTTGGGGAGCAGCAACAACAAAATGATGATGGGAATCAAAAGGCTGGTAAGGGCGGCGATGATACCGGACAACAGCATGGTCTCTCCTCTGATAGGCACACGTTGGCATTAGGATACCCGCACGAAGCAGCTGTGTGACACCAACAAGAGGACCCGTGGTCAAAAAAGGCCAAATATGAGTACTGTTACCAGTTTAGTAACAGCGTATTTGGGTCAAAATCGCCTCGTTGAACCCGAGGTCTGGTAGCGCGCAGAGATGTGGTGTAAGAGGCGGGGCATGCCCCGCCTCCGCCTTTTCTTGAAAGGGAGGGGACACCGC
>URYW01000138.1 GCA_900552145.1 uncultured Collinsella sp. | reverse complement strand
CGGCTCGTCCATCAGCAGAATGTCGGGCTGCACGGCAAGTGCGCGGGCGATGCACAGGCGCTGCTGCTGGCCGCCCGAAAGACCCAGACCCGACTCTTTGAGCTTGTCCTTGGCCTCGTCCCACAGGGCGGCGCGTCGCAGGGAGTCTTCGACCAGCTCGTCGAGCACGACGCGATCGCGCACACCCATACCGCGCGGCCCATAGGCGACGTTGTCGTAGATGCTCATGGGAAACGGGTTGGGGCGCTGGAACACCATGCCCACGCGCTGGCGAAGACGGCAGATGTCGTAGTCGCCCAGGATATCTTGACCATCGAGCGCAATCTTGCCCTCGATTCGGCAGTCCTTGATGCCGTCGTTCATGCGGTTAAAGCAGCGCAGCAACGTGGACTTTCCGCAGCCCGAAGGCCCGATGAACGAGGTAATCTGCTTGTCGCGGATCTTGATATTCACGTCCTTGAGCGCATGGTGGTCGCCATAGAACAGGTCGAGGCCCTCAACATCGATTCGCGTCGGCGAGGCGGCAAGATCCTCTGCCGTGGGGCGAGTCGCATCCCCAACCTCGCGCTCGCGCGCGGCCTCGGCCTGCGCTTTCATGAGTTCTTCAAGCTCCGTGGGCTCCACAGCCGCAGCAGCCGTCATACCGCATACCTCCACATCGATATCAATTCAGCAGTATCGATAGTAGGAATCGCGGCTCATATGCACGTGAGCGCATTGTCAAGTGTTTGTAAGGGCACACTGGCTATGCGGCGGGCAGCTCGATGGTGAATATCGTGTGTTCGGGCGTCGATTCACACGCAACGGTACCGCCGTGCGCGCATACGATCTCCTTGGCGATGGCAAGCCCCAGTCCAGCGCCGCCGCGATTGGTCGCACGCGCCGCATCCAGGCGATAGAACTTCTCAAAGATCACCTTGAGCTTTGCCGCAGGGATGGGATCGCCCTGATTGATAAAGCGCACGCGCACGCCACCGCCGTCCCGGCGTCTGGCCTCGATCGTGATGGTCGAGCCCTCATAGCTATAGGCAATAGCGTTTTTCATGATGTTGTTGAACACGCGAGCCATTTTGTCGCCATCCACGAGCACCGTCAGGTCCTCGCGAATATCAACTTGGACTTCCTTATGCTGCTCGTTGAGGATGGGATAGAACTCGTCAGTCACCTGAGCCAGCAGCAACCCCAGATCAACATAGCCGCGCGTGAGCACGATATCGTGGAAGTCAAAGCGCGTGATATCGAAGAACTCTTCGATGAGCGTATCGAGCCGGTGCGCCTTGTCGAGCGCCACGCCCGTAAAGTGCGCACGTTGCTCAACCGGCAGCTCGGGAGCCTCTTGCAGCAGCGAAAGATAGCCCACCACACTGGCAAGCGGGGTGCGTAGGTCATGTGCCAAGTACGTGACCAAATCGTCCTTGCGATGCGACTCGTCACGCAGAGCTTGCTGCACCTTGCGCTCACGGTCACGCACGCGGTTAAGGGCGCCCTCGACCTCCAAGAAGTCGCCGTCGATGTTATCCCAGGTGTCGGGGTGATCGATCAGGCGATCTTGAATACGAGCGGCCAGCACACAATCGGCATGCTGCTCGCCCTGCTCGTAGCCCTGGTAGTACAGGGCGCGGCCACACAAGAACAGCACGCACGCGGCAAGCGCCAGCACAAAGCCAAGCATGTTGAATACAAAGCCGGCATCGAACAGCACCGGCCCTTCGATGCCGCCGAGCGCCATGGCGCCAATCGCCAACGTCATGGCCCACGCGGCGCCGCCAATCACCACGCAGCGGCACACGATCTCAAATCGATCGATCAGCAAAAAGCCGACAAGCAGCACCGCCAAGATTCCGACGATGTTGTCGATGCCAATCAGCAGCAGGCTCAGCAAAAAGAGCAGCACCGTTGCAAGCGCGCGGTTGTCGACGACCGACCTCACGTATTCAAAGAGCCGATCGGGCACCTCGAACGCTTGCCTATCGTCTTTTGTCATATCAAGATCCTCACAAGCGAAAAGCGTTATTCGATGATGTAGCCGACGCCCCAGACGTTTTTGATAAAGCGTGGCTTTTGTGCGTCGTCGCCGATCTTTTCGCGCAAGTGGCGAATATGCACCATCACCGTATTGTTGGAGCCGGGCATAAAGTCCTCGTTCCACACCGCGCGGAACAGGTCCTCCACGGCCACCACGCTGCCGCGATGCTCGACCAGATACAGCAAGATTGAATACTCGGTGGGCGTGAGGCGAACCGGTGAACCATCCACTGTCACGGAACGAGCATCGCGGTTGATCTCCAAGCCGTCGAGCTGAATGGTCGGCGACTCGGTCGCCTGCGCGCGGCTACCGTAGCTGGTGTAGCGGCGCAACTGAGCATGAACGCGCGCGATGAGCTCCAGCGGGCGGAACGGCTTGACCACGTAATCGTCCGCGCCAAGCGAAAGGCCTTCGATCTTATCCTGCTGGGCATCGCGTGCCGTCAACATAATTACGGGATAGGTATGGCTGGCACGGATGGTACGCAGCAGCTCAAAGCCGTCGATATCGGGCAGCATGACATCGAGCAATGCCAGGTCAAACTCTTGCTCCAGAATTGCCTTGGCCGCATCGGCCCCGCTGTAGGCTATCTGGACGTCAAAGCCCTCCTTTGTAAGGTAGATGCCAACCAGGTCGGCAATGGCCTTCTCGTCATCAACTACCAGTATGCGCTCGTTCATGCATGCTCCTCTCGCGCTCCATTATGCCCGAGGCGGCGCCCGCCACACACAACAAGCGTGGGCGATTAAGTCGACCTTAAGCACCCTTGCGCCCGTTCGAGCACGAATGCGGGCCATGCGCGCACGCAACGATCGTCGTCGCCGGCAAATGATATACTCTAGTGCCAGAAGAGACCATCCCGTCGAAAGCGAAATCTGTGAAGTCCCTCACCTCTTTTGCAAAGCGCTCCGCCCAGCTTGCCGCCGGCTTTGCCTGTGCCATCGCCCTTGTTGCCGGCGTACCTGCTGTTGCCGGCGCCCAAGTGCTCACGACCGACGACGTCTGCGGCAAGACCGCCGACGCCCGCGGCATCACGACAGAAAACCTGCCCGATATCGAGGCAACGAATGCCCTTGTTATGGGCAAGGACGGCACCGTCTACTATGGACGCGGCGCCGATGATCAGGTCAAGATTGCCTCGATCACCAAGGTCATGACCGCAATCCTGACCGTCGAAAACTGCAAGATGGACGAGAAGGTCACGGTGAGCAACGCTGCCGCCACCGTAGGCAACTCGACTGCCGGCCTGCTCGAAGGCGACGAGCTCACCGTGGAGCAGGCCCTGCGCGGCCTGATGATTCCCTCGGGCAACGATGCCGCCATCGCACTTGCCGAGTACGTAGGCAAAAAGATCGACCCCAAGACCAAGGACGCCGTGGCCACCTTTGTAAAGGCCATGAACGAGCGCGCCATAAAGCTCGGCTGCACCGGTACGGTCTTCGAGAATCCGCACGGCCTGGATTTTGACGAGTGGGCCGGCGATATGCACTCGACAGCACATGACGTGGCACTGATGATGCAGGAGGCTATGAAAAACGACACGTTCCGCGAGGTCGTGGCGAGCGAGGACTCCTGGATCGAGGTTACGGGCGCCGACGGCTCAGACCATTCGCATTCCATGGACACGCACAACGTTTTGCTC
>URYW01000137.1 GCA_900552145.1 uncultured Collinsella sp. | reverse complement strand
GCCAACACCACCCTGGCCGCGTTGATTGACAACTCCCTGATGCGGAGCAACGAACTCGGGTTGGACCCGCGGCGGGTGATCTGGAAGCGGGTCGAAGACGTTAACGACCGCGCCCTGCGTGACGTGGTGACCGGCCTGGGCGGGATCATGCAGGGGGTGCCGCGCGAAACCGGCTTTGACATCACCCCGGCCTCCGAATTGATGGCGATTTTGTGCCTGGCCACCGACCTGAGCGACTTAAAGGCCCGGGTCAGCCGGATCGTGGTCGGTTACACCTACGATAAGGAACCGGTCACGGTGGGCCAACTCGGCTTTGAAGAGGCAGTGACGATCCTCTTAAAGGACGCCATCAAGCCCAACCTGGTCCAGACGCTCGAGGGTACGCCTGCGTTTGTCCACGGTGGCCCCTTTGCCAACATTGCCCATGGCTGCAACTCCATCATGGCTACGCGTATGGCTATGCGCTTTGGCGATGTCGCCATTACCGAGGCTGGCTTCGGTGCCGACTTGGGTGCCGAAAAGTTCCTCGATATCAAGTGCCGCATGACGGGCGTTCGCCCCAGCGCCGTCGTGGTCGTCGCGACCGCTCGTGCGCTTAAGTACAACGGTGGCGTCGCCAAGGCCGACCTCAACGAGGAGAACCTTGAGGCACTCAAGGCTGGCATGCCCAACCTGCTGCGTCACGTCGACAACATCCAGAACGTTTATGGTCTGCCCTGCGTGGTCGCCATCAACCGCTTCCCGACGGACACCGAGGCCGAGCTTGCGCTCATCGAGTCCGAGTGCCAGAAGCTCGGCGTCAACGTTAAGCTTTCCGAGGTTTGGGCCAAGGGCGGCGAGGGCGCACTCGACCTGGCCGATGAGGTCATGCGTCTGATTGAGCAGCCGAGCGAGCTCAAGTTTGCCTACGAGGACGGCGCCGACGTTGCCGATGCCCTCGAGGCCGTTGCCACCAAGGTTTATCGCGCCGATGGCGTCGACTTTACGCCGGCTGCCAAGCGTCAGCTTGCCGAGCTGCGTGAGAACGGCTTTGGCAACCTGCCGGTGTGCGTCGCCAAGACGCAGTACAGCTTTAGCGACAACGCCAAGGCCCTGGGCGCTCCCGAGAATTTCCGCATCACCGTGCGCGAGCTCAAGGTTTCCGCCGGTGCCCACTTTGTGGTCGCACTGACTGGCAGCGTTCTAACTATGCCGGGTCTGCCCAAGGTGCCCGCGGCCGAGAACATCGACGTCGACAACGACGGCAACATCACCGGCCTGTTCTAAGCCTGCTGCTCATAGCTGCTTGCCCGCCCCGCCGTGCCTACCAAGGCCCGGCGGGGCTTTTTGATCCCAAGGCCCGCGCATATCTTGTAGATACCGACGGGCTCTGCCCATCATAGGCTTTTGCGCGGGTAGAATGCATGGATAACTTGATGCTTACAGGCGACGGAAAGGATTCGCTGCATGGATCAGGACAAGACAACCGTGATGGGCGGTTACGGTTCCGCGCAGGCTGGCGATAGCGCCGATGCGACCCGCGTTGTTCCCAACCCCGGCTATACCGACCCCGCCGCGACGCAGCCTTCTGCCGAGCCCACCCGGGTTATGGGCTATGGCGACTCGGCGCAGGATTCTTACGCTGCATCTTCGCAAGGCCCCTATGGCAACGCAGCTCCGGACCCGTTTGAATACGCGCCGCAGGATTCTTATGCCGCCTCGACGTCGAATCCCTATGATGACCTGCCGCAGAATCCCATTCCGCAGCCTCAACAGACGACGTATATGCCTCGCACGGCGCAGCCTCGCTACGAGTCGCGCGAGCCGTATCGCGAGTACCCCAAGTCGATTCCGCAATATGGCGAGGACGAAGAGAGGAAAACGTCGCGTTCGTCGAGCGTGATCAAGAAGATCCTCATCGTACTGGCGATCTTCTTTGCGCTGTCGGTTGTGTTTGCCATTGTGTCGGGCATGCTCAACAAGCGAGGGAGCTCAACGGCCGATACCACTGCCGAGCATACCGAGTCCGCCTCGTCTGGCACTGTCGATCTGAGCGATATCCCGGGGCAGTACTGGTCCAACGCCAAGAAGCTCCTCAAGTCGCGCGGAGCCGACCTTTCGAACGCCGTGATCCTGACCGACGATGGCTCAACGCCCGTCATCGATTCCAACTGGGTTGTTACGAATGCCTACTATAACGACAACGGCAACCTGGAGGTTCAGCTCACGCACAAGAACAGCTCGGGCAACTCGTCCGACGGCCAAAGCGGTACCGACAGCTCGAGCTCCAATACGCTGGAGGACTTGAGCAACAAGGCACAGGAGTTGGGAGACAAGGCGCAAGAGCTGGGCGATACGGCACAAAACCTGGGCGATACCGCGCAGAACTTGGGCGACATGGCGACGGGTGCCTGGAACGCCCTACAAAACGGTATCTCGGGCGCGCAGGGAAACTAGCGGACGAGCGGAGCGGGGCTACAGCTGCTCGGCCGGACGCTCGGGCGAGCTGAAGCCCGAATCAAACGTGACGACGCATGAGACATCGGGCCGGCGCTCGTGCACGATGCGCGTGACGAGCTCCAGCAGCTCCTCGTCGGATATGTCAAAGCCGTCGGGACGCACCAGGTCAAACGAAACGAACCCGTCGTGCTCGTGCAGATCGTGGATGGAGAGCGCGGGATCGATCTGCATGACGCCGCGCTTGACCCAGCCGCGCAAGTCATCGCCGGTTGTCGCGATGGGGTCGCAGTGCAGCGTGATACCAATGCCCATCTGGCGCTTGATGTCGTGCTCGATGGTGTCCAGAATCTCGTGGTGCTCAAACGCGTCGCCCTCGCCGGGCATCTCCACGTGGGCGCTGGCAAACTGACGACCGGGGCCGTAGTCGTGCACCATGAGGTCGTGTGTGCCCAAGACCTGCGGATAGGACATGATCTTGTCGCGGATTGCCTGGACGAGCTTGGGGTCGGGCGCTTGCCCCAGCAACGGGCTGATGGCGTCGCGCACCAGGCCCAGACCGCTGATGCAGATGAAGACGCCCACACCCAGGCCTGCCCAGCCATCGAGATCAAAGCCGGTCGTCTGCGAAATAAGCGCCGCCACCAAGACCGCGCCCGAGGTGATGACGTCGTTTTTGGAGTCCTGCGCCGTGGCGATGAGCGTCTCGGAATCGATGCGGTTGCCCAGCGTGCGGTTGAACGCTGCCATCCAGAGCTTAACGAGCATGGACGTAGCCAGTGCCGCAAGGGAAATAAACGTGTAAGCGGTGGGCGAGGGCTTGATGATCTTAGTGACCGACTCGAGAATCAGGTTGATGCCGACGGCGCAAACCAGGACGGCGACGAACAGGCCGGCTAGGTACTCGTAGCGGCCGTGACCATAGGGGTGGCCTTCGTCTGCCGGGCGGCTGGCAAGGCGGAAACCGAGCAGGCTCACAATGTTGCTCGAGGCATCGGAGAGGTTGTTGAAAGCGTCGGCGATGAGGGAGACGGAGCCGGCGAGCAGACCCGCGATGCCCTTGGCCAGGCACAGGGTGATGTTGAGGCCAATGCAGATGAGGCTTGCGGAAAAGCCCGCGTTGGTGCGGCAAGATGCATCGACCGGCTCGCTCTCGCTGCCGGGAACAAGCGTATGTACCAGCCGATTTACAAATAGCATAGCGGTCGTCCTCACAATCATGTTTAAGGGGATAGTG
>URYW01000136.1 GCA_900552145.1 uncultured Collinsella sp. | reverse complement strand
CCCAGGTGCCGCCGACGCCCATCAGGAACACGGCGTCGTAGCCCTCGTCGGCGACCTTGTCGGCGAGCGCGGTCATCTTCTTGCCGGTCTCGTAGAGCGCCTTGCCGTCCTCGAGATAGCCCTCCTGGTCGAAATGCATGATCTCGATCTTCTCGGTTTCCTTCATTTGTCTCTCCTTTCTGGGGTTGTTTCCACATCCCCCATGCCAACGGGCATCGAAACCCGCTTACATTCCGTAACACTCGGCCGCTTTGGCCTTAAGCGCATTGACTGACTCTTCGTAGCCCTCTGCCTTGACCTCCATTTGCTTGGAGACGGCATCAAGATACGGGTGCACGTCCCATGACTTCAGACGCTCGGCTATCATGGCCGCAATCGTCTGGAAGAACACAAGATTGGGAATTGCGCTGAGCAGCGGAGCCACCTGAGGCACCGCAACCTCGTGAGCCCTACCCTTGGGATGGGCCGTGAGCAGCACCGTTTTTGTCGTAACGTTCGATAGCGCATCAGCGATATTCGCAAGACGCTCCGACCCCTGCGGATCGTCGACGATAAACACCAGATAGCCCGGAACGATCTGCATCTCGGGACCGTGGACGAACTCCTCGCCTTCGTGATGCATGGCAGGAATCTTGATGGTCTCGCTCAGCTTGAGGGCCGCCTCTTCGGCAACGCCATAGTTGGGGCCGTTGCCGACGACCATGGCGGGCGTGTGCTCAGAAAGCTCGAGCATGTGGTCTTGGACATATGCCTCGGCGGTCTTGCACATCACGGCATTGGCCTGGATGGCCTCGCGCAGGTCGTCAAGACGCGAGGCGACGCCCTTGGCGTCAATCGTTCCGCGCGCCTGACCGCCGTAAATACCAAAGAGCACCAGGTACTCAACGAGAACCTCGACGCCCAGAGTCACAAAGTCCACCGACTCGACGCCCACACCGTAGTCAAGAACGATGCCAGCGTGTTCCTTGATGGGTGCCTCGACGTTTGCCGTGAGCGCAACTGCAGCCATATCGTGTGCGCGCATGTAATCGAGCGCCGCAATCGTATTGGTCGAATAGCCACTCTGCGAAACGGCAATGTTGAGCGCATGCTGCGGATAGGTGTGTTCAAAATCAACGAAGGCCTCGGGCGTCACAACGGACACCTGCATTTGCAGGGCATCTTGCAGGTAATCGCGGGCGCAATCGGCGGCATGGCGCGACGAACCCGAAGCAACGATGCGCAGCGCGTCAAAAGAACCGGACTGGAAAATATCAACGAGCTGCGCTACCAGCTCAGACGAACACTCGAGGTTCTCCCCCATACGCACATGGGCAAGCTGAACGTAATCGAGCATCTTCATCGTCTCACCTCGTAACAAATCATTAGTATTTGATACCAATCACAGTTACAGGTTACGGCTTTTTGATACCTCTTTGTCGATTAATTTATCCCCATCGGCGAACGGTCGATTTTGAGCCCTGTAAGGTTGTATATACAGCTGACCCAACGATCAAAACTGGTTAGTTTCCCAGCCGTTATTCACAAAATACCAGCTAGTACGTATAGGTGTAGCCGCCCGTATCGCCACGATTGAAGGACTTTACATACTCGATAGCCTGACCGCTCGCGTCATAGCTCACGCATTCCAAAAGCAAAACAAGATCGCCCTGTTCCAGTGCAAGGAGGCCGGCATCTCGTGCGCCCAGCGCTTCGATATCGAGCTTTTCCTGTGCCATGACTGGCTTTCGGCCCAGCATCTCATAGGTCTCGTACAAACTGAAGACCGACACGTCAATATCTTCGATGGTTGGGAACAGCAGGCAGGGAATCAGCGCCGTCTCAATCGATACGGGGCTACCGTTTATGCAGTTCAGGCGTCGAACGGAATAGAGCAGGTCGTCCTCGGCGATGCCAAACAGGTCGGCGTAATATGGCCCCGCATAACGCTTGGAACGCGCGAGAATACGGACGGACGGCTCGCCGCCCGAAGCACGGACCGATTCACGGAAACCGACCGTGCGTTCAAAAAAAGCAGGTACTTTCTGCGCCACAAAGGCACCTTTTCCCCGAACACGGCGAATCTGCCCGCGCCGAACCAGCTCATCGACAGCGCTTCGGATGGTCAAGCGTGTCGTACCAAATTCCTCGGCGAGGTCTTTTTCGGACGGAATCATGGAACCCGTGGGATATATACCGCGCTCGATACGTTCCTCGATGCGGCGTCGAATGCGCTTATAAACCGGGGTGGCATCTACTGTTTCAGCCATTGTTCACCTGCCACGCTCCTCATGCCGTTCTCTTCGCCGTTATCGGCAAAGCGGAACTTTGTGGGCAAAATCACCGATTTGCAATGCTCCACAAAACGCATGTCCTTATCAAATTCGATCGAGCTCTCATAGAACACCGGCGTTCCCTCTTCTTGCTGGAGCAGCTCGGCCTCCTCGGCGTTCAAACGCGAGATGGAGATATGCTCACGTCCATGCTCAACACGCACGCCACCTTCTTTGAGCAAGACATCGTAAAGGCTCTCGCACTCAAAATCGTGCTCGATAAGCGATGGGCACAGGGACAGGTTAACGTGAGCCGTCTCGATTGACGCCGGCTCGCCCTCAATAAGTCGAACGCGCTGCATGCGGAGCAAAGGGGCGCCTACAGCCACCCTAAGCTTGTCGGCAAGCGTCTTATCCGCCTCGATGGTCCCGGTGGAAACCAGACGAGAAGAGGGGTGCAGGCCGGCAGTCCGCACAGCATCGGAGAAGTTATACGTTTCCTGGAAGATGTTCAGCGGCTTGGGAGGACACACATACGTACCCGATCCGCGACGGCTCTCGAGCGTTCCACACGAGATGAGCCGCGTGATACCGGCACGCAACGCCGTACGCGAAACGCCAATCTCTTCACACAGCACGCGCTCGGCCGGCAGGCGATCACCGCCGGCAAGCTGATGGTGCTGGATATACCAAAGAATTCCCTCAACAGCACGATCTTTGGGGGGAATTGCATAAGATTCGCCTGCCATTGCACAGACTCCTCATTCAGAAACGTATGCCGCCAAAATTAGGCCAGCCCTCCCATGGCATCAAATTCGGCCTTGATCTTCTCGGCGACATTCCGATACGACTTATATAGACTTGAATCGCGTTTAACTTCGTCGGTCATAACGGGAATCTCTAATTTGGAAACCTCGTCTTTTCCCGTCTGAACCGCCACAACAACGCCCATACCAAGACACATATTACGCTTGGCGGCATTCATTTTCGCCGCCTTGGCAGGATTTGCCAGGATACGCTGGGCAAATTCCTTTTTTGAGACCACTTCCTCGGCCTCCGGATCGCCCGCCTCGGCCACTTCGCACTGCAACACGTCCGCATAGTCAAAAATCTTCGGCTCGCCGCCGCGCTGATGCACGGCCCACTTGCGACGCGTGGCATCCTGGTAGATAGCCGGCAAAAACGTAAACCGCGGCGGGTCCAAAATCGTATCCGTGATGGTAAACACATCGGGATCAAAGGCATCCTGCGGGTTTCTCTTCTTGAACAGCCCCATATCAGCCTCCCGTACTAGCATTAAACAACTCAAGCCGAATATAGCACCAATTTCAAGCTCATGCTTTAGTAGATCGGCGCGCGGCGTCTATGGCTCGCCCAGCGGAAGAGCTTACGGACGAGGGCCGGGGTGCCTGCTTTGTTTTGAGAGGTGGGCTTCGCGAACTTCTCAAAACAAA
>URYW01000135.1 GCA_900552145.1 uncultured Collinsella sp. | reverse complement strand
TCCTACCATTTTGTTATGCCAATGGTTGGAGTTAAAGCGGAGCAACTCATTGAAGTTATAAAATCTCTGGTTGAAATCGTCTTTGCCAGGGAGGACCGACCATGGCCGAGAAGTTCGCGTTCGACTACGTTAACGAGATTTTGGGTATCGTCAACTACGTGCGCGAAGTGCTACGCCCCGCCTTTACTACTGGGACTGCCGAGCCGCATCTCAATCGCATCATCGCGTGCAGCAGCCTGACGATTGGCCCGCGCATCGACGTCCCGGAACCGCTCTTCGTGACCGAGCCCGCCCGCGACGACGAGATGGTGGATGAGTTTATCGAACCGAGGACAGATCTGAGAATCGACGCAGAAACGGGCGAGGTGTTATGAGCATAGCAGCAATTGCCGATTGGGAGCCCATGCCCTCTACGTGTTTAAAATGCAGCGACAACGAATACGGGTTCCCCACCGTCGTCTGCCGTACGCCCAGCAGACTTGTGGAAGAGTGCGAAAAAGCTTTCGACGCAGGGCTGCTGCTCGCCGCTTTGACTCTCGTAGTGACCATCCCAGACGTATGCGCAAACATCGACGGGACGGATTACCGAAAATGGTGCAAGGAGTACCTGGAGCTCCCGAACGATGGGAGAAAAAAGAACAATGCGCGCAAGGGCGAGAAGCGCCCAGATGAGATAAAAGAGGGGTTTGAGACGATAGAGGATCGAGGCATCTTTACGGCATCGGATCTCTATCAGCTTCGCTGCGCGGTGATCCATGCGGGGTCGTCGGTCATCGAGGGAAGGGGCGAAGCGTATAGCCCCTACAAAGCCATCGGGGTTTGCGTTCAGGGCGATGCGCGCGGGATAATCGCGAGTTATGGGCATAAAGGAATCGGCCATGGAAGCCAACAAGACTGCGAGTTCGATTGCGTCGTCAAGCTTGAAGGGCTCATCTCTCTCATAGCAAAGGGTGTGTGGAAATTCGTCGAGGAAAACCCCGAGCGCGATCGAGAATACTCAACGGGGAAAGGACTTTCCCGCCAAGGCGTGGTGGACTTCAGGCCTTTAATCAAAAAGCAAAGTTGTTAAGCATGTGGTTAGATTTGCATTCGAGCGGGTAGTTAGATAAGTGGTTGGAATAAACAGAATCCCGTTTGCGGAAACCAAACAATCGTTTAACAACTTCCAACCACTTATTTTACTTACCCTTTTTTGCGTTGCCAAAATTAGCCAATTCAGCCCAGTCCCGATAAAACCCTCACGCCAGCAAATAGCCGATCGCAACGCCTTGATGAACTTGGATCTTGGCCGTACCCCTAACGACATTGGAGATGCCGGTGTCAGCCAGTGGTCCCAGCGGGCTGTGATCTAGCTCCCATTCTAGGCCGTGTTCGCTTACCTTGGTGTTGGGGGCTATGGCGATGATGGAGAACGTCTTGCCCTCGGCGCCTTCGATGGTCCACGACTCGCCTGCGTGAAGAATGCGGGCGACCACCTTGTCCTCGGCAATCCAGATAGGGGCATCATCGTAGCCAGCGAGCAGGCCCAGTACGGAAAGCGCCATGTCCGGACGACCGCCCGTGGCGCATGTCGCAACCACTTCGGCACCCGGCCAGCGACGGCGGACGGAATCGAGCGCCAGCGCCAGATCGGTATAGTCCTTGTACGGGTCGTGGCGCTCAACTTCAAAATCGGTGGCGACATCGACCATTGCACGACCCGCATCACTCACCGTGTCGGCATCCCC
Source organism: uncultured Collinsella sp. (assembly GCA_900552145.1). Classification (GTDB taxonomy): domain Bacteria; phylum Actinomycetota; class Coriobacteriia; order Coriobacteriales; family Coriobacteriaceae; genus Collinsella. Next base: position 2,053 of record URYW01000135.1, on the reverse strand, counting down.
CACATACACGTCGCAGCCCAGGCCGGCACTCAACAGAGCGTCGAGTCCGCGGTCCACGGCGACAACGTGGTCGCACTCCTCTGCTAGCCTACGCAACAGATCCGCGCTCGCCACCACGGGCGAGCCGCAGACCACTAGTACCTTGCAAGCCACAGCCCTCGCCTATCCCTCAAACGAAAGCACGTGGGCCAGGTCAAGACCCTCGTAGCTGTCGATAAAGATATCGCAGTTGGCGCGTACCTCATCGCGCTTCATACGGCCGTGCGGGTCATAGATGCCCACGCGCTTAAAGCCAGCGGTGCCAGAGCTCTTAAGGCCAAAGACAGCGTCCTCAAACACCCATGCGCGCTCAAACTTGCACCCGTGGCGCTCTTCCAGGCGACGCAGCGCCAGCTCGTACACATCGGGGAACTGTTTGGAGCGTCCTGCCTCGCCCGTCGTGGTCACAAACTCCATGTATGCGTCGAGCCCGGCACCAGCGAGCGCGGACTGCACCAGCTCGGCCGGCGTGGACGTGGCAACGCACGTGGCAATGCCCTCCGCCTTCGCCTGCTCCAAAAATGCCAGGAGCCCCTCACGCGGCGGCACCTTGGAGTACCCATCAATCAAAATCTCGCGCAGCTCGCGATACAGCTCTTCGCCATTCGCGCCAATGCCCCACGTGTCGTGGTAGGCCTGGCACTCGTCCTCCAGCGACAGGTGCTCAAATTGGGCAAAGTCATCCACGGTCACGTCAACTCCGTGGCGGTGCAATAACTCGGGCTGGGCATAGGCCCAAACGGGGGTGCTATTAACCAGCGTGCCGTCGCAATCGAAAATAAAAGCAACCTTGGGAGCGGCGGTATGGGACATAAACGAACCTTTCGATATCAAATGGTAAACATCCTGCTAAAAACGTTTTACCAAACGTCAGCCAAACAATTTTGAAACCCAAATTGGTAAAACTGTCAAGAGTTTTACCACGGCAATTCTGCCAGTGGTATAAACATGTCGCTTACCGATTAAACGCCCCAGTAAATCCGCTTTCGTCCATAAAACTAACGCACAGGTGTTATCGTAGTTTCTGCCGAAAGTTCCACCGAGCACGCGAGGTGGAACGAATCACAGAAACTTCGCCGTCCCTTCGATTCGTGCAGCCTTGGATCTTTCGCATCTAGTCACCAAGGCAACACGCTGCCGCGTCATGATGGGATCAAACGTGAGCGATACAAAGCTAAAGCCAGCAACCAAAAAGCCCGCTACCCGTAAAGCCGCCCCGCACGCACCGGAGCTCACCAAAGACGATGTCTATTTGTTTGGCATTGGCACGTGGGAGCGCAGCTGGGAAAAGATGGGCGCGCATCCCGACACGCAGAACCGTACGCGTGGCTGGCGCTTTTGCGTTTGGGCGCCCGATGTAAAAAGCGTCCATGTCATTGGTGAATTTAACGACTGGGATGAGGAAGCCAACCCGCTGGTGCCCGTGCATACGAGCGCTATTTGGGAAGGCTTTATTCCTGGCGCCGAGCAGGGCCAGCTCTATAAATATCTCATCAAGACCAACGAGGGCGAGAAGCTCTACAAAGCCGATCCGTATGCCTTTAAGGCCGAGTGCCCTCCGGGTACTGCCAGCGTGCTGTGGACCCTCGATGGCTACAAGTGGAACGACGCCGCGTGGCTCAAGCGCCGCGCCGGTCACAATCACATGTCGCAGCCGCTCAACATCTACGAGGTGCATATTGGCTCATGGAAGCGGCACGGCGACGCGCCGCAGGGCGAACCCAACGAGTACGGAAACTACCCCGGCCCCATGGATCCCTTCCCCGCGCAGCGCGGCGAGTTTTACACCTACGACGACCTGTCGGTGGAGCTCGTGGACTACGTGCGTGACATGGGTTATACGCATATCGAGGTCATGCCGCTTATGGAGCATCCCTTCGATGGCTCCTGGGGCTACCAGACGACCGGCTACTATGCCGCCACGTCGCGCTACGGCAACCCGCAACAGCTCATGCACAATATCGATGCGTGTCACGAGGCAGCCAACGGCGTGAATATTGACTGGCTACCCGAC
>URYW01000134.1 GCA_900552145.1 uncultured Collinsella sp. | reverse complement strand
ACATGCTCCAAAACAACGATTCAGCAGCTAAAACGTAAAGGGACCAACCGCACAGACGGCTCGAGCCCAAGGCGCCGTAATCGTCCGACACGATTTTTGTAATGTCAAGACTGGAATCGATAAAGTGCCGCTTTATGATGTAGATATTCCGCCCCCCGCGGAGCAACTGGGTGAACCGTCGCGTTTATTTAGGGAGCCCACACAGTCGTACCTAGTACAGGTATCCTTCGTTGTTAAGGACGCTGGAACAGTCGATGAGGGCACCCACCTGTTTTAGGAGGGTTCATTTTCGTAACGTGGGGGGTGGTTTTCTTTTGCCGAAAATCACCATACAGTCCATATGGATCCCCGCCGGCATCCCGACAAGCCATCGACAACATCCCAATATCTGGTAAGCGCGTGATTATCGCTGCGTGCAATTACATGCACCCCCTTGGTCGAGTATTATGGTTCGGCTATGCCCTTTGCGCATGGCGTTCTTCTGACCTTTTCCTTCGACGCTTGGCGGTTTTTAGATTCATGGCTTCATCCCCGAGCTACATACCGTACCTATGCGTGGCAGCGGCGGCTTTTATCACGACCTTCCTCGCGGTGCCCCTGGTCAAGCGCTTGGCAATTAAGCTCGATGCCGTCGACTATCCTTCTAAGCGCCGCATCAACACCAAGCCCATCCCGCGTTTGGGCGGAACGGCGGTGTTTTTGGGCCTGGTCGTTGCCTGCATTGTGCAAATCCTAGGCACCTGGTACCTAGGCTGGCCACCCGTCCTGGTGCCGCACCCGCGCCTTCACATTAGCTATCCCATGCTGGCGCTCTCCTTTACCGTCATCTTTGCGACCGGCGCTATCGACGACGTCTTCCAGCTCACGCCCAAGCAAAAGCTGGCCGGACAGGTCCTCGCCGCGCTTATCGCCTGCATGGGCGGCCTAAAAATCGGCGTCATCGTCAACCCGTTTGCTCCCGGCGAGATCATGCTCGGATGGCTCGCCTACCCCATTACCGTGATCTATCTGGTGGCATTCACCAACATCATTAACCTCATCGACGGCCTCGACGGCTTGGCCACGGGCATCTGCGGCATCGCGTCGTTCACCATGTTTTCGATGGCCGTTCTCTCGGGCCGCATCGACGCCGCCGCGCTCTCCATTGCGCTCTTTGGCGCCTGTCTGGCCTTTTTGCGCTACAACTTCAACCCCGCAAGCATTTTCTTGGGCGACTCGGGGTCGCTGCTTCTGGGCTTTGCGCTAGGCTCCATCTCGCTGCTCAACGTGAGCCGCACCGCCGCACTCACCTCGCTTATCATCCCGCTCATCGTTGCCGGCGTGCCCATCATCGACACGTTTAGCGCCATCGTGCGCCGCAAGCGCGCCCACATTAGCATCGGGCAGGCCGACAAGGGCCACATCCACCACCGCCTGATCCAAGAAGGCTACAACCAAAAACAGGCCGTACTGCTCATCTATGCCTGGTGCATCATGCTTTCGGCCGGCGCCGCCACCATCAATCAGGTCGAGGTCCCCATGCGCGTGCTCATCTTTACCGTGCTCGCCATTGGCTCGGCGGCCTTCGCCAAACACCTGCACCTGTTTGAGCCCGTGCTGCGCCACCATTACAACAAGCGCACACACGAAGACGAGCTGGTCACCCCCGACGACCCCGCCTTTAAGCAGGAGGAGCAGGCAGCAGAAGAGCGTAAGGAAGAGCGCCACCACAAGCTCTAGGGCAAGCTGCCGAGGATGTGTCAAGGAACCGTCGGCCAAGCGAAGCCGCGCCGCACCCGTCGCACAAACACCCTCTCCCGCCCCTCTCCTGCTTATGCCCCGCCCCTCCAATAAACGCGCTATCATCTTGACCCATGAACATACGTTAGGAGCAATCATGCCAAACGAGAACAGCTACGAAGTCGCGCTGCAAAAGAGCAACGCCATTCGCGAGGGCTTGGCCAAGACGCCAGAGAAGTTCACCATGCTTACCGGCGACCGCCCCACCGGCCGTCTGCACCTGGGCCACTACTATGGCACCCTCAAGGGCCGCGTGGAGCTGCAGAACATGGGCGCTAAGACCAACGTGCTCATCGCCGACTACCAGGTCATCACCGACCGCGACACCACCGAGCACATCCAGGACAACGTGTACAACATGGTCATGGCCTACCTTGCCTGCGGTAACGACCCCGACAAGACCATGATCTATGCGCACTCCGCCGTGCCCGCCGCAAACCAGCTCATGCTGCCGTTCCTGTCGCTGGTGTCCGAGGCCGAGCTGGCGCGCAACCCCACGGTCAAGGCCGAGATGGAGGCCTCGGGCCACGAACTCACCGGCCTTCTGCTCACCTACCCGGTGCACCAGGCCTGCGACATCCTGTTCTGCAAGGGCAATGTGGTGCCCGTCGGTCGCGACCAGCTGCCGCATATCGAGCTCACCCGCACCATCGCCCGCCGCTTTAACAACCGCTACGGCAAGGTGTTCCCCGAGGTCGATGCGCTGCTGTCCGAGACCCCGCTGCTACCCGGCCTGGACGGTCGCAAGATGAGCAAGAGCTACGGCAACGCCATCAACATCTCGATGACCGCCGAGGAGACGGCCAAGCGCATCAAGAAGAGCCAGACCGACTCCGAGCGCATGATCACGTTCGATCCCGAGAACCGCCCCGGCGTGTCTGGCCTGCTTTCGACAGCCGCCATCTGCACCGGTCGCTCCGAGGCCGAGATTGCCGAGGAGATCGGCATGGGCGGCTCCGGCCAGCTCAAGAAATACGTGACCGAGGCCGTCAACGAGTACTTCGCACCGATCCGCGAGCGTCGCCAGCGCTACGAGAACGATCTGGATTACGTGAAGGACGTCCTGCACGAGGGCAACCGTCGCGCCAACGAGATTGCCGAGCAGACCCTGGCAGAGGTTCAGGACGCCATGGGCATGGTGTACTAGACCGATCTGTTGGCTTGAGCTTTCGATTGCTAAAGGGCGGGCGCTACGGCGTCCGCCTTTTTTGGAGCCGGACCGCTTTGGCTCCGTCCACCGCACTCCCCAGACAAACAGGAACAGGCCCGCCGGCAGTTAGTTGCCAGCGGGCCTGTTCCCGAAGTACCCCGTTGAATCGCACAGAGGGGAGGAATGCGAATCAAACTCAACAGGGCAGGCTTTTTCATCGCCTATTGCCTGCTCCGTTGCTGAAACCAATATAGTTCGCCGTGGTTTACTTTTTGACGACAAAATGCGCCGCCATAGCTTCTACAAAAGTTAGCCCAAGTAAACTAAACCACCACAAAGGGGACAGGCACCTTTGTGGAGGTATAAGCAAAGGCAGAGCCGCTAGAGTCCGGCAGGCCAGCGACAGGCGGCCAAGTCGACGTGCATGTCGTCCTTAAACGCCACACCCTCCCCTAGCAAAAGCTCACGTTGAGCATCAGGGCCGCCAAAGGCAAAGCCTTCGCAAATGCGACCGTCGGCAAACACCACACGATGGCAGGGAATCTGGCCGGGGCTCGGATTACTATGCAGGGCATACCCCACGTACCGCGCACTTCGTGGACGACCGGCAAGCAGCGCCACCTGACCATACGTGGCGACCATCCCCTCGGGGATCTGCTCGACCACCTCGTACACCCGTTCAAAAAAGCCCTCAGACGCCATTGCTCGCTCCCTTCCGCCCGGAAAAGCATAAACCACCACAAAGGTGCCTGTCCCCTTTGTGGTGGTTTATGGCAGGTCGGTTAGTTGGCGGGCTGGAAGAAGGCTACGGCGACGGCGCCGGGGCCTACGTGGGAGCCGATGGTGGCGCCGAAGGTGTGAAAGGGCAACTCGCCCTCGGTGTGGCCAGC
>URYW01000133.1 GCA_900552145.1 uncultured Collinsella sp. | reverse complement strand
CCTACACCGACGAGGAGACGGGTCAGACCATCATCGCCGGTATGGGCGAGCTGCATCTGGAGATCATCGTGGACCGCCTGCTGCGGGAGTTCAAGGTGGAGGCCAACGTGGGCGCGCCCCAGGTGGCCTACAAGGAGACCATCCGCAAGGCAGTGGACCAGGATACCAAGTATGCCCGTCAGTCCGGCGGTAAGGGCCAGTATGGTCACGTGAAGATCCATGTGGAGCCCAACGAGTCCGGCAAGGGCTACGAGTTCATCAACAAAGTGGTGGGCGGCGCTGTCCCCAAGGAGTATATCCCCGCCATCGACGCCGGTATCCAGGGCGCAATGCTCTCCGGCACCGTGGCCGGTTACCCCGTGGTGGACGTGAAGGTCACCCTGTACGACGGCTCCTATCACGAGGTGGACTCCTCCGAGATGGCGTTCAAGATTGCTGGCTCCATGGCCTTCAAGGAGGCCATGCGCAAGGCCGATCCCACGCTGCTCGAGCCCATCATGAAGGTCTCCGTCATCGTCCCCGAGGAATATATGGGCGACGTCATCGGCGATATCAGCGCCCGCCGCGGCCAGATCCAGGGCTACGAGATGCGTGCCGGCGCCCAGCAGATCGACGCCTTTGTTCCTCTGGCGGAAATGTTCGGCTACGCCACCGATCTGCGCTCCCGCACCCAGGGCCGTGGTCAGTACACCATGGAGCCCAGTCACTATATCGAGCTGCCCAAGGGCCTGCAGGAGAAGCTCATCAACAAGCGTACCGGACGGGAAAATTTCTAAATCGTCAAAAAACGATTGCTTTTCCCTATCGAATACTGTAAAATAGCAGTGTTAGTACAAGACATTGCAAGAAAACCATGATGCAAATTTGTTAAGGAGGATTTTTTCAAATGGCTAAGCAGAAATTTGAGAGAACGAAGCCCCATGTTAACATCGGCACCATCGGTCACATCGACCATGGTAAGACCACTCTGACCGCTGCCATCACCAAGTACCTGGCGATGCAGGGCGGCGCTGAGTACACCGACTACTCTTCCATCGACAAGGCTCCCGAGGAGCGCGAGCGTGGTATCACCATCAACACCGCTCACGTTGAGTATGAGACCGCCAAGCGTCACTACGCCCACGTCGACTGCCCGGGCCACGCCGACTATATCAAGAACATGATCACCGGTGCTGCTCAGATGGACGGCGCTATCCTGGTCATCGCCGCCTCCGACGGCCCCATGGCCCAGACCCGCGAGCACGTGCTGCTCGCCCGTCAGGTGAACGTGCCCTCCGTGCTGGTGTTCCTGAACAAGTGCGACCAGGTGGACGACGAGGAGCTGCTGGAGCTGGTGGAGATGGAAGTCCGCGAGCTGCTGGACTTCTATGGCTTCCCTGGCGACGACACCCCCATCATCCGCGGTTCCGCCCTGAACGCCCTGGTTTCCGAGTCCACCGATCCCAACGCTCCCGAGTATGCCTGCATCAAGGAGCTGATGGACGCCGTTGACGAGTGGATCCCCACCCCCGACCGCAAGGAGGATATGCCCTTCCTGATGCCCGTCGAGGACGTCTTCACCATCTCCGGCCGTGGTACCGTTGCTACCGGCCGTGTGGAGCGTGGTCAGCTGAAGCTCAACGAGAAGGTCGAGATCGTTGGTCTGTCCGACGAGAAGCGCGAGACCGTCGTCACCGGTATCGAAATGTTCCACAAGCTGCTGGACTACGCTGAGGCCGGCGACAACATCGGCGCCCTGCTGCGCGGCGTTGCCAAGACCGAGATCGAGCGCGGCCAGGTTCTGTCCAAGCCCGGTTCCATTCACCCCCACACCAAGTTCGTTGGCCAGGTCTACGTTCTGACCAAGGACGAGGGCGGCCGTCACACCCCCTTCTTCAACAACTATCGTCCCCAGTTCTACTTCCGTACCACCGACGTGACCGGCGTCATCACTCTGCCCGAGGGCGTTGAGATGTGCATGCCCGGCGATAACGTCGACATGAAGGTCGAGCTGATCACCCCGATCGCTATCGAAAAGGGCCTCCGCTTCGCTATCCGCGAGGGCGGTCGTACCGTCGGTTCCGGCGTCGTCATCGAGACCGAGGCCTAATTGATCCACTGAGGGTCATCCAAAGACTTCAAAAAGCAGCAGGCCGCAAAGGCCTGCTGCTTTTCTATTATCGAAAGTGCAAAGGAAGTGCGAAGCCAGCGGCTTTGCACTTCCTTTATTCATATTTGGCCCAGACCCAGCGGTCGAAGTCATCCGAGCGGAAGGCGGCGAGCTTTGATGCATAGTCCGCATTGACTGTGGTGAAGCGCCGAAGTCCGTCGCTCGTCTGCACCAGCGGGTCGATGCTGCGCTTTTTGGCGGCGATCTTGACGGCGTAAGTACCCTCCGGCTTTTGCGCGCTGGACCGCGTACCGATTATGCGGCGATAATCCTGCCAGCGCGCGGTGAGGACCGGATCAGAGAGGAGCAGGGCGATGACATGAGGTTCGTCGAGGTAGAGATCATCCACCGTCAACACATTGCGCTGCCGTGCCTCACGCAGGAGATCGGCCAATGCCTGCATGCTGAAGCGGTCCTCATCGGAGACGAACCACTCCGACTGCCGCAGCGAGAGGTGGGTAAAGATGTCGGCAATCTCCGCGTGCGCAAAGCAGAGCTCATCGACGTTTTCCTCGTTTTTGCCGACAAAGATGTCGTCAAAAATGCGTTTCAGCTCTGCTTTTGGACAGTGGAAGACAAGATGCGCGTTGCCGAGCGTATATTCGAGTCGGTCGGCGGAGAGGCGGGGCGAATCGTTGTCGGCGATGGGATAGCGGTGGTAGTTGTCCACATCGTCGAGCGTCAGGCCACTTTTATCGAGCAGCGCCATGAGTTCCGGCGACGAGGCGATCATCATGCGTGTGCGGCTTTCGGTCGATTCCTGCCGCATGTGGTCACCGTTCAGAAAGTCGACCACGTGGGCGAATGCGGGCGTCGCAATGTCATGCAGTAGTCCCGCGACAGATTGCTTCAAATCATGCGTGAAGTGCCAGACGATGGCCGCTGTGCCGAGCGAATGCGTATAGCGCGAATACGGCGCAACGGCGTCGCGGTAGATGGGATAGGCCGTGTATTCGCAGCCGCAGTGCATGCCGACGCGCAAAAGCCGCTGCATCACGGGCGTTTCGGCCATGGCGAGGAGCTCCGGCGGCAGGGAAGCGGTGTAGATATCGGTATACATAATATCCTTTCCAAAAGAAAAGCGCCTTGCCGCGGCAAGGCGTTTTTTTGATTGAATCAGCCGATCTGGCGGGTCTCAACGGTCTCGTCGCACTCGACGCTGTCGATCTGCGCGCCGAGGCTGCGGAGCTTGCCGATGATATCCTCATAGCCGCGCTCGATATAGTGGACGTTCGAGACCTCGCTCGTGCCCTCAGCGGCCAGCGCGGCGATGACCATGGCGGCGCCCGCGCGGAGATCGTAGGCCTGCACGCTCGCAGCGGTCAGGTGGTCGACGCCTTCGATGACGGCGCTGCGGCCCTCGACGCGGATCTGCGCGCCCATGCGCGTCAGTTCGCCGACGTAGCGGTAACGGTTGTCCCACACGCCCTCGGTGACCATGCTCGTCCCCTCGGCAAGGCAGAGGGCAACGGTGATCTGTGGCTGCATATCGGTCGGGAAGCCGGGATAGGGCAGCGTCTTGACGTTGGTGCGGCGAAGCTTGCCCGAGCGGCGCACGAGCAGAGTGTCGTCCTGCTCCTCGACCTGCACGCCCATCTCCTGGAGCTTGGCGGTGATGCAGTCCATGTGCTTGGGGATGATGCCGCGCACGAGGACTTGTCCGCCGCAGGCGG
>URYW01000132.1 GCA_900552145.1 uncultured Collinsella sp. | reverse complement strand
CCTGACACGGAAGAGGTCAGAAGTTCAAATCTTCTAACGCCCACCAAATGTTCGCAGCTCAGAGGCTATGCTCTCTGGGCTGTTTTGTTTTATGTCGCCAAATCCGCCGGCAGTTCCAACCGTCCAACCAGCCAAAAGCCGACCATCTACTTGCCGATCTATCCATCGGCATAACCAATCAGTCCGCACCGCAACTTCTCGGCAAAACGCCGCGATGTCTGCGCCCTGCGGTATCCTTGAGCCACTTGCACCTGCAGCACCAAGGAGCCGCCATGCGCACCGAGCTCGATGTCCCCTTTTCGCACAAAGAAGAAGCCAAGGCGCTGGGCGCCAAATGGGACCGGACCAAGAAGATCTGGTATGTACCCAGCGGCGTCAACCCCGAGCCCTTTGCCGAGTGGCTGCCCGGTGTTGACCGATTCGACCCCTCAGCGCCGTATATATATCTAGTACTGGGCGAGCGCGAGTGCTGGAAGTGTCACAAAGAGACCTCGGTCGCGGCCTTCGGCATTCCCTATCGAACCGATAACGACGAGAGCATCGCCATCGCGCACGCGCCCAACGAAGCCGGGCACATTGCCATCGACACGGCCAACGCCAACGCACTCGCCATCGTGCCCGCTCTTGGCTGCGTGCCGGGCGAGATCCGCGACTACCTTCATAAGCGCTGCGGCTACAAGCCCGTAGGCGCGCGAGCCTCCAAAGCCCCGTCGCTCGGCAACACGTGCACCAGTTGCGACGCGCTGCAAGGCAGCCGCTATCTGTTCGAGGAGCCCTCGTCCCCGTTTGCCCTCACTGCCATCAACAAGCTGCCGGCACTGGAGTTTGTGCGCGTCGAAGTTGCCGGCGTCTTTGGCGTCCCGACCACGCGCACCGACTTTGACCAGGCGCTCTTTACCTGGGCACGCGACCATCACGCCGAGTTCCATAAGCAGCTTGGTGAGGGGATTTATTTGTAGGGGCAAAAGACACTCACAGCCAACTCCTCCGCATCACCTATCCCTCGTCGCCGGCGTCGTACACGATTTCGAGGCCACAAACAGGGCATTTCTCCGGATACACCGGCATATGAACGCCCGTACGTTTCCTCACTTCGTCGCTGAACCTGTCACGTGCATCGATGAACCGAATGTCGAGACACGGTATTTGCGAGCCGCAGCAAGGGCAGGCGACGACAAACGACCCGCAATCAACTTCTACGCCCGGAAACATATTGTTGTCGATAAGGGCACACGGCAGTTTTCCGTACTTTCCCATCGCAATATCGCCTCGCCAGCTCATACATGCCCCTTCTCGCTATACAAATCAGGAAGAGCATGCACCGGCGGGCGGGCGCGAGATTGCATCGCCACGCGATCCGATCAAACAACACGATCGTCAAAGAATGCCAAAGCCAAATACGCTAATACGGCAGAAGCCCCGCCTTTTCACGCTTCTTTTCCGAGCGATCGAACTCAATGCGATGGGCCTCAAGAAACACCGTATCGGGTCGCCACTGACGCTCATTCGGCTGCCTTAGCGTCGCACCCGCAAAGGAAGCGTAGTCGGTCTTATCCAGCAGGTACGATCCGCACAGCCGATATTCGCCGCAAACAGGCTCAAACGAAATCAGGTGAGCATCAAATAGGGAATGAAGATCGCGCCGAAGCAGAATGCCGTTGCTGGCAACCTGCGATTTGGGTCCCGAGTAATTCTCGATATGTGCAGCCTCCAGAGCTTCGCTGACGCCGCAGTCCGACACCGCGCAACGGCCATCATAGGCGGCAACGAGCTGCTTGCGGAACCATTGCTGCCCCAATCGCTCGCGCCTTAACGCATAGCGGACCTTTTCGTCGTCGGTCACACCCTGTCCGGCAAACTCAATATCGACGGGTATGTGCTTCAGATAACTCATGTCGGGCGCAAAACGAGGGTCCGGCCCGCCTTTATGAACAGGACCGTGTAGAACAAACCATCCGTTTTCAGGCTCGAACCGTTCAACAAACGCAAGGCCGAGCACCTTATAGCCCACCTCGGTTGCAAATATGACTCCGACTGGAACGCCACATTCCATGCAGTTGAGCATTTTCCGGTTATAGTCTTGGTCTCGAAAACCAACGGTACCCGGCGCTTGAACCGAGTACTTAATGACCCACGTACCATCGTCCAAATAGAGCGGAGGCACATCGGTGTAGAAGCTCTTTTTAGAGTTATGGACCGAGAGCGCAAAGATCTTATTGGAGTCTTGCTTCACCCGATCCTGGCCCGGCCAGAAGATCCCTGAATCCCGCGTTACGGGAAAGAAGTCCGAGCCAATTCTCAAACGATACTGATACTGAGGGCTATCTTCCTTGGTGTGGTGCGGAAGGCTGGTCCAAACGCCGCCGCGCTGCTCCTCACCCAGAAACCACTCCCATGCCTCAACGTATTCGGAAGGCACGAGACTGCAGGCACGGTCATAGCTTGGTCCATCCATCAACGGAACAGCAAGGTCAATGTCGTTCATCGCCAGCACCTACAACCATACGAATGCGAGTCATACCCCTCAATAATATGGTCGAGAGTCAATTATTACGAGATCTCATTCCGCGATCGGCACATCGTTGATGCTCTCGGTTTGCCGCTGGCGCGCTTGTACCCCGCTACCCCACTTCCCTGTATACTGATGTAGCACGTGTTTCATCCGGGCTTGTTGGGCCGGGTCGTTCATGGGAGGTTCTTGTGGCTGTTTCGAATCCGCCTAAGGGAAGCGTTTCTTCTTCGTCCATCAAGCCGGTTACGCGCAAGGCCGTGCGTTGCCAGCGCGAGGTCGCTTGGCTTGTCACGCAGGCGGCGGGCAGGCTTGTGGCGACCACTCAGGACGTCAATGCGCCTACGCCGAGCTTTGTGTTAGCGGCGGCGCTGAATCGAGTACGCCAGCTGGAACTCGCCGCACAAGAAGACGGCAGCCATCTTGGCTACCAGGACGCTATGGCGCCCGACCTGTTGACCTTTTGTCGCATGACCAAATTGCCCGCCGCGCCCAATGCGCTTTCGGACGCAGGCTACATGTTTACGCTTTCGGGCGCGGACCTTATCCGCGACATCTATGCATACTGCAGCGAGCTCGCCGAGCGCCACGTCTTTGACGCGGCTGAAGTCAAACCGGGATATGTCATCAAGCTGGTTCTTAGGCTGTTCTTGATAGACGGGTTCGGGGCCATGCCGGCGTAAGCCGAGTCTTTAGCATCACCGTCGACTGGTCAACAACCGCTTTACCTTAATGAACGCCAATCGAGGGTCGATTATTGGGTCGCCTCGTCCACTAACGCATCTATCCCACGCGCTCCGACAGTCGATACTTGCGGTTGCGGCTCGTCACCGGCGCCGTGGGCTCAAGCTCGCCTTGAGCAATGAGCGCGTTGACGCGCGACCTAACCTGGGAAATCGTAAGCCCCGTGCGTTCTGCCAGCTCACGCGTCCCCAGCTCGCCGTAGTGTTTGAGTGCCGTCACAATTAAGCCCCCGCCATGATCGACCGGCTCGATCTTTGAACGGTAAAGTACGACCTTGAACCGATCGAACCCCGGGCAGAACAGGGGCTCGGCCAGACCATGCGCGCGCATGGCATCGATCATCATCGGGATGCCCGAGCCATTGCCCTCAGCCGGCGAACCTGCGCCATCCGGCAGCGGGACAATCGACATGAGTTTCACGAGCGTCGCGTTACGGCATCGGGAGCTGCCGTCAAACAAGTTCTCGCGAGTCTTTCCCCCGTAAAGGCCGCCAGGATTCGTCACCTCGACACGATCGTCAAAGACGTCGACGGCAATCGATTGTCCACAGAACCGATCCCCGTATTCTCGATGGATTACGGCGTTGGCGATTGCCTCGCGCAGCGCGGGGCTTTCCTAGATGGCACTCATATCCGCGATCGAGATCTCGCGGACATTGCGC
>URYW01000131.1 GCA_900552145.1 uncultured Collinsella sp. | reverse complement strand
ATACTCCGAAAACGTGTGGGACTCACCGGGAAAGAACGTAGCCATGTTTCTCCTTTTTCCATGCGACCGGTCGGCTGCAGGCCTCGTAGGACCCAGCCCAACCTTGGGCGCCCAATACTGGGGAAGTATCTTAACGCACTTTGACTGCTACAATGCATGATTTAAGAAGAGCACACGAGGGTTTGACGCAGGCTTTGCGTTTGCCCAGCAAACACTTTAGCGGGGAGACGTGGAGCGTATGAAGTACAAGACGACAGCAAAGTTGGTCATTCAAGCGTGCGACAAGGATTTGCCGGGCGTCTTCGGCCACGGCTGTGTCTTGCTGCTGCAAGGTATCGCCCGCGAGCACTCGCTCAACCGTTCCGCCAAGAGCATGGGCATGGCGTATTCCAAGGCCTGGCGCATCGTGAACGAGGCCGAAGGTCAGCTGGGCTGCAAGCTCATCGAGCGCGACGGCGCCCGCGGATCCACCCTCACCCCCGCCGGCGAGCGAGCCATAGCGGTCTACGAGGAGCTGCAGGCCGACATAAACCAGGTCATTGCCGCCAAAGCCGACGCCCTCATCGCCAGCATCAAAGAGTAGCCAATTTGGGGCTTTTAGCTACACAACCCCTTCTCCTAAGTTGCGGTGAAATAGGGGCTGTTTATGCGGTTAAAGCCGTAAATCAATCCATATTTCACCGCAACTTATGGATTTGAGGATGATTTAGCTAGTTGCGGAGGGCATTATCTAGGGTGGCGGCCACGATCAAGGGGTCGTCCGTACCGGCGAAGAGGCGGATGGTGCTCCCCTGCTTGCCGCGTGGGGCCGAAAGGCGCGTCGTTGCGCCGCCGGCGGGCGATGTGCGAAACTCACCCGGCAAAGCGTCGAACAGCTCTCCCGCGCTACGCCCGATAAGGTCGAATTCAACTGCCGGGCCAAAGCCGTGCTCGAGGATTCCCGTTGCAACCGCATGGTCGGGATGCGAGCTCAGTCCGGGATAGCGCACGTTGCGTACCATCTCATTGGCGGCCAGATACTCGGCCAGTGCACGGGCGCGGTCGAAATGCGCCTGCATGCGAAAAATGAGCGAGTCCAGTCCCCGCTCCAGCACAGCAGCCTCATCAGCAGTCAAATCAAGCTTGGCCAAGCCACAGCCCTCAAGCAGGGCGTGCGCGCACTCGGCAGCGGCATCCACACGCTGGCGCTTAAGCTGCGAGTGCGCAACCGATACGGCAACCAACTTGCGTGAAGCATCACCGGCGCACACGCGGTCGAGCGCCTCGAGTGACAGCGCAGCACCCAGCCGCAGCGGATCGCAGCCAAAAGCCGACGCCACGGTGTTGTCCACAACAAGCAGCGCGCGGGCCTCACGCGCCGCCCGACCCAGCGCACGCAGATCGGGCACACGCAGGCCAAAGCCGCCGATTGAGTTCACAAACCACCACAGGTGCGGCCCCTCGGCATCAAACGAAGCATCAAAGTTCTCGGACGCGGCGGCAAACGCCTCGACGGACGGCGAACCCACCAGCGCGACATCGCAGCAATCAAAGCCGCTCGCAAACGCATCGGCAAAGTCATCGGCAAACGCAACCAGGCGGTCACCGGGGCGCACAATCCCCAATTGCGACAACGCTGCTGGCACATACGAGGCAGCGAGCAACCGCGCCCCACGCGCACCGGTCCTCAAAGCCCAGGCCTCTTCTAGCTGCTGTACGCCCATGCGGTACCGTCCCTTCAAAGCAAAAACCCACGATGCGGGTGTTCCCCGCATCGTGGGCAACGGCTGCAGTATAGCGCCGATATGCGTCGAATCGCCTAGATGTTGAGCGTGTGATAGTTCACGCTCGCACCCGAAGCGTCAACAGCCACGCCATAGGTCTCGGGATAGATGCGCGTCGAAAACACGAGCGCGCCATCATTCACAAACACCTCGACCGACGAGACATCGCCGACAATGCGCACGTTACGAACCTCGTCGACGGGCTCCCAGCGCACGGTACGGCCGCAGCCGGCAGAAGCGCGACCCTCATCGGTAAATCGCATCTCAAAGCGCGCGGACAGCTCGCCCTCGGCGGGCACAAACGCCAGCTTCAGCTCGCCATCAACGGTCGCGGTAAACGCGCCGTCGACACCGTCAACAACAACATCAAAGCAGGTATCGCCGGCAACCTCCAACGAGCCCGCCCCCACACGCACCGAGGCATAATGGTGCTCAATCTCGCGCGCCGGCTGCTGCAGCACCACGCCGTCGACACCGGCTGTGAGCTCACGCGGCACCGTCATGCAGTGCTGCCAGCCGCACGCTACGGTGGGCGCGTTGTCATAGGTCGGCTCATCGGGCATGCCCATCCAGCCGATCAAAATGTGGCGACCATCCTCGGACGTAAACTCCTGAGGAGCATAGAAGTCAAAACCGGCGTCCCACAGGCGGAACTCGCCCAGCTCATAAGCGTCCTTGCCACCAGTGATGTCGCCCGATACAGGCATGTAGCCAGCGGCATACACGTTGCCGCGGTCCCAACGGCCGCCCTCGAGGCCCTGGGGCGAGAAGGACAGCCACTTCGCCGGCACACCGCCATCCGACTCAAGCTCAAGGTATCCCGGGCACTCCCACATAAAGCCAAAGCGCTCGGGCGTGGAAACGCGGCTTTCGAGCTCCCAGCTCAGCATATCGGCCGAGCCATACACCAAGATCTCGCCCACATCGCGCCCGGCACCTTCGCCGTGCATCGCACAAAAACGGCTTTCGACATGCGGCCCGTCCACGCGACGACGCGCGCCCAGCACCATGTGGTAACGCCCATCATCATCGCGCCACACCTTGGGATCACGCACGTGGCAGGTCAGATCGTCGGGATAATCCTCGGACGCCAGCACCACGCGCTTTTGGCTGAACTCCCGACCGGCAAGGCCATCACCGCTCTCGACATAAACAGTATCGGCGCGACGGCCGGTATTGACGTAGTCGTACGTGCCGTCCGCATCGGAAAGCTTAACGTTGCCCGTATAGAGCACGCGAATGCGGCCGTCCTCGGCAAGCGCGGAGCCTGAATACACGCCATGGCAATCGAACGGCTCGTCGGGCAGCAGCGGGGCGCCAACATATTCCCAGTTCATAAGGTCGCGGCTTGTGGCATGGCCCCACATCTTTACGCCGCCGTTCACATCAAACGGGGCATACTGGAAGTACGCGTGAAACACGCCGCCCGCTTGGCAAAGACCGTTGGGGTCGTTGAGCCAGCCCGCCGGCGGCATAATATGGAAGCGCTGGCCATACGCGCCATGACCGCACTCAGAGGCGGCGGCGTCAACAGCGGCGACCAGCTTTGCAAGGTCGCGACCAAGTGCATTAGACATATCAAAGTCCTAACGGATCGAAAGTAACAAGACACCAGAGATCGGCACCAGATACGGGAAACGCCCGCGAGCATACGACCCGCGGGCATCCCCTCAATCAAAAGCTCTTAGGCCTGCTCGGAAGTCTTGGACTCGTCCTTGTACAGGACAAACGAGACGGCAAAGGAAACCAGCGCGGCGACCGCAAACATGATCGCGTACTGCACGGGCTGGGCCAGGCACAGCAGGATACCGAAGATACCCGTAACGCCCGTGCCGGAGGCAGCCAGCGAAGTGAGCGCGCAGACCAGGGCGCCGCAGCCACCGCCGATGCAACCGGCGATGAAGGGCTTAAAGAAGCGCAGGTTCACACCAAAGATGGCAGGCTCGGTAATGCCCATGAAGGCGGACAGAGCCGAAGGAAGCGCCAGGCCCTTGATCTTGGCATCGCGGGTCTTAAAGGCAACGGCGAGTGCGGCACCACCCTGGGCGATGTTGGCGGCACTGGCGATGGGCAGCCAATAGGTCACGCCGTACAGGGAGAGCATGCCCAGGTCAAAGGCCGACTACATCAGATTCCTACCGGAGGCGCGCGTAG
>URYW01000130.1 GCA_900552145.1 uncultured Collinsella sp. | reverse complement strand
GCCCCCGCCGCACAGGCAACGGTGTTCTCACTCGCCGGCGAAGTGACCGAAAAGGTTAGCTACGATGACCTTTCGGGCACGGTGCATGTTGGCGATAAGGTGGGCAGCGTTACGCTTAAGCAGGACGGCACCAAGATTGCCGTCATGGACCTGGTTGCCGACGAGGAAGGAACGGGGCCCAATCCCATCGAGTGGCTGCTCGTGAAGCTCGACCGCCTGGGCCGCCGCATCGACAACCGCCCGCTCACAGCCGAGAGCGAGACCGTAGCCAAGGCTCCCGAGGTGTAGGCCGGAGCGATAGCACATCGAACCAAATGAGGCGTCCAACGGGGCGCCTCTTTTTTTGAGGGTTCGAATCCCCAGCTAACGTGGTTCAACTAAAAAAGGGTCCCTTTCGGAACCCTTCTTCAAATTCATACTGGCGGAGAGCTGGGGATGTCCGGGCATGCTGCGCATGCCCTCCGGCTTCAAAGCCTGACGGCTTTTCGCCCACGGGCTACAAACGCTTTCGCGTTTGCTTAACGCCCGTGCCCTCTCGGGTTCGAATCCCCAGCCTCCTTTCTCCACACAAAAAAGGGCCCCGAATGGGACCCTTCTTTAAAGTCTTACTGGCGGAGAGCTGGGGATTCGAACCCCAGATGCCCTTTTGGGGCATACTCGCTTAGCAGGCGAGCACCTTCGGCCTCTCGGTCAGCTCTCCGTAACAGCCGTTCTATAGTAACCAAACAGTCGAGGATGGGCAAGGGGGATTTTCAAATTGCCCAACAGCCTTTCCTCCTTGCAATCTTCGCCTACCCCAGCAAGCGGTTGAGGGAGCCGAGCTCATCGTTGCCCATGGTGCGCCACATTTGATAGATACAGCCGCGCGCCAAGAAAAAGAAGCCGTTATCGACGAGTTGCACGGCGGCATCCGCGAGTTGATTGGTCACGGCGGGCACCGGCGGCAGCTCAAGACCTGCCTTGCGGATGGTCTCGACAGCCTCTTCAAACGTGGGCGGTTTGATGGCGCCCGTCTCGTTCATAAGGCCCTGCATTTCCTCCTGCGCACTGCCGCCCGACTCCTCGCCGCGCGGCACCAGGCGATAACATGCCAGCGCCAGCTCGAGCTGGTCGCAGTTCCAGTAGGCGAATGCCAGGCGATAGAACAGGTAACCGATCGAAGGCCGGTCACTGGCAATGCGCAGGCCGTGGCGCGCCACCTCGATAATCTCGTCATAGCGCTCCAGGCGTGCTAGCACGTTGATCAGGGCAAAGTGAGACTGCATGGACGAGCGCGCCAAATCGTAGAGACGACGCACCTCGGGCAGCGCACGCTCAAAGTCCTCTTGTTCGGCGTAAAAGCTGCAGATCTCGTGCTGGGCAAAATACAGCGCATCGGGAGCACGAAGGATACGCACGGAACGGTCCTCCTCCATCACCGGCAGCACCATACGCACCAGCTGGTTATCGCAGAACTGGGTCTGCACCGGGCCCGTCGCCAAAAGCTCAGCAACAGTACACTTGGCTTCCAGCTCCTCGACAAGGCGAGAAAAGCCCTCGAAAGCACTAGCTCGGTCAACTTTGGATTGCTCGCGCAGCTCGACGACACGGGCGACATACGGATCGTTGTCCTCCTCCATGACCTCAAGCTCGTCAGCCGTATCAGCGAGCAGCAAATCGCGAAGCGCAGGCGGCAATGGACGATGGTCATCGCGTGGTCGGGCGTGAACCTCTGCAGGCTCAATCATGTCCGGCGCATCTGCCTCATATGCCTCGAGCAAATGCTTGCAGGGCATGTCGTCCATATCCATGCTCTCAAGATCCTTGGCGACAGAAACGCAATCGGCCAGATAAGCCGCACGGCCAAAGGAATACGTTTCAACAACGCGCTCGCCCTGCTCACCGTCGGGAGCCGCAATCTGCACGTAGCAGCGCGTGATGCGAGTGCCCGAAGCAAAGCAAGCCGCCGCGAGTGTAAGCGCAATGCGCGCATCGTGCTCAGTAGCCCATGCTGCGCGCTTAGGCTCATCCACCTCGCGCCAGGCGTCATCTTGAGCATCGTATTCGCGCTGGGGCATAGCATCGACAACCGTGCGGCCAAATCGCACCAACATGATGCCCTCGGCAACGTTCGCTCGATAGGTGTAGTCGAGCCGCGTGACCACGTTGAGTGCTTCTACGATACGTGCAAAGCGGGTGCGAACGTCCCACTCGCCACCCGGCTGGCACGCAACCGTCCCCGGTTTGGCCCACGGGTTGTCATTCGACAGCGGTTCGAGCAGGCGAGGAACGTCGTTTGTCGTCTTGCTGATATGCCATAGGTCAAAGAGCGAGCAGCCCTCAAAGCTTGGCGACGAGGCAACGGGGCCCAACCCTGCCCCAATAAGCTCAAGGATGCCCGATAGGCGGTTCAGGCGGCACTCGACGGCAAGCAGGGTATCGATCTCGTCCTGGTCCAGCAGACTACGGTCAAAATTGAGATAGAAGAGCCTCGAGCGATCGATGCGCGCCAGGCTCATTTCGGTTTTGGCCGCGATGGTGCGCAGGCGAGGCAGATTAACTTCGCCCATCAAAGCGGCGGCATAGCGCTCAATGCCACTTGGATTATCTGTATGGTCAATGCGGTAGAGCAACGTTTCGATTGCATCGGGCAGCGGTGTGGAATCAAAACCCAGCAGCACCTCAACCGGCTCGGGGAGTTTTACAAGTTTGATCTTGTCGACGGCATTTTTCATGCCCTCGTCGAGGCCGTCACCGTCTGCCGTGCCTGAGACAGCGTTTTCAGAATCGGCGAATATCACGTAACGCAAGAACATCGAGGCCATGAACTCGCCGTAGCGAAGGCCGCGCGTCGAATTCCACGTCTCACGATCGGATTGTTCGCGCATGGTGCCTTCGGGAGAGCCGATGACTCGCGCCCGGGAGTGCATCGTCCCATCGGTACCCCTGACCGCAATCTCACCGATGTTGGAATCGGACTCGTCAAGAATCAGTTGCATGTCGGGATCGTCGGGCAGCGATACCTCGTTAACGGGACGGTCCACCTTATAGACCTCACCCGAAACGCTCACGTAGCCCAAAAGCGACACATGGCTTTTGCCGACAAATTCGACGACATAGCATGATTCATGCGGGTCCTCGCCAAAGAGCTTCCAAACCACGCCATACGAGCGTCCCGCAGGCTGCTCGGGCATGGCCGGAAAGCGCTTTTTGGGATCGAGAAACCTGAGCTTGTATGTCGGACGCTCTGCCACGAAATATCACCCTGATCGGTCGTCTAAAGAAAGAGCGCGCCACGGGCTCACCGAGGCGCATACTCGAAATCTTACACGAGTCGATGGGAAATAGTCCCCTTTGACCGAGGTTCGAATCCATGCAGTGTTTACGTAAAAGAAAAGCCCCCGTCGCCGGGAGCTTTGATCTCAAATGGTGCGGCGTATAGGATTCCGCGCATCCACTGCGCGGATCCGCACCGGCTTCGCCCGCCTGGCGGCGCGCTCGCCCGCGGGCTAAAAACGCTCCGCGTTTTCTTGACGCCCGTGCCTCGACCGAGGTTCGAATCCATGCGGCGTCTGCCTAAAAGAAAAGCCCCCGTTGCCGGAGGCTTTCAATTTCAATTGGTGCGGCGTATAGGATTCGAACCTATGACGTTCTGATTCGTAGTCAGACCCTCTATCCAGCTGAGGTAACGCCGCGACTTGTTGATTATTATGCACATGGACTGAATAATGGTCAAGCAATTTTTCGAAAAAAGTTATCAAATTGGATTTTAACTCATTTGGCGTAATTACGGCCAGTTTGGATCAGCCGTATTTCGATGCTTGCGCTCAAGCGAATCGCTATATAAGAAAAGCTCCCGTTGCCGGGAGCTTTAAAAAGTCAATTGGTGCGGCGTATAGGATTCGAACCTATGACGTTCTGATTCGTAGTCAGACCCTCTATCCAGCTGAGGTAAC
>URYW01000129.1 GCA_900552145.1 uncultured Collinsella sp. | reverse complement strand
CCTCCTGGTCCTCGCCCTTGCCGTACTTGGCCCCGCCGGGGTTGTCCATGATGCCGTTGGAGAGCTGGAACAGGCCGCCTGGATTAAAGCGGCAGCTGACCGTCTTGGGGATGGGCCCCGCAACACGCTCAAAGAACTCAATGTGGCTGATGTCGTCAAAGTTGACGATGGCGCCCAACTTGTCGGCGAGCTCAAAGTCGGCAGCCGGCGTGTCGTTGGACGAGAACATGATGTCGTGGCCGGTGATGCCCAGCGAGCGGGCGATCATGAGCTCGGTATAGCTCGAGCAATCGCAGCCGCAGCCGTATTCGTTGAGAATGGAGATGAGTGCCGGGTTGGGATTGGCCTTGACGGCAAAGTATTCCTTAAAGCCCGGGTTCCATGCAAAGGCGTCGCGCACTTCTTGCATGTTGCGGCGGATGCCAGCCTCGTCGTATAGATGAAACGGCGTGGGGAACTGCTCGACGATATGCTCGAGCGTCTCCTTGTCCACAAACGGCTGCTTGGCCGCATATGCCTCGTTGGGGGTCAATGCCATGTTCCGTAAACCTCGCTATCCAGACGGCGCCATCTGCGCATCGAATCCGCATAGCGTGGACCCAATGTCCGGATAGCGCTCCCGCATTGCTGCAGACAGTCCTGTGGGTGTTTCCCACAGGCCCACCAGGTTGTTCGTGCCCGTAAAACCCAGTTCGGCGGGTTTCGCCTCCCCGCGGGGTCAAAGCCTGCCGGCTCGCCCGCGGCTCTTCGTGCCCGCGCCTCTATCAAGTGGTAAAGACCCTATCACGTCGCACTTTACCAAACAAGAGTATTCGTATATAACGTTTAAAAAATGCAGCATTATGCTGGAAACATGTGTGCCACAATCCTGTATCACAATAAGTTGCAACAGATGTGCTTTACGAAGGGATTCTCTATGACCGAGCTCCAAGAACTCCGTCGCTATCGCCGCGATCTCCATCGCATTCCGGAGCTCGATTTCGATCTTCCGCAAACCGTTGCCTATATCGAGGGCGTGCTGGCACCGCTCACCTGCGAAGTGACCCATCCGTGCCCCAGCTGCGTCTGCGCTTTCTTCGACGCCGGCACGGGCGTCGCGCGTGCCACGGCGATTCGCGCCGATATGGATGCGCTGCCCATCGCGGAGGCGACGGGAGCGGCCTTTACCTCGACCCATCCCGGCAAGATGCACGCTTGCGGACATGACGGACACATGGCCATGGCGCTTGCCGCCGCGACGTATGTCGACCGTACGATTCGCGAGCAGCCGGGCGCCATTAAGCGCAACGTACTCTTTGTGTTTCAGCCGGCCGAGGAGACGACCGGTGGTGCCAAGACGGTGTGCGAGAGCGGCGTGTTCGAGCGCTACGGGGTGGATCGCATCTTCGGCTTCCACGTGTGGCCCGCTCTGCCCGCCGGCACGTTGGCGCGCTGCTCCGGTCCGTTGCTGGCGCGTTCGAGTGAGACACACATTCATATTCACGGGACGAGTATCCATATCGCTAAGACCTATGGCGTTCCGGTCGAGGAGTCACACGATGCGGCGCTGGCGGCTGCCAAGTTCTTGGTTGCCGAGCGCGAACTGATGGATGAGCTGGGTGCCGATGAGCCCTGCATTGGCAAGTTCGGCCTGCTGCAGGCAGGCACCGTCTGCAATGCGGTGGCGGAGGCGGCCCATGTGGCCGGAAGCCTGCGTGTGTGTACGGACGACATGTTCGACCGGGCGCGCGAAGGCGTACGCCGTGTGCTCGACGAGGCGTGCACCGCAACGGGCTGCACGTATGACCTCGACTTAGCCGAGGGCTATCCCCCGGTCGACAACGACCCCGAGCTATTTGCCAGCGTCGCGCCTGCCTTGCCCGGGCTGCAGCTTATGGAGGAGCCGCTGTTAATTGCCGAGGATTTCGCGTTCTATCAGCGCCATTTGCCGGGCGTGTTTTTCCTGCTGGGCACAGGTATGCCAGAGGGCCAAGACAACCCGAGTGATTCGGATGGCTGCCCCGCCTATGCCACAAGCGCTCTGCATACCGATAGCATGCTCTTCGACGAGGAAATCCTACTCAAAGGCCTCGATGTCTATAAACGATTGCTTGTGATGGAGTGACGATGGAACGACGCCGACAGTCTGCCGTATATAGTCCGGGTGGATGCGGGTGCGGTTTGCTGCTGCTTCCGGTTATTGCTGTGAGCATTGGCGTGATGTTTGCGCTTGCCGGGCTTGCCGCGGCAGCACTTGTGCTGTTTATCACTGCCATCGGCGTGACGATTTGGCTTTATCGCAGTCGTGAACAGCGCCGCGCCGACGGTAAGACCAATGTAGGATGGATTGCCTTTTTGGTCATCGCCTACCTGCTGAGCATCAGCTATTTGGCCTTCTTTATCCTGTTGATGATCAGTGCCTTTACCGGGGAATCCGTCACGGTGGGTTGATCGCTGCCGGCAGACGGTCGCGCGCAGTGCGTTTGCTCGGCGTTTGGATAACTGCATTGGTCGTTTACCGCAGCCTTAGCTCTCAGCTAATGAATTCAAGTTCAATCCTTCCTACGATGTGCTGTGTACCGGCACGGTAGCCGGATCGTAGGAAGGATGAATAATGGCAAAAGAGGGAAAGAAGCCAATCGGTAAGATTGTCCTAGGCATCATCGTGGTGCTGGTTATTGTCGGTGCCGTGGGCTCTATGGGCGGCAACTCAACCGATTCGTCTGCGAGCGATTCGGCAAAACCTGCCGAGACGACACGGCAGGCTGAGGAGCAAAAAGAACCGCAAGAACCGTATACCATTGCTGACGAGGCTGAAGACACTTCCAATCAGTTTACCTATAAGATCACGGGCACCCTGACCAATAACACGGACAAGGAAAAGAGCTACATTCAGATTGAATATGTTCTGTATGATGCCGATGGCAACCAGGTTGGAACGGCTCTTGCAAACACCAATCATCTGAAGGCGGGCGGCTCCTGGAAGTTCGAGGCGCTGGGTACGGTGTCTCCCGACCAGGTTGCTAGCTGGGAGCGTTCGGACGTAAGCGGTTTCTAGCATGTTGCATGCACTGGGGGAGGTGAAGTCGTATGTCCGATAAAAAGCTGACCGAGGAGTTGCTCAATGAGCTTCTCGATGCGCCGAACATCGATGGCTATATCAGGGAGCACGACTTTGCCGCCCCGTCGCTTTCGGACTACCTGAAGCAGCTACTGCAGGAAAAGGGCTTGGAGCGCTCGCGCGTGGTCCGTATGGCTGATCTCAATGAGACCTTTGGCTATCAGATCTTTACCGGTGCGCGTCATCCGAGTCGCAATAAGGTGCTGCAGATTGCCTTTGCGATGGCGCTGACGCTCAAAGAGACCAACCGTGCGCTGACGGCTGCCGGGGTAAGCGTTCTTAACTGTAAGGACCGCCGCGATGCGATTATCATCTTTTGCATCGATCGCGGATGCAGCCTCCAAAAGGTCAACGAGGAGCTGTATCGCTTTGGCGAGGAGACGGTGAGTTAGCGGCTGATATCTGAGCCGGTGGAGCTGCCGAACAACGATGCAAGCGAACGGGGCGCAGATGCCATGGGGTGTCTGCGCCCTGCGCTATGATGGAGGCTATGGAAACTCAGACCCCAACATATTCCGATGACGAGCTGACCACAGCGCTTGCCGAGCACCTGGCGTCGCTCGATCGCGATGACAGCTATCGCGTGGAGCGTTTACTTAAGCGCTCGTCCGTTGAAACAACCGAGCTCGTGTACTTTGAAGGAACCGGCGGTGGTTCGCTCGGCCCCTTTGTCCGTAAACGCATCGATGCTTCGGCTCAAATCGGCGGGGCGTACGGGCGTCTGTTTGCCGCTCAGCAGGCAGGCAGGCGTTTTGAGCACCTGCCCAGAATCGTCGATTGTCGTCGTGTGGGCGACGAGCTCAACGTGGTTATGGAATACATCGAAGGGGAGACACTCGGGGCGCTGGTGGACCGTCTGGGAGCCACCCCCGATTATGCGCGTGAATTGTATCCCGCCCTATGCGATGCCGTGGGCGAGCTCCACGCCGGTTTTGCAATGGCGGGGGAGACGTCGGCGCCGGTGCTCCATCGTGACCTCAAGCCGTCGAATATCATCGTGACAGGTGCCAACTATACG
>URYW01000128.1 GCA_900552145.1 uncultured Collinsella sp. | reverse complement strand
GGCGCCTGCCTTGCCCCGCCGTCCGGCCGTGCCCCACCTACGTTGCTGTGTAATTGGTTCTGTTGTGCTGCCTTGGCGCCCCAAACTGGCCTTTTTCCACCGCAACTTATGAGATGGGGTGGCGTGCTCTATTGGCTTGCACTCGTGGTGAGGTCGTGAGCCTGTAAAACGTGTGCGTGCGCTTGCCGTTCGTATCTGCTATCATTCCTAGTCTGTGCGCTCATGCGGGCGTGGCGGAATTGGTAGACGCGCCAGATTTAGGTTCTGGTGGGATTCCCGTGAAGGTTCGAGTCCTTTCGCCCGCACCAACGCATCTGCGTCGGCTTCGGCCGTCGCGACTCTTTGTTGCATAAAGGTACCAGCACCTCAGATAAGCTGGGCAGTATGAGGAGGAACGTGTTGAACATCACCGCTTCTGACGTCAAGGACGCCAAGCTCACCGCTACGGTCACCATCCCGGCCGCCGACGTCGACGCCGCGATCAAGAAGGCCTACAAGGACACCGCCAAGAAGTACCGCTTCCCGGGCTTCCGTGCCGGCAAGGCTCCCCGTCCGGTCATCGATTCCGCTCTTGGCGCCGAGGCTACCCTCGCTCAGGCCACCAACGACCTGATCGCCGCCAACGAGCCCGCCGTCCTCAACGAGCTGGACATCGTCCCCACCAAGAGCGGTGACTACAAGGAGCTCGACCTCGCCAAGGATCACGAGGACTACACCTACACCGTCGAGTTCTCCCTGCGTCCTGCTGCCGAGCTCTCCTCCTTCGATGCCGTCGAGATCGAGATGCCTCCCGCGGAGGTCACCGAGTCCGAGATCAACAACCAGGTCGAGATGCTCCTCAACTACCGTGCCACCTTCGAGGACGTCGAGGGTCGCGCCGTCGAGGCCGAGGACTATGTGACCGTCGACCTCAAGGCTGTCGAGAACGCCGAAAACTTCGCTGCCGAGGGCCGTATGCTCATCGCCGGTAGCGACAGCAACCCCAAGGAGTTCAACGAGGCCCTGATCGGCGCTAACGTCGACGACGTCAAGACCGTTGCCTGGACCGACGAGGTCGAGGAGGGCGAGGAGGCCGAGACCCACACCGTCGAGGTCACCGTCAAGGGCATCAAGGTCCGCAACACCCCCGAGCTCACCGACGAGCTCGTCAAGTCCGACTTTGGCTTCGACAGCATCGACGCCATGCGCGACGCCATCAAGATCGAGATCGAGCAGGACAAGGCTTCCCGCCTCCCGGCCGAGAAGGAGAACCGTTGCGTCTCCGCTCTCGCCGAGCGCCTGCAGCTCGACGAGATGGATGCCGACTACGAGCAGTCCGTCTTTGAGGAGCTTGGCCAGAACTTCCTGTCCAACCTCGCTGCCCGCGGCATGACGCTCGACACCTGGCTGCCCGCTTCCGGCCTGACCATGGAGCAGTTCATCGGCGACCTGCACAAGCAGGCCAACGACGTTGCCCGTGAGTCCCTGGCTCTGGACGCCCTCGCCCGCGAGCTCAAGATCGAGGTCACCGAGGACGACATCAATGCCGAGTTCGAGAAGGCCGGCGTCAAGGACGTCGAGGCTTCCAAGGCCGAGTTCATCGCCGATGGCCGCATGCCTGCCGTCCGCGAGTCCATCCGTCGCTCCAAGGCCGTCGACCACCTGGTCGAGAACGCCAAGGTGACCGAGGTCGACGAGACCGCCAAGGACGCTGAGTAATTCTCGCCACCTTGCCCGCGAGCGCATGCGTGCGCCCGTGATGGGGTAAAGTTATACACCGGTTATCCGGTTGCTTCGTACGGTGCCAGCCAATGCATAGCATGCGGGCACCGTACGTTTATCTAGAACCAATTTGGTCCGTAAGAGAAATGGAGATGCGTATGATCGCCAAGTTCGATTCCGCCCTCGTGCCATACGTTATCGAGCAGACGCCGCGCGGCGAGCGCAGCTACGATATCTATTCGCGCCTGCTCAACGACCGCATCATCTTCTTGGGCGAGGAGATCAACTCCGTCAGCGCCAACCTGGTCGTTGCCCAGCTGCTGCATCTTGAGAGCCAGGATGCCGAGAAGGATATCTCGCTCTACATCAATTCGCCCGGTGGCGAGGTCTACTCCGGCCTGGCGATTCTTGACACCATGAACTTCATCAAGCCGCAGGTCTCCACCATCTGCGTCGGTATGGCCGCGTCCATGGCTGCCGTGCTGCTTTCGGCCGGCGCCAAGGGTAAGCGCTTCTGCCTGCCGCACTCCAAGGTCATGATTCACCAGCCCAGCGGCGGTGCCCAGGGTCAGCAGACCGAGATCGAGATCGTGGCCGAGGAGATCAAGAAGACTCGCCGCGAGCTCAACCAGATTCTGTCCGACGCCTCGGGCCAGCCCATCGAGAAGGTCCAGGCCGACACCGAGCGCGACAACTACCTGACCGCTGCCGAGGCCCTCGACTACGGCCTGATCGACCGTATCGTCACCTCGCGCGACCTCGCCGCGAAGGACGCCTAGGATGGCCGGTAACATGCAGGACAACTTTGACGAGAACGGCAACCCCATCCGCTGCTCCTTCTGCGGAAAAGAGCAGGGCCAGGTTCGTCGCCTCGTAAAGGGTCCGACCAACATCTTTATCTGTGACGAGTGCGTCGCCGCCTGTTCCGAGATTCTGGAGGAGTCGCTGGCTTCGGACTTTATGGACGCCGCCCGTAACGGCAAGCTGCCGGGCTTCCTCAACGACCACGGCCAGGCTGCATCCCAGCCCGCCGTGGACCCCGAGACCGAGGGATTTGAGCTCGAGGACGACCGCCAGGTCATCACGCACGTGCCGACGCCGCACGAGATCTATGACGAGCTTTCGGCCTATGTTATGGGCCAGGAGGACGCCAAGCGCGCCATGTCGGTGGCTGTGTACAACCACTATCGCCGCGTGATCGAGGGCGGCGCCGCGGTGTCCGCTTTTGACGGCGGCATGGGCTCGCAGTTCGACAACGATATGGACGAGGTGGAGCTCGCCAAGTCCAACATCTTGCTGCTCGGTCCCACTGGTACCGGCAAGACCCTGTTGGCCCAGACGCTCGCGCGCATCCTCGAGGTGCCGTTTGCCATCGCCGATGCCACCGCGCTTACTGAGGCCGGTTACGTTGGCGAGGACGTGGAGAACATCCTGCTCAAGCTCATCAACGCCGCCGATGGCGACATTGAGCGCGCTCAGGTGGGCATTATCTACGTGGACGAGATCGACAAGATCGCCCGCAAGGCCGAGAACCTCTCCATCACCCGCGACGATTCGGGCGAGGGCGTTCAGCAGGCGCTGCTTAAGCTTCTTGAGGGCACGGTGGCAAGCGTTCCGCCAGCTGGCGGCCGCAAGCATCCCCAGCAGGAGCTGCTGCAGATCGATACGACCAACATCCTGTTTATCTGCGGCGGTGCCTTTGTGGGTCTGGACAAGATCATCGCCGACCGCGTGGGCAACAAGGGCGTGGGCTTTAACTCCGAGATCGCCGGCCCCACCTCGGTCGACGAGAACGACCTGCTTCGTCAGGTGCTTCCGCAGGACCTCAATGCCTTTGGCATGATTCCCGAGTTTGTGGGACGTACGCCTGTCGTAACCCAGACGCAGGCGCTCGACGAGGACGACCTGGTGTCGATCCTGACCGAGCCCAAGAACGCCGTGGTGCGCCAGTACCGCAAGATGTTCCAGCTCGAGGACGTTGAGCTTGAGTTTGAGGACGCCGCTCTGCACGAGATCGCCCGCATGGCGCTTGCCCGCAAGACCGGCGCCCGCGGCCTGCGCTCCATCTGCGAGGACGTTCTGCAGCAGACGATGTTCGACCTGCCCAGCGAGGAGGGTGTCGCCAAGGTCACTGTGACCGAAGCCTCCGTAAAGGGCGAAGAGCAGCCCCAGCGCATCTACGGCTAGACCTGCCTAAAACGTGTTTGCAAATAGCCTCCGGCCACCCGCGGTCGGAGGCTATTTTATATATGCGCAATAACCCCAACTACCTGTGTTATTCTGTGTGTTTGTTTAAGCCTCAGCGAAGTCATATCAGACTGAAGTAATCGATACCTAAGGGGAGGAATGTAGGCCCGATTTTCGTAGATTCCGCACGAGCCGAAGACCACTTAATGTGGTCTTCGCGCGAGCCAGGA
>URYW01000127.1 GCA_900552145.1 uncultured Collinsella sp. | reverse complement strand
TGTTGATGCGCTCGACCTTGCCGACGCGGCCGAGGCGGATGTCGGCCTGGCTGGCGATGATGGTCCCGGCATCAGCGCCGCTCACGCCGACCGCCAGATTGCCGCGGGCGGTGATGGCGGCGACGAGCTTCTCGGTAACCTCGGGAGCGCTCATCTCGGGCTGCAGATCGTAGGTAGCAACCTTGGGGGAAGCGACGAGCACGCGCTCCTCGCCCTCCTTGGGCTCCTCGATGCCACCGTTGAGGAAGAACGTCACGTGGGCGTACTTCTCGGTCTCGGCAGTGTGCAGCTGCTTCAGGCCATTGGCGGCGATAACGTCGGCCAGGACGTTCTCGGGGAACGTCTTGGGGAAGGCGACCTCGACGTCAAACGTCGGATCGTACTCGGTCATCGTCACAAAGTGCGAAAGCTTGATCTGCTCGCGCTCAAAGCCGTCGAACTCCTTGTCCGTGAACACGCGGGTCATCTGACGAGCGCGGTCGGGACGGAAGTTGAAGAAGATGGCCGCGTCGCCCTCGTGAATGCCCTCGTTGTGGGCAGCGAAGGGCTCGACGAACTCGTCGCCGCGCGGGTCCTTCTCGTAGTAGGCCTTGATACCGGCAACGGGGTCGACATCGGCATCGGACGCGTTGACCATGACGTCGTAGGCGCGCTGGATGCGCTCCCAACGGTTGTCGCGGTCCATCGCCCAATAACGACCCGAGACGGTGGCAACGCGAGCGTCGCAACCGGTCTCCTCGGAAATCTTGGCCAGGAAGGCGCAGAACTCGCTCATGTAGCCAGCACCGGACTGCGGGGCGACGTCGCGGCCATCCATGAAGGCGTGGACACGAACGGTCTTGACGCCATGCTCGGCAGCCATCTTGACCAGAGCCTCAACGTGGTTCATATGTGAATGAACACCGCCAGGGCTCATAAGGCCCATGAGGTGGAGAGTCTTGCCGTCAGCCTTGACATCGTCCATAGCCTTGACAAAAACCTCGTTCTTGGCGATGGAGCCGTCCTTGATGGCATTGTTGATGCGCGAAAGCTCCTGGAACACGATGCGGCCGGCACCGATGTTGAGGTGACCCACCTCGGAGTTGCCCATCTGGCCGTCGGGAAGGCCCACGTCCTCGCCCGAAGCACCGAGCGTGGTGTGGGGGTACTTCTCGTACAGGCCATCAAGGAAGGGCGTCTTGGCAGCGGCGACGGCATTCTCGCCATCGGCCGGAGCAAGGCCGCAGCCATCCATGATAATCAGGAGTGCAGGAAGATGACGTTGTGCCATATGTCCTACTCGCCTGCCTTGACGACCATAGAGGCGAAGTCGGCAGCCTTGAGCGAAGCGCCGCCCACGAGGGCGCCGTCAACGTCGGGCTTGGCGACGAGCTCGGCGATGTTGCCGGGCTTGGCGGAACCGCCATACAGCACGCGGATGCCGTTGGCGAGCTCCTCGCCGAACATCTCTTTGAGGGTCTCACGGATAGCACCGCAGACCTCCTGAGCGTCCTCGGCGGTAGCGGTCTTGCCGGTGCCGATGGCCCAGATGGGCTCGTAGGCGACGACGACCTGCTTGGGGCAGGTGATCTCAAGACCAGCAAGGCCAGCCTTGACCTGGTTCACGACGTGCTCGACATAGGTGCCAGCCTCGCGGACCTCGAGGGACTCGCCGCAGCAGAAGACGGGAACAAGGCCGGCGGCAACGAGAGCCTTAGCCTTCTTGTTCTGGTCCTCGTCGGTCTCGTGGAAGTAGTCGCGACGCTCGGAGTGACCGATGATGCAGTAGGTGCAGCCAGCGGACTTGAGCATGTCGCAAGAGGACTCACCGGTGAAGGCACCCTTGGCCTCCCAGTACACGTTCTGTGCACCGAGGGCGATGGGGGCAGCCTGAATGCGGTCATGAACCGTGGTGATGTCGATGGTCGGAGGGCAGACGAGCACCTCGACGCCAGCCGGAACCTCGGGCAGAGCCTGAGCCAGCTCGTCGGCGAGCTTGGCAGCCTCGGCGACGTCGTTGTTCATCTTCCAGTTACCAGCGATAAGAAGGGTGCGATTAGGCATCGAGAAGCGCCTCCACTCCGGGCAGGGCCTTACCCTCGACGAGCTCCATGGAAGCGCCACCACCGGTGGAGATCCAGCTCATCTTGTCGGCCAGGTTGAACTTGTTGACAGCTGCGACGGAGTCGCCACCGCCGATGATCGAGGTGCAGTCGGCCTCGGCGACAGCCTCGGCGATAGCCTGAGTGCCGTGAGCGAAGTTGTCGAACTCGAAGACGCCCATGGGGCCATTCCAGAACACGGTCTTGGCGCCCTTGACGGCCTCGGCGTAGAGCTCCTCGGTCTTGGGGCCGATGTCCATGCCCTCACGATCGTCGGGGATAGCGTCGGAAGCGACAACCTCGGGGACAGCGTCCTCGCCAAAGTGATCGGCAACGCGGTTATCGATGGGGAGCAGGATCTTGACGCCCTTCTCCTCGGCCTTCTTGAGCATCTCGCCAGCGCGCTCGACCCAGTCCTCTTCCTTGAGGGACTGACCAACGGACAGGCCCTGAGCCAGGAAGAAGGTGTAGGCCATGCCGCCACCGATGATCAGGGTGTCAGCAGAGTCGATGAGGTGATCGAGCACGCCGATCTTGGAGGAAACCTTGGAACCGCCGACGATAGCGACGAAGGGACGCTCGGGCTCGGCGAAGATGCCGGTCAGCGTGTCGACCTCCTTCTCGAGCAGGAAGCCAGCGACTGCGGGCAGGTAAGCGGCGGGGCCCACGACGGAACCCTGGGCGCGGTGAGCGGTGCCGAAGGCATCGAGAACGAAGACGTCACCATAGGAAGCGAGCTTCTTGGCGATCTCGGGATCGTTCTTCTTCTCACGCTTATCGAAGCGGACGTTCTCGAGAACGAGAACCTTGCCCGGCTCGACGGCAGCGACAGCCTCAGCAGCCTTCTCGCCGTAGGTGTCGGCGACAAAGGCAACGTCGAGACCAGAGAGCTCAGCGAGCTTCTTGGCGACGGGCTCGAGAGACAGCTCGGGCTGGAAGCCGGTGCCCTCGGGACGGCCGAGGTGGCTCATGAGGATGACGCGAGCGTTGTGCTCAACGAGATAGTTGATGGTGGGCAGGGCAGCCTTGATACGGGTGGTGTCGCCAACGACGCCATCCTTGATAGGCACGTTAAAGTCAACGCGGACGAGGACGCGCTTGCCGTCGACATCGATGTCGCGGACGGTCTTCTTGGTAAAGGCCATGTTTGCTTCTACCTTTCGTACGTGTCTGCCTCCCATTACGGCAGACGATTTCTTATAAAAAGGGCGCGACCCTAGGGTGTAAGCCCTATAAGGCCGCGCCCTTCTTTAGACGCTCAACGAGCTATTCGTTAAAAGCTAAATTAAGCAACGAACTTCTCGAAGTACTTGATGGTGCGGACCATCTGAGAGGTGTAAGAGTTCTCGTTGTCGTACCAAGAGGTGACCTGAACGAGGGGCTGGCCGTTGCCGAGGTCAGAGCACATGGTCTGAGTGGCGTCGAAGATGGAGCCGTGGGTCTCGCCGATGATGTCGGTGGAGACGATGTCGTCCTCGTTGTAACCGAAGGTCTCGGAGATGGTGGCAGCGTAGGCCTTCATAGCGGCGTTGACCTCGTCGACGGTGACCTTCTTGTCAACGACAGCGTAGAGGTTGGTGATGGAGCCGGTCGGCGTCGGGACGCGCTGGGCAGCACCGATGAGCTTACCGTTGAGCTCGGGGAGAACCAGGCCGCTAGCCTTGGCAGCACCGGTGGTGTTGGGGACGATGTTGACGGCGGCGGCGCGCGCGAATTGAAGCTTCCGAAACCGCACGCTAACATGGGCTTTTACAACGACATCGCGGTTGTCGCGTGGCCGAACGTGCGCCCCGACGCCGCGCCCATGCTCTCCGCCCTCGAAAGCATCCGCCCCGCCACTCCCGAGACGGCCGCCTTTGAGCCGATAAAAGGCTGGGACGGCAGGGCGTTTGAAGTCAGGGCCGACAAAAAGAATTTCAAGTCTTTCGGCTTCCTGATGGAATTTGGAGAGCCGTTTGAGGCGGGAATGCTTGCGCTTGAAGTCAAAAGGCACTGGAGCTTGCCAAAGCCTCTGGTTCTTGAAGTCTCCGACGACGGCAAAAATTTCAGGAAGATTG
>URYW01000126.1 GCA_900552145.1 uncultured Collinsella sp. | reverse complement strand
ACCCCTATGCGGACCCGGCCGATGCGGGCGCTGCCCGTAAGACGGTCGCCGAGGAGCCAGAGTGGGATCTGATCGAGAACGAGCTGCGTGCAATAGATGCTGACGGCTTCCGATATTCCTTGCATTGCCAGGGCGATGGCGCCGTTCGTCGCACCGTGGCGCTCTATGCCTCGCTGCCTCGAGACGAGCATGGACGGATGCTTCGCCGCCATGCGATTACCGATCTCGAGAACTCTGACCCGACCGATCTTGTCGAGTTTGGCAAGTTAGGTGGAATTTGCGAGGTCTATCAGCAGATTCTGACGCTGGACCGGCGCGAGGATTGCCTGTCGATGATGCGTCGACAAATTGGCGAGACGCGACTTTTGCACAGCTGGAATCGCCGCGGCATGGAAGATTCCGGATGCACAGTGTGCTGCGGCACGGATCTGCCGCTGCTGATTCCGAGCCTGGGCGAGTCAATCTACAGCGCGTGCGGCGGATTCTTCGCCGACGGACTGCCCGTGAATGAGGTCAACACGCTGACGCTTGTCGAGCTCTTGCGCGCTTGGACTGCCGGGGGCGCGTACGACCTGATGCGCGAAGACGAGCTGGGTACGCTCGAGGTTGGCAAGCTTGCCGATATCTGCGTGCTCGATCGGGATGTGTTCGACCTCGATTATCGCGACGCACGCGATCTTGCGGTTGACATGACGATGTCGGACGGACAAATCGTGTTCGATCGAAATAAGGAGGCATAAGATGTCTGAATCCAAACCGACGCTGCACCGCGAACAGATTGCGGGCATGAATATCCACTACATCATGTGGTCGCTCGATTACTTCCTTGATGTGCAGCAGCGCTTGGGCTTTGAGTCCATTGAGCTGTGGTGTGCAGAGCCGCATGTGACGCTCGACCACACGGGCTACTTTGAGGCTGAGGTCCTGGCGAAAAAGGCTGCAGACCGTGGGCTTAGGTATCGTACTCTGTGCCCCGAGAATGTTGTCTATCCTTGGCAGTATTGCGCACGCAAACCGCTGCATGAGCAGCGCAGCCTGGCGTACTTTAAGCACGGCATTGAGCTTGCCGAGGTACTTGGGTGCGACCGCATGTCCATCAACTCGGGCTGGGGCGACTGGGACGAGGACCGCGAGGAAGCCTGGAAGCGCAGCCGCGAGCACTTGTCCATTCTGGCGGAGTATGCCGGCGAGCACGGTCTGGTGCTTACGATGGAAAGCCTGCGTCCCGAGGAGAGCAACCTTGTGACGACGGTTTCCGATGCGAAGCGCATGATTGACGAGGTCGCGAGCCCGTACTTACAGCCCATGGTTGATACAACCGCGATGGGCGTTGCAGGCGAGACGCTCGAGGACTGGTTTGCCGCCTTTGGTGATGGGGCAATTCACGAGATGCACTTTATCGACGGTGACCCGTATGGCCATCTGGTGTGGGGCGATGGCAAGCACGATATGGACGCCTTCGTCGCCACGCTCAACGCCCATGGTTTCGACGGCATGCTGGGCCAGGAAATCACGGACGGTCGTTACTACGATGATCCGGCGGCGGCAGATGCCAAGAACATGGCCGCATTCGAGAAATATCTGATTGACTAAAACAACCATCGGCCACGCAACCAACGTCATTGATTGCGGGCCAAACAAGAAAGGAACTGGATATGAACGCACACGATCTGATCAAAGAGGCAATTGCCGAGAAGGGCAAGTTCGACAGCGTCTACTGGATTGCTTGCGGTGGCTCCATGATCGATTTGATCCCGGCTCATGAGCTTCTGCAGCGCGAGGCAACCACCTTCACTTCGTATATCTATACGGCTCGCGAGTTCGATATCATGCGTCCGCGTCGTCTGGGCGAGAAGTCCCTGGTCATCGCTTGTAGCCACAGCGGCAACACCCCCGAGGTCGTCGAGGGCTGCGAGATTGCCCTTGCTGCCGGCGCTACGGTGATCGCCCAGACCGACAACGCTGGATCCAAGATTGACTCCGGCAAGTGGACCACGTGGGTCTACCCGTGGGGCGAGGGCGTGCCGCAGGCCGAGGTCCCCGCTGGCATTTCGCTGTCGCTTGCGGCCGAGCTGCTCGATCAGCAGGAGGGCTACGCCGATCTTGCCGATATGTATGCCGGTATCGCCGAGATGGATAAGATTCTTCCCTCGGCACGCGAGAAGGTAAATGCCGAGCTGGGCGATCGTTTTGCCAAGCTTTGCCAGGAGCACGAGTTCTTCTACATTCTGGGCAGCGGTCCCAACTTTAGCCAGACCTACGGTTTCGCTATCTGCTCTCTTATGGAGATGCAGTGGCAGCACTGCAGCTACATCCACTCTGCCGAGTACTTCCATGGCCCCTTCGAGGCTACTCAGGATGGCGTTTTTTACTTCCTGCAGATGGGCTCCAGCGAGTGCCGTGCCATGGACGAGCGCGCCCTGGCGTTCCTTAAGACGCATACCGATACGCTGATGGTGCTCGATGCCAAGGAGTACGGTATGGAAGCCGTGCCGGCGAGCGTCCGTGCCTATCTGGACCCGGTGCTGTTCTACGCCATGAACTGCGAGCTGCGTGCTGCACGCGGCAAGGTGTTTGATCACGATCCCGATTTCCGTCGCTATATGGGTGTTGTCGAGTACTAGAAGGGGCAAAGGCCATGGCATTTAACGTTAACGCGCTCGGATTTGGCGACAACGTCGTCGATCGCTACGAGCATATCCACACCATGTATCCTGGCGGCAATGCGGTGAACTTCGCCGTTTATGCCAAGAAATGCGGTGCCGCACGTTCTGCATACATGGGCATTTTTGGCAATGACGCCGCTGCCGAGCATGTCATTGCAAGCCTCGAGGATGAGGGTATCGAGCTTGACAAGTGCGAGCAGATGATTGGCGAGAACGGAGCGGCTCGCGTGACCGTCGTTGACGGTGACCGTGTCTTCCTCGGCTCCAACGAGGGCGGTATCCGTGGCGATGCGCGCTATGTCCTCGATCGCTTTGACCTTTCGTACATGAAGCAGTTCGATGTGGTTCATTCGGGCAACTATTGCTTTACCGAGCGCGAGCTGCCCAAGCTGAAGGCTGCGGGTGTCACGGTCTCTTTTGACTTTTCGGACGACTCCGCCGACGAGTACTACGAGCAGATTGCGCCCTACGTCGATTTCGCTTTCTTTAGTGCGGCGGATGCCGCGAGTGAGGACGAGATTCGCGAACGTCTGGCATGGGTGAAGGGCCTGGGTCCGCGTTTTGTGTCGGCTACGGCGGGCGCCGAGGGCTGCATTGCTTACGACGGCGAGCGCTATTACCGCCAGCTGGCTAAACCGGTAACGGACATGAAGGACACCATGGGGGCGGGCGACTCGTTCCTCACCTCGTTTTTGATGTGCTATCTCGATTCCGCCAAGCGTGGTGAGGATGGCGCCGAGGCCATCGAGCGCGCGCTCGACTTTGCTGCCGGGTTTGCCTCGACCGTGTGCGGTATGGAAGGTTCTTGGGGCCACGGAGCGCCAATCGTCGAATAGCTTAAGAAAGCGTACGGCGGTCTGGCTATGAGGCCTTGGACAGCCGATACAAAACAATAAGCGAAACGCGAAAAGGGGGCTCGCCATGTGGTGGGTCCCCTTTTGAACATTGGAGAAGACCATGGGTATTAAAGCGTGCGCGGCTGGTTTTTGCTGTGCGGACGTCTATCAAAACATCGGCGTGTTCTATCCGACTGGTAATGGCATTGACTGGGGTATCCATCTTGCACGAATGGGCGTTTCGGTATCCGCCGTGTCGGTTGTCGGCAAGGACGAGTACGGAGACAAGATGAGAGAGGCGCTGGCCGCTGAGGGACTCGATATCTCACATCTGCGGGTGGAGGATGGCGACACCTCGGTGATGCTCATGGCATTGAAAGACGGCGTCGATCGCGTGCATCTCGAGGCAATCGATGGCGTAATGGAGACATATCGACCGAATGAAGATGACCGGGCGTTTATCCTAGAGCATGACATCATTCATACCGACCTGTTTGGCAATTGTTTGGACCTCCTGCCCGAATGGCACGATGCGGGCAAGACGGTGGTTATGGACTTCTCGGTGTTCAGCCAGGATCCCGAATATGCATGTGAGAATCATTTTCCCTACGTTGACTACGCATTTATGTCGTTTGA
>URYW01000125.1 GCA_900552145.1 uncultured Collinsella sp. | reverse complement strand
GGGCTTTGTGGCCGCGACCTACATGCGCGGCTGCAAGTTTGTGCAGCTCCCGACGAGCCTGCTCGCCATGGTGGATTCGTCGGTGGGCGGCAAGACCGCCATCGCCCTGGCTGCCGGCAAGAACTTGGCCGGCGCCTTTTGGCAGCCGAGCGTGGTTATCGCCGACGTGGGGTGCCTGGCCACCCTCACGCCCGAGCAGTTCGCCGACGGCTGCGGCGAGGTCGTCAAGCACGCCGTGATCGCCGACCCGGAGCTTTTCGCCGAGCTGGAGAAGACCCCGCTCACGCTGGAGCTGCTCAACCGCGATGTGGCCCGCGTAGCACTCATCATCGCCCGCAACATCGACATCAAGCGCGCCGTGGTCGTCGCCGACGAGCGCGAAACCAACCAGCGCAAGCTGCTCAACTTTGGACACAGCGCCGGACACGCCGTCGAGGCCTGCGAGCACTTTGAGCTCGGACACGGCAACTGCGTGTCGATCGGCATGGGCATCATCACGCGCGCCGCGGCCCTGCACGGCGTTTGCGATGCTGCACTGCCCGGCCGTATTGAGGAGCTCTGCGCCCGCCACGGCCTCAAGACCCGCTGCGACCTAGATGCCGATGCCGTCTTTGCCGAGGCGCTCCACGACAAGAAGCGCGCGGGCGACACCATCGACCTGGTGATTCCGCACGGCATTGGCCGCTGCAGCATCGACCGCACGCCGCTTTCCACTTTCCACGAACTCATTGCCGAGGGCCTCGGCCAGAAGGGAGACGCATCCGCATGCTAGCCCGCATCACCCCGTCCCCGCTTAAGGGCACCGTTCCCGCCATCGCGTCCAAGTCGATGGCGCACCGTCTCATCATCTGCGCTGCCCTTGCCAACGGAGAGACGCATGTGACCTGCAACACCACCTGCGCCGATATTGAGGCCACGGTCCGCTGCCTCACGGCGCTCGGCGCCCGCATCGAGACCGTCGAGGACGGCTTCCAGGTCCACCCCACCATGAAGAGCATTGAGTTCGGCCTGCTCAAGGCCCTTGCCGGCGGCACGCTCGACTGCGGCGAGAGCGGCTCCACGCTCCGCTTTATGCTGCCCGTCGCCTGCGCGCTGGGGGCAGAGGCAACCTTTGTGGGACAGGGCCGCCTAGGCGCACGCCCGCTGTCCCCGCTCTCGGACGAGATCATTGCCGCCGGCTGCGACCTACAGGGTCTGGGCGGTTTTCCGCTCAAGACAAGCGGACGCATGCGCCCGGGCACCTTTGTGCTGCCGGGCAACGTAAGCTCGCAGTATATCTCCGGCCTGCTGCTGGCAGCCCCGTTGCTCGCCCAGCCCTCCTGTGTGCAGGTGACTGGCCTCATTGAGAGCCGCCCCTACATCAACCTAACGATCCAGGCCATGAAGGCCTTTGGCGTTGAGGTCAACGTCGAGCGCATTCCGGCCAAGGACGGCCAGCCCGAGGTCACGAACTTCCGCGTGAGCAGCGGCTCGTACCGCACGCCCGGCAGCGTGGCCGTCGAGGGCGACTGGTCCAACGCTGCCTTTTGGCTGTGTGCCGGCGCTATCGGCACCGACCCCATCACCGTCGAGGGCGTGTCCCTGAGCTCCGCACAGGGCGACCGCAACGTGCTTGCCGCGCTTTCGCGCTTTGGCGCCCGCATCGTGCGCTCCACCAACGCCGCCACCGTGCAGTCCGACAAGCTCGCCGGCTTTGAGATGAGCGCCCACGACATTCCCGACCTGGTGCCCGTTATCTCGGCCGTGGCCTCGCTGGCACAGGGCCGCACCTTTATCCGCGATTGCGCCCGCCTGCGTATCAAGGAATCCGACCGCCTGGCCACCACCACCCGCGAGCTCACCGCGCTGGGCGCGCAGGTGCGTATTGCCGGCGACGACCTCATCATCAAGGGCGTCGATGCCTTTACCGGCGGCGAGGTCGATTCGCACAACGACCACCGCATCGCCATGATGGCCGCCATCGCCGCGAGCCGTGCCACCGGCGAGGTCGTGATCCACGGCGCCGAGGCCGTCAACAAGTCCTATCCCGATTTCTTCGACCACTACCGCCTGTTGGGCGGCAAGGTCACACTCGAGGAGGAATAGCATGTCCTCGACCTTTGGCAACGTATTGCACTTAAGCATCTTCGGCCAATCGCACTCCCCCGCTATCGGCTGCTCGCTCGATGGCATCCCGGCGGGCATCGCTGTGGACCAGGAGAAGCTGCAGGCCTTCCTCGACCGTCGCGCCCCCGGCCGCGACGAGACCGCGCCCAAACGCCGCGAGGCCGACGCCGCCCGCATCATCGCCGGTGTTGTCGATGGACATACCACCGGCGCGCCCATTGCCGCGATTATCGAGAACACCAACACGCGCTCCAAGGATTACTCCGAGCTGCGCCGCAAGCCCCGTCCGGGACATGCCGATTACCCGGCGCGTGTGAAGTATCACAACATGCACGATGTCGCTGGTGGCGGGCATTTCTCCGGCCGCCTAACGGCACCCCTGTGCATCGCCGGCGGCATTGCGCTGCAGGCACTCGAGGCCCGCGGCATTCAGGTCATGGCGCACGTCGCGCAGATCGGCGGCATCTCCGACCTGCCGATGGACGATATGGTCTATCGCGAGGCCGACCGCAAGGCGATCCTTACGAACGATCTGCCGTGCATTGACGCCGCCGCCGCCGGCCGCATGTGCGAGGAGATCCTAGCCGCGCGCGACGAACTCGACAGCAGCGGCGGCAGCGTGGAGTGCGGCATTTACGGGCTTCCCGCGGGCATCGGCGACCCCATGTTCGACGGCATCGAGAACCGCATCGCACAAATCGCGTTTGGCATTCCCGCCGTAAAGGGTGTGGAGTTTGGCATGGGCTTTGCCGTGGCCGCTATGCGCGGCAGCGAGAACAACGATCCGTACCGCGTAGATGCCGAGACCGGCGAGATTGCGGTCGA
Organism: uncultured Collinsella sp.; assembly: GCA_900552145.1. Lineage (GTDB taxonomy): Bacteria > Actinomycetota > Coriobacteriia > Coriobacteriales > Coriobacteriaceae > Collinsella. The sequence goes on along the minus strand of URYW01000125.1, from coordinate 1,285 downwards.
GTCCAACACCGCCGGCGGCATCCTAGGCGGTATTTCCACAGGCGCACCCGTCATGTGGCGTATGGCCGTAAAGCCGACGCCCTCCATCGGTCGCGAGCAACAGACCGTGGACATGGACGCCATGGAAAATGCCGAGCTCTCGGTCCACGGCCGCCATGATCCCTGCATCGTCCCGCGCGCCGTCCCCGTAGCCGAGGCAGCCGCCGCCCTCGCGATTTGGGACGCCCTCCTCGAGGACGCCGCCCAGCTCTAACCCGACTCACCTGGGTTGCCTGTCAACTCAGCCGTTACGTGAAAGGGGCCTCCATGGACCTTGCCGATATTCGCCAGGCCATCGATGGCATCGACACCACCTTGCTCAACAGTTTTGTCGAACGCATGGACATTGCCACCGAGGTCGCCAAATCCAAGATCGAGATGGGCAAGGCCGTCTTTGACCCCGCCCGTGAGCGCTCCAAACTCAACAATCTCGCCAGCCGCGCACCCGAGCGCTACGAGGCCCAGACCATCACCCTGTTCCGTCTCCTCATGAGCATGAGCAAGGTCGAGCAACAGCGCTACATCAACGAGCTCAAGGGCATCACGGTGTCGCAAAAGGCCCATGCCACGGCCGCAGCCTTTAACACGCCCTTCCCCCAGACGGCCACCGTCGCCTGTCAGGGCGTTGAAGGCGCCTACAGCCAGATTGCCGCGTGCAAGCTCTTCGACGTACCCGATATCGCCTTCTTTGAGACCTTTGAGGGCGTCATGCGCGCCGTACGCGACGGCTTCTGCGAGTTTGGCGTGTTGCCCATCGAAAACTCAACTGCCGGATCGGTCAACGCCGTCTACGACTTGCTCGCACAGTACGATTTCTACATTTTGCGCTTACTGCGCCTCATGATCGATCTCTTTTTCAACAGCGCCATGTAGCTCGCCGCCGGACGCGAGTTCAAGTATCTCTGCATGGCGCTCAGCGTGTGTGCGCTCGTGTGCGCCGTCATGCTAAGGAGAGAAACAAAATGAAGCTCTGTTTCAAGCAGCGGTTTTTCTCGTGGTTTGACAGCTACGACATTTACGACGCCTCTACCGGCGCAACGGCTTTCACTGTGGAAGGAAAACTCGCCTGGGGACACTGCCTGCACATTCTCGACGCGCAGGGGAGGCACATCGCCACAGTAAAAGAGCGCGTGCTGACATTCCTGCCGAAATTTGATCTCTACATCGGCGAGCGGAGCATCGGCACGATCCGCAAGGAGTTCACGCTCTTTCGCCCCGCGTTCGTGCTGGACTTCAACGGCTGGCG
>URYW01000124.1 GCA_900552145.1 uncultured Collinsella sp. | reverse complement strand
GCGATGGCACCTAAAACGATGCCAACGAGCGCTGCGATGATAGGCATGCTCACTCCTTTTTATGGATTCGTTACACAACACAGCGAACCGTCCTTACGAACGGCTCGCGACATTTGAGTAATATGGGCGCAGCTTATGCGGGTCGGATACAGATAAACATATAAACAAACTCATCACAGATGAGCACATATCACAAAGCAAATGACAGTGTTTATCGTACGTTGAACCACAACAACTGTCAAACAAATGGCCCCAGTACGGCGGCTAAAACGCGGTGAACGGCAGGACCACAAAACGCATACGCCTAAACCGCACATTCCTCGCATTCGGCATCGAGACGTGCCTTAACGGCATCGGCGGCGATGTGATACGAGAAGCCCTTGCCCATCAAAAACCGAACCAGTTTTTCGAATCCGCGCGTCTCTGGAACACGCCGCTTGGCGAGCAGGGCTGACGCACGCGCCAAATCGTCTTCGACGGCAAAATAATCCTCGGGATAACCGGGAATGTCATCGAGCACAACATGACGTCGCTTGAGCTCGGTCTCGATTTTGCGCTGTCCCCAACCGCGCCGCTTGCGTTCCTCGATAAAGTACGAGCAAAAGCGGTTCTCGTCTAAAAAGCGATACTCGGTGGCGCGCTCGACGGCGAAATCAATCGCGGGCTGGCGAAAGCCGTAGCGAGCCAACTTGTCACGGACCTCACCCGTCGCATGGTCGCGGCGCGATAACATCTCGGTCACCATGGTAAGTGCACATTTACGCTCGATGAGCTGCACCGCCTCACGAAAGTTGTCCCAATCACAGGGAAGATCGGGGCGGTTTTTGACATACAGCCGCGCGACCCGCACGGGAATCCAAATGGACCGCTCAAAACCGCCCTCAAGCTCACAATCGATATGTGCGCAAGGCTTTTTGGACGCATACCCGCTCGAGAACGAGGAGGCCGCCTTCTTATCGGGAAAGACGACCGTGGCCTCGGTCACCGTATACGACATGAGCGTAACCGCTACTCGTCGTCATCATCGAGCATGGCGGAACCATCGATGGCGTAAAGCTCGTCAAACTCCTCAGGCGCAGGCTGATCGGTCAGCTCGACCTCGGACGGAGCATCGTCATCAAACTCAAGCCCGCAGGCAAGGCGGACCTTATGCTCAATCTCATCGGCGCAATCGGGGTGTTCGCGCAGGAAAGCCTTGGCGGCCTCGCGACCGTTGCCGAGCTTGTCCTCGCCATAGGCAAACCAGGAGCCCATCTTCTTGCAGATGCCGCACTCGACAGCCATGTCCAGAATCGAGCCCTCCTTAGAGATGCCCGTACCGTACATGATGTCGAACTCAGCAGAACGGAACGGAGCTGCCACCTTGTTCTTAACGACCTTGGCGCGCACGCGGTTACCGATAACCTCGTCCTTAAGCTTAATGCTGTCGATACGACGAATGTCGATACGCACCGAAGAGAAGAACTTAAGGGCGCGGCCGCCCGTCGTAGTCTCGGGGTTGCCGAACATGACGCCGATCTTCTCACGCAGCTGGTTAATGAAGATGCACGTCGTGTTGGACTTGGACAGCGAGCCGGCGAGCTTGCGAAGAGCTTGGCTCATCAGGCGAGCCTGAAGACCGACCGTAGTGTCGCCGATTTCTCCCTCGATCTCGGCACGCGGGGTCAGCGCGGCGACGGAGTCGACGACGATGGCATCGATGGCGCCGGAACGCACGAGCATGTCAACGATCTCGAGCGCCTGCTCACCCGTATCGGGCTGGGAAATGAGCACCTCGTCGATATCCACGCCGATGCGCGCGGCATACGTGGGATCGAGCGCGTGCTCGGCATCGATAAATGCCACAACGCCACCCATTGCCTGGGCCTCGGCCAGGATCTCGAGCGAAAGCGTCGTCTTACCGGAGGACTCGGGACCGTAGATCTCGACGATTCGGCCGCGCGGCACGCCGCCGATACCCAGCGCGGCATCGAGGGCCAGGGCGCCCGTGGGAATGGCCTCGACCTCGAGCTCGGGACCACCGTCGCCGTACCTCATGATGGAACCCTGGCCGAATTTCTTCTCGATCTCGGCCTTGGTGGTGGCGATCATCTCATCGCGCTCTTTACCCGTCGTGCGAGCATGAACGGTACGTACGGGACCTGAATTCTTGGCCATGAATAGCCCTCCTCTTAACAACCTGCATCGATAATAAACGAACGGCTGTTCGTGGTCAACCGTTCAGGCCAATCATATGCAGGCGGTCTTTCCAAAACCCAACCAAACGCCGACCAAACACTGACCAAATGCTTGACCACAAAGGATCAAATATGAACAAGGCAGGCAAAAATACATCTACAACCAGCACAAACGCCAATGAGCCTAAGGTCCCCATCTCCACAATTAAGGGGCTCGGAGGCCCCTTAAAACACGTCTATTCCATAGAATTGAGCACAAGGGCAATGCGACCCAATGCCTCCGTGACCGCATGGGCACGAACACACGAACGGTCACCCTCATAGTGGCAGCGCACAAAGTCCACGACCGGCACGCCCCCATCGGCGGAACGATGCGCCCAGCCAATATAGAAAGTGCCCGCCGGATCGTCCTCAGTACCACCGCCGGGGCCGGCATAACCCGTTGCGCTCACTGCACTATCGCTCTGGTACAGCTCCAGCGAACCCGACGCCATCTCGCGCGCAGTCTGGTGCGACACCGCAGTGTAGCGGTCGAGCGTCTCCTGCTCAACACCCAGCACGCGATGCTTAATCTCATCGCAGTAGGTCACCGCACCGCCACGCAGCACCGCCGAGGCACCAGGGATATCGGCGATCGTCGAGGCGATCATGCCAGCTGTCAGAGATTCAGCCGTCGAAACCGTCACACCACGAAAGCTTGCACGCTCAACAATATCGCGTGCGAGCTCTTCGTTATGCGCGGCAATCTGCTCAAATGATTCCGTCATGCCTACCAGGACCTAGACGGAAAAGACTATCTTGCGGCAGTTCCAGAAGTACTGGGCGCCCGAGATAACGGTCAAGACAACGGCAACGGCATACAGGAAGCGCGACACCGAGTAGATGCCGAGCGTCAGCGCCACCGGGCCAAGGTGCAAGCCGGCCATAGCAAAAACGCACAGGTAACCGCAGATGGAAACCATCGTGGTTGCCGTCTTGTACTTGCCGAGCTTATCGGCTGCAACGACCACACCGGCCGCACTCGCGACCATGCGCAGGGCGCTCACCCGCAGCTCGCGGAACAGGCTAATGAACACGGACCACACGGTCACCGCGCCAAAATCCAAGAACAGCAGCAAGGCCGAGAACACCAGCAGCTTGTCGGCGATGGGGTCCAAGAACTTGCCGAAATCGGTGATCTCGTTACGCGAGCGTGCCAGATAACCGTCGACCTTATCGGTGCACGACAGGATCACATACAGAATGAAGGCAGCGGCGGCGAGCGGGCCGTCAAAGATGCTCCAATCCGTACCGGCAACACTCGTGTGAGACAGAGCCGACACGATCATGAACACCGGGATAAAGACGATGCGAACGCACGTCACGATGTTGGCGGGCGTCCAGACACTCGTCAGTTCCTTATTGCTCTCGTTTGCCACGACGCTCTCCTACTCCACAACATGACCGATAAGCTCATAGCAGAAGCTATCGGTAAACTCGACGGTCAGAATATCGCCCACGGACGCCTCGCTGGCGTCCAGATGCACCGCGCCATCGGAATCGGGCGCCTGGAACCAGGCATGGCCGATCAGCTCGGCGCCATCCTCGGTCTCTTCGATACCGTCGACGATTACCTGGGCGCGCTCACCCACATGTGCAGCGGTGGCGGCAAAACCGAGCGACTCGGCCAGGTCCATGGCCTCCTGGGCGCGCTCGAGCTTGACCTCTTCGTCGACCTGACCCTCCATCTTAGCGGCCAGGCTGCCCTCCTCCTGCGAGTAGGCAAAGACACTCGTGTAGTCAAAGCCGACGGTGTCCATAAAGTCGATAAGATCGCGGAACTCGTCGTCGGTCTCGGTCGGGAAGCCGACCATGGCCGTGGAACGAATCACGATGCCGGGGATGCGCTCGCGAAGGTCGCGGAACAGATCCTCGAGCTCCTGGCGCGAACCAGAACGGCGCATGGCCTTGAGAATGCGCGCGTCGCAGTGCTGCACGGGGATATCGATATAGGGCAGCACCTCGGGCGTATCGCGAATCGTCTCGATGAGTTCGTCAGTCATGCCCTCGGGCTGCAGATAGAGCACGCGGACCCAGACGTTGTGCGGGCGCACGGCCTCGGCGACGGCACGCAGCAGCTGCGCCAGATTGCGCGGCGAGCCATCGGCGACGTCCTCGTCGGCAAAGTC
>URYW01000123.1 GCA_900552145.1 uncultured Collinsella sp. | reverse complement strand
CTGCCGTCGTTTTGGAGGTTGTCGGCGTTTGTGAGTGGCGCGTGTGGTCCGTGGCGGGCTCGGTGAGCTAGGGTACCTATATCCGAGCGCTCGCTCGCGACCTGGGCCGCGCCTGCGAGAGCGCCGCGCACATTTCCGCGCTGCGCCGCACGGCCTCCGGTATTGTTTCCATTGGCGCCTGTCATGCGGTGGAGGATCTTTCTCCCGAGTCCGCCGTTGGCTTTGCCCTGGATCCCATTGCGGCCCTGGGCGCCACGCGTGTTGACTTGCCGGGCAATCTTGCCGACGACCTGCTCTGCGGCCGCCGCATTCCCGTTGAGCGTGCGCTTGCCGATTTCGATGCCTTGAAGGCGCCGTTTGCGTTGGTGCTCGATGAGGGACTCAAGGCGCTCGCCCGCATTGAGGGTGGCCGCTTTGTTATGGAGCACGTATTTCCGCAGGCAATCGGCGGTGTTCGATGATGTTGTCCGCTCGCGAGCTCGCGCGTGTCTTTTTCGCGGGCGAGTCGGACGAGGCTCGCATCGTTGCTGCCGATGCGTTTGATGAGTGCGAGCACCTGGGTGCCGCATCAATCGCCATTGGCGTGTTCGATGGCGTGCACCGTGGACACCAGGAGCTCATTGCGGCGCTTGTCCGTGATGCCCGTGCCCATGGCTGCAAGGCAGTCGTAGTTACCTTCGATCCCGACCCGGACGTTGTGGTGAGCTCTTCGCCCGCTCAAAAATTGATGACGACGGCCGACCGTCTGCATGCCTTGGCTCAGACCGGGGTCGATGTGGTGGTGGCCGTTCCCTTTACGCCAGAGGTTGCGGTACTCGACCATGTTGGTTTTCTTGCGCTGCTGTCGCGCGTGGTTGACATTCGCTCGATTCGCGTTGGCAGCGACTTTAGGCTGGGTCGCGGCGGTGCATCTGGTGTTGCCGAGATGCGCGCCTGGGGTGCCGTGCATGGCGTTGATGTGTATGGTCACGACCTACTTTGCGAGGGCGGTGAGGCCATTTGCGCCACCCGCATTCGTCATGAGCTGGGACAGGGCCATGTGGAGCTTGCTGCTGGGTTACTCGGCCGTCCGTATATGGTGCGTGGCGGTGTTATTCGCGGCCGTCACGAGGGTTCTGGCATGGGCTTTCCCACGGCAAACTTGCAGGTTCCCGACGGCATTCAGGTGCCAGCCGATGGCGTGTATGAGGGTCTGGTGCTGGTCGATGACACCGCGTGGCCCGCTGCTGTGAACGTCGGCCTGCCGCCAACGTATGCTGACGATGCGGCATCTGCGCATCTCGAGGCTAATTTAATTGGTTATACGGGCGACCTGTACGGCGCTTCCGTTTCGCTGGCGTTTACGCGCTGGCTGCGTCCCTCGCGTGTGTTCGATTCGCTGGATGAGTTGATCGCGACCGTCGAGGGTAATATCGAGGATATTCGTCACAACTTGGGCGATCAGGGGGTGAGCATCCGTGATTAGCGATGAGGAAAAAGACCAGGTACGCGCTGCGTCTGACCTGGTTGCCATCGTGCAGGAAACGGTCGAGCTCAAGCCTCGCGGCCATGAGTTTTGGGGATGCTGCCCCTTCCATGGCGAGAAGACGCCGTCCTTCCACATTATCCCCGCCACGCAGGTGTGGCATTGCTTTGGTTGCGGCGAGGGTGGCGACGTTTTCACGTATATCATGAAGCGCGAGAACCTGAGCTTTCCCGAGTCAATCCGTTACTTGGCCGATCGCGCGGGTATTGAGCTGCATGACACCGGAGATCGCCGCGAGCGCGGCACCAAGCGTGCCCGCATCTACGATCTGTGCGCCGAGACCGCCCAGTTCTACCACACCATGCTCATGCGCGGTAAGGACGGCCGTCCGCGCGAGTACTTTGCCAGCCGCGGCATGGGCGGCGACGTCTGCCGCCGCTACTGCCTGGGCGTTGCACCGGGCCGTAACGCGCTGGTGTCGCACCTGTCCCAGGCGGGTTTTACCCCGCAGGAGATGATCGACGCCAACGTTGCCGTGAGTCGCGGGCGCGGGCAGCTTGCCGACCGCTTTTACGACCGCGTGATGTTCCCCATCTTTGACGAGCAGGGTCACAACATTGCCTTTGGCGGTCGTATTATGGGCGACGGCCAGCCTAAGTATCTCAACACCGCCGAGACGAGCGTGTTTCATAAAAAGCGAAACCTCTACGGCTTTAATTGGGCCAAGGAGTTTATCGTCGCGCAGGATACCGCCATCGTGGTAGAGGGCTATACCGATTGCATCGCCAGCTGGGAGGCGGGGATTTAAAACGTTGTCGCCACGCTGGGCACCGCCCTCACGGAGCACCACGTCAAGACGCTCACTCGCTTTGCCAAGCGCATCGTGTATATGTTCGACGGCGATGCAGCGGGCCAGAAGGCCGCCCGTCGCGCGATTCAGTTTATCGAGCAGGATTCCATGGACCTGCGCTGCGTGGTGCTCCCCGACGGCAACGACCCCATGGAGTTCATCACCGCACATGGTGGCGAGGCACTGCAGACGCGCATCGACGCTGCCGAGCCGCTTATGGACTTTGTCTACCGTTCGCTGCAGGAGTCGAGTGACATCACCACGCCGGGCGGTCGCGCTAAGGCGCTGGAAGATGCGCTGACGCTTATCTATCCGTTGCGCAACAGCTATATGATCGACACGTACTTTATCCAGATTGCCGATCTGCTGGGTTTGGATCTGGAGACGGTGCGCGCGAGCTCGGGTCGTGTGTTTCGCGATGTCGCCAAGCGCGAGGATGCGGAACGACGTCGTGAGCAGAACTATGAGCGCCAACGGGCACAGACTGAGCGGTCCGGTAGCGCGGGCGGTCGGGCGTCGGGTTCTCGCGATGCCGGTCGCGGTGCTTGGGCATCGGGCGCGACGCCGCCGGTGTCCGCGCCGGTCGAAGAAGAGCCGTACGACTACGTCCCGCTCGATGCCTACGGCGCCGCGCCCGTGGAGGTCGTCGACGACCTGCCGCCGATCGATGTGCCTGATGGTATGGGCGCTGTGCCTGTGGCTGACGGTTCGGGCGCACCGGCTGCGGCGGCGCCGATGGTTCTTACCGATCTTGAACGCAAGTCCTTGGCAGGGGAGCGCGAGCTGTTGACGATGCTCACGAGCTACCCCGACCTGTTCCGCACGTATGCCGACCGCATCTGCTCCATCGAGTGGGTTGACCCGCGTCACGAGTCCATTGCATGGGCCGTTCTGGCAACGCCGCCGGGAACCGCTCCTGCAGCCTGCATGGATGCGGCGCGCTCAGTGTGACCCGATGCGGCAACGCTTGCGAGTGCCGGGCGCATCTCCGCGACGAGCAAGCACCCCACCGAGACGAACATCGTGTTTATGCTTGATACGCTTGAGCTCTACACCATCAAGCGTCGCATGCGTGCCGCACAGGCCAAGCTGCGCCAGGACCGTTCACTCGATGATGAGGCCCGTCGCGCGCTGACCGTGCAGGCCGCGCAGGATTCGCAACGTCAACGCGAACTGCAAAAGTCGATCGGCGGCGTGGCGGACCCGTTCCGTTTGATCGGCCTGGAGGCCGCGGGCACCGAACAAGCCTAGATGTTGTGGTCAACCAGCGTATTCTCGCCTATATCCAGTCTTCTTTTTGGGTATAGACGTCAATGTGTGTGCTAAAGTATTGAGTCCTGTGGACTATGAAGGGAGAATCTGTGCCAAAAAAGACTGAGAGCACGGGTACTGGGCTGGAATCCTACGTTGCAAAGCTCATGGGCAACGGCTCAAACAGGACTTCGGTAACCGAGGACGAGATTCAGGTCGCCCTGAAGGATATCGATGTTTCTGACGAGCAGCTCACCGCGGTGTATTCCGCGCTGCGCAACAGCGGCATCCAGATTATCTCCGCGAGCGGTAACGACGACGCCCCCATGGGTGTCGACGATGACGATACCGATACCGATACCGATACCGACGATTTCGATGACGACGACGAGCACGATTCCGGCTCGCTCGACGATCACGAGCTCAAGATGGCCCGTCAGGCCGACGCTGAGATGGGTTCTTCCAAGAACAAGAAGAAGCGCACCGTGCGCACGTCCCGTTCACGCTCGCGCGTGCGTGGCATCGATGCCTCCACGGTGATGCTGACCGGCGACCCGGTCCGTATGTACCTCAAGGAGATCGGCAAGGTCGACCTGCTGACCGCTTCCGAAGAGGTCGATCTGGCTATGAAGATCGAGGCCGGTCTCGAGGCTACCGAGAAGCTCGAGGCTGCCGATGCTGGTGAGCTCGAACTCACGCGTGCCGAGATGCGTCGTCTTACGCGCATTGAGAACGTGGGTCTCGAAGCCAAGCAGGCGCTCATCAGCGCAACCCTGCGTCTGGTCGA
>URYW01000122.1 GCA_900552145.1 uncultured Collinsella sp. | reverse complement strand
GACGGCGAGCGTCCGAGCCGTCCCAAGCGCAGCGGCAAGACCCGCGTGCGCGAGGGCGTTCAGGCTCGCGTGGACGAGGCTGTTGAGAGCGTGGCTCGCGAGGTGGCTGCCGAGGAGCGCGCTGGTGCTGGTGCCGCTGAGCAGCCTGCGCGCGGTAACCGTGCCGAGCGTCGTGCCAAGCAGTTCCAGGGTGAGGCACATCGCCGTCGTCGCGAGGATGAGGATCGCGGTGGTCGTCGTCGTGTCGAGCGCGAGGACGACCGCCGGCGTTCCGGTCGTGATGACGAGCGCGGCGGCCGTGATGAGCGTCGCGGCGGCGAGGGTCGCGGTGAGCGTACTGCCCGTGGCGGTGAGTCCCGTGGCGGCAAGCGCTTTGAAGAGCGCGGTAGCCGCGGCGGCGAGCGTCGCGAGGGTGCTCGCGGCAATGGCGGCCGCGGCGGCGCTGGTCGTTCTAACGAGTCGCGTGATCGTCGTGACCCGCGTGCCAGCCGCGATCGTCGCGATGACTGGCGCAACTACGACGATACCCGCGAGGAGCGTCGTGGCGGCTATCGTGGCGGGCGTGGCGGCAACCAGGCCGGCTCCCGCGGCGGCCGTGCCGGCGGTCGCGATAATCGTGGTAGCTATGGCAATAGTCGTGGCGGCAAGCGCGGCGGCAGCTCCCGTCGCCCCGGTGACGGCGGCGGCAAGCGCAAGTAACATACGCATCGCCCGCTAGAGCGAGGTGAACCAAGGGCCCCGAGCAACTACGCTCGGGGCCCTTTTTGTTTGCCGTATCCGATCGCTAGTTCAAATGTGATTTCCTCGGGAATGCATCTAGAGGATGCCGTGGGCCTGTTTCCTACCATGCGGCAATGGGTCCCATGGGGTGCGCCGTGCATTTTTTGGAGTATTCTGCAGTTCGAGTTGTCTGCATATGATTTGACGTCGCCAACGGTGGCTTTCGGATATCCCTAGCGAGCGTTCTGAGTCAGATTTCGTCGTTTTCCGGAGCAGGGGCGCGTCATTCTCGCCATGTCGGAACCCAAAATGACGCAGCGCCCTAAAGGTTTGCCCGCTCGGGGTATTGCTGGCGCGGTCACGTTGCAGAATACTCCGTTTTTTGCACGGGCCAGGATGGGGTACCTCGGGAGAACACGGCGGTATCCCGTAAATATATACAATCTGTACCGTAATTTATACAAAACGAAGAGGCAGACAGCGTAGGGTTGGTGCATTGGGGTGCTTGATGCACCAAAATGGGGATCCCACGTGCCGTATACTCTGGCTGGATGTGAAAACGGCTTGACGCGTTGCCAGACGTAGGGGGAGGGTGTCTCGATGAGCGTATTCGAAATTGTGTTTAGTCCGACGGGTGGAACGCAGAAGGTGTCTGGCCTTGTGGCCGGGGCACTGGACAAGAATACCGTTACCGTCGATCTGACCGATAGCGGGCTAGATTTCAGCGCTGTCTCGATGACTGAGGACGACGTGGCCGTAATCTCTGTGCCGGCGTATGCCGGTAGAATCCCGGCTGTGGTGGCTGACCGGTTGGGCATGGTTCACGGCAACGGAGCGCGGGCCGTTCTGGTGTGCGTCTACGGAAACCGCGCGTTTGAGGACACGCTCGTAGAGCTGGAGGACGTTGCGAAGCATGCGGGATTCCGGGTGATCGCGGCAGTTGCGGCCATTGCAGAACATTCCATTGCGCGACAGTTTGCTGCCGGTCGTCCGGATGCGCAGGATGCGGCGCAGCTTGCTGAGTTTGCTCAGCAAATTCAGCAAAAGCTGTTGGCTGAGGATGCGTCCGAGCCCTCTATCCCCGGCAATCGTCCTTATAAACAAGCTGGAGGTCACCGCATGGCGCCCGAGGCAACAGAGGATTGCGTCTCCTGCGGTGCATGCGCCGCGGCGTGCCCCGTTTGTGCTATCGACAAGGGTGACCCCAAACGAGCAGCTGGCGAGGCGTGCATCTCCTGCATGCGCTGCATCGCCGTATGTCCGCGAGGTGCTCGCAAGCTTGATTCCAGCAAACTATCCGCTGTTTCCCAGATGCTGAGCAAGGTTTGCGTCGTGCGGAAGGAATGCGAGCTCTTCATCTAGCGCATACGAAATTGGCGCAATGGGGCCAGGTTAATCTGCACCGACCTGGTGCAAACAAACCTGTCCCCAATGCACCAAAGTGAGGAGTGTCCCCGAGTGCCGGCAGAAAAGGAACGTCCCTAAGTGTCGTCTAAATACCGTTTATCGGAGAAAAAATACCGTTCATCGGTCATAATGATTGTTCTGGCTTTGGGCTTGTCTACAATAGCTTCCGTAAAAAGAAATGCGGAAGGTTACCGAGTCCCTCGGACGTGGGCCTAACCAAAGTCTTTGAACGGGTGTGTCTCTATGGATGCATTCGCTTGATTTTGGTTGGGCTATATTTATGAAGGGACATGCCACCATAGGTTTCTTTTCTCGCCTGATGGGCGGTTCGGATGAGCAGAAGACTGCAGCTTCCGAGTTCGAAATCCTCGCTCCCGTTTCCGGCGAGCTTGTTCATCTAGAAAATACCAATGACCCCGCTTTTAGCAGCCGTGCCGTGGGCGATGGCGTTGCCGTGGTTCCCCAAGAGGGAACGGTGTGCGCTCCTGTTTCCGGCACCGTCGCGGCGCTGTTTCCGACTGAGCACGCGCTGGGCATCATGTCCGACGACAGCTCTGCTCAGGTGATGCTGCATATCGGAATCGACACTGTTAAGCTTGAGGGCAAGGGCTTCCATGCGCTTGTTGCCCAGGGTGACCATGTCGACGCGGGCCAGCCCCTCGTCGAGGTCGATTTCGACGCGGTCCGCGCCGCCGGCTTCGATCCCACGGTCTTCGTTATCGTGTGCGAGCGCTCGGAGAACTCGACTCTTCGTGAGCATGCTTCCGGCCCTGTTGCTGTTAAAGAGCCTGTCGTCTGGCTTTCCGAGTAAATTCTTGTGGTGGGTACCGTGGTTATCAAGCGAGTTTTTAACAACAACGTCGCAATGGTCACTTCGGACGATGGCTCCGAGCTCATCGTCATCGGTCGAGGCCTCTGCTTTGGCCGTCATGCCGGCGATGCCATCGACGAGGCGTCGATCGAAAAGACCTACGCGTTGCAGGAGGGAACTTCTCAGGATTCGCGTACGATTGACCGCTTGGCACATCTTTTGGAGTCCATCCCCACCGTCAACCTCGTGATTGCCGAGGACATTGTTCAGATGCTCCGTCGAGAGCTCAATGTTGATATCAACGACAAGATTCTCATTGCTCTCGCAGACCATATCAGCCTTGCTTTGGAGCGTGAGCGCAAGGGCGTCTCCTGTGAGAATCCGTTGCTGCTCGAGATCCAGCAGTTCTATCGCAAGGAGTATGCACTTGCGGGCCGTGCGCTGCAGATTATCAAGGAGTATATGGGCATCCAGATGAGCGAAGAAGAGCAGGGCTTCATTACGCTGCATATCGTCAACGCCACCATGCCGCAGCGCTCTGACCGCCTGATCGTTTCGGTCCAGCTTGTTCGCGACGTGCTTGCGATTGTTTCTGAGCGCTATTCCACGACCCTCGATAACACCTCGCTGCCTTACGAACGCTTCGTTCGTCACCTGCAGTTTTTCGCGCAGCGAGCGCTCGATCCTACGGCCGGGCAAATCAATGGCGACGCGCTGTTCCGAATCGATGAAACGGCGTATCCGTGTGCATTCTCGTGCGCGGACGCCATAGCCGCCCACTTGTCGTCTACCTATAACGTTGTCGTTACCGATGCCGAGAAGAGTTATCTCGCATATCACATTGTTAACCTGCTTGGAGAACCTGGTCTCTAGGCATAACGTGCCCACACATCGATTGATATAAGGCAAGGCTCACGGTCTTGTCCAGGGCACATCTGTCTTAATTTGCGGAAAAGGAAGGGGAGTACCGCTATGACCGCAAAAAAGAAGTTCAATTTCAAAGCGCCGTTGGAGGTGTTCGCGAAGTCGATCGTCCAGCCGATGATGTATCTCTCGGTTGCCGGCATCCTGCTCATCGTGGGCATCATTCTGACCAACAAGACCATCTGCGCCATGGTTCCTGTGCTGGGCTTCGGTCCGTTCCAGCTCGTGGGCGCCGTTGTCTATCAGTCGCTGATGTTTATCATCAACAACCTCTCGATTCTGTTCTGCGTGGGCATCGCCGGTGCCATGGCAAAGAAGAACAAGGGCCATGCTTCCCTGATCGCCCTGATGTCGTTCTTCCTGTTCCTGCAGGCTAACAACATCGTGCTCAACGCCACCGGCTCTCTTGCCGAAGCGAACGGCATGCTCGGTCTTACCGGAACCGGCCAGAGCACCGTTATGGGCATCCAGGTGCTCGATACCGGCGTGTTTGGCGGCATCATTCTTGGTTGCATCACCGGTGCCGTGTTCAACAAGTACTCGAACAAGCAGTTCCC
>URYW01000121.1 GCA_900552145.1 uncultured Collinsella sp. | reverse complement strand
GTATGGAAGAAAAGGAGCAGCACGCCCGTTTGAATCGAAAACTTCTTTCCAAAGAAATCGCCTATCAGCCCTGTTGGTAGCTCGAGGACGACCGTTGCAATGTTAAACAGAGCTTGATAAAGCGCGATTTCCGTGACAGACATTCCTTTCTCCGCAAGGAAAAGTAGAAACACTCCCCGATTTAAAACAAATCCCGCGAGAACGAAAAAGGCGGAATAGACGTGCAGCTGCGCAGTGGCTTGCTTGTTCATTTGGCACTTCCAATGACATTTTTGGCCTAGCGGGCGGAATCAACCGAAGAGGAAGCGAGTTGGCGCCGGGCGTCCAGATGCGTCATGCTGAAAATAGATGAAGCGCATGGTTGACAAAACCATAGAGCCCGTCACAAATTGACTACCCCCAATGCTAGTCGTGGAGGACAGTGCCGAGGAAGTCGGTGTCGAAGGGCACGGCTTCGGCAAAGGCGTAGTTGCCGTCGCTGGCGATTAGCAGGTAGTTTTCCTCGCCGCCGAACTTCGCATCGCCACATGGGACCACCCAGGCGTGGGCGAATACCTCGAGTGCCGTGGCAGTGCAGTCGCGCAGGAACGTCACGTCGCTCCCCTCGTTTGCGCTCACGATATTGGCCACGTAGATACCCCCGGGGTTCAGGCTGCCCCGCACCAGGCGCAGCGCCTCAACGGTTGCCAGCTCGCGCACGGGCTCGGCACCGCCAAAGCAATCGCTCACGACCACGTCGTACCGACGATGCCCCACACTCGTCACACCCAGATACGAGCGCGCCTCAGCGGTAATCACCCGCAAGCGGTCGCCCACTGCGCGCTCCAGCTCGTCCAGGTAGAACCAGCGGCGCGCTAGGCGCGTAATCTCTCCGTCATACTCGATAACATCCATGCGCAAGCCCTCGTGCGACATCAGCGCGAACTTGGGATAGGCAAACCCGCCGCCACCCAGCATAAGCATGCGGTCGATGCCGTGACCATAAGCGTCACGCATCGCATCCTCGGCCTCAAAAACATCGTCAAATGCGCGATAGTACGCAAAGACCGGCTCGGCCCAACGCTCGCCAACGTAACTCGCGCTTTGGTAGACGCCGCCTTGCACCAACACGCGAATCTCGTCGCCGCCCTCATCGTGCACGCGTTTCACACGCGCCAACCCATTGCGGGTTCGCGCAACCTGCAGACAGGCAGCACGAACAGCGACGGCGGCCGCACCAAGCGCCGCGGCTCCCAGAGCAACGCCGGCAACGACGCCAGCAGAAACACTTGGCTTGTTCATCTAGAGCTCCTTTTGCAGATAGAGTCCATGGTCGTAAAAACCCAAATGGCGATAGTACTCGCGCGTACCGATCGCGCTGATCACGTTGATGTGCGTATAGCCCGCGTCCCGAGCAATATGGCACGCACGCTCCACCAGCGACCGACCCAGTCCATGGTGCTGGGCCGCCTGGCCCTGATCACCAACGCGCGCCGCCATGCCATACACGTGCACCTCGCGAATCATCGCCTCGTCCGGCATCGTCGGCAACTCGTCCGCATGCGCGGCAACAAACGAATGGTCGGGCAGCGACAACCGCAAAAAGCCCGCGATCTTGCCCTGCGGCGTCACCCACTGCAAAAAGCGCTCGTGCGTCACCGGCGTCTCATAAACAACCTCATCAAGAGACAGCTCATCCAGATCGGCGCCCGCCGTGCTGATCTCGCGATAGCGAATCTCGCGCACCTTCGAACCCTCGCCGCGAGCTGCCAAACGGTTCTCGACGAGCTGACGCAGATTGGGCTTCTTATTGCCCACCATGATGTCGTCGGAGCTAAAGTCGCGAATCATGCGGCTGATACGGCAAAACGCCGGTGTCACCACGATGTCATCGGCCAGCACGTCGAGCAGCTCGTCCTCGGTATAGGGGCGCCACTCGCCGCGCTCGTAGCAGCCCACCAGACGCGAGCCCTCGATGAGCGCACACGGGTAGACCTTGACCTCGTCGGGCATAAAGGCCCCTTCGGTCATAAAGCGCTCGTAGTCGCGCTTGTCCCCCTCGGGTGTGGCGCCCAGCAAGTTGAGCATAAAATGCGCATGAATCTTAAAGCCAAACAGGCGCGCAAGCGAAAACGCCCGCTCGATCTGAGCCACCGAAATGCGACGCTCGTTGATATCGAGCAGGTGCTGGTCGAGGCTCTGGATCCCCATCTGAATCTTGGTGCAACCCAAGCGGCGGATAAGCGTGAGGGCCTGCGGCGTTACAGCATCGGGGCGCGTCTCGATAACGAGCCCCACCACGCGATGCTTCGCCGTCTCGTTGGTGCGCTGCTGACGCTCAAGCTCCTCCATCGTTGCCGTCTGCCACTCGGCAGCCTCGCCCCATGGCGTACCGGGGCCGTACAGACGACGCACCGCGCGGTTGTAGCCGCCCACAGCAACATCCACGCTCTCCTGCTCGCCTGCAACACCGCTCGCGAGCTCGGCCTCGTCGGTCGCAATACCGGCGGCCCGATAGCGCTCGCGGCGCTCCACCACCACCGGCGGCAGGGCATCGGCGGGAGCGTCATCGAGTAGACGCCCTGCCTCGGCACGACTGATGCCCGGACGCGCCAACATGGGGTTGGCAGCCACGCCGGCGACGGCATCGTCATTGAGCGCACGGAAAAGCTCCGACATAAACCACGTCTGATACCCTTGCGGATAGTCGCTCCAGGTACCACCGAGCACAATAAGCTCAATCTTATCGGTCGCATGCCCCATCTGCGAAAGCGCGGTCAAACGGGCGCTCACCTGCAGATATGGATCGAAGCAGTTTTGCTCTGCACGGGCACACGCCGGCTCGGCATGTAAATAGCTTTTGGGCATGCGCAGGTCGTTGGGGCAAAACAGGCAATCGCCCGAGCACGGCCACGGCTTGGTGATGACGGTAATGGTTGCCACGCCCGAAGCCGTTCGGCGCGGCTTCATACGCAGCACCTGCAGCAGTTGACGTTCCAGCTCGGCATCGACATTCCACCCAGCCCAACGAGCCGGCTCCTCACGTTTAACCCGCTGGTAGAACGGCAGCAGACGGCGCTTGGCCAAATCGCGTTTGTCGGCACCCTCACGGCGCGCCTCGGCATGTATCACTTTGACGAGCGCTTTGTCATCCACGGTCTCGCCGCGACGCAGAGCCTCGAGTATGTTCAAGATAATCTGTTCCATGCCCCCATTGTAAAGGCAAAGGCGCCGGAGCCCGTCATGGCCCCGACGCCTCCATCAAAGAGCACGCCTATATGCACCGATCTCCGAAAACCGCATGTCACACCGATTCGAACGACATGTCGCCCGACCCAACCTTAAAACGATACGTGGCAGACTTATCACCGTTGTCGAATTCAGAATTCAATATGGTCTCGCCATCGTAGTCAAGCTGAAGGAAATCGCTCTCAAAGTCACCGCTGCCCACGGTGAGGCTCGCCTTAAAGCCCGTAGAATTCGGAACCGATATCTCCACATCGCCCGAGCACACGCTTGCGTCCATCGACTTCGCGGGGGCCTGGTAGAGCTCGAACGTCGCATCGCCCGAACCGACCTCGGCGCTGAGTGCATCAGTCACGCTGCCCGCAAACTTTACATCTCCCGAGTCCAGAAAAAGATCGAAGCCATCGCAGATGATGCCGGCGATCTGCAGATCACCCGAACGTACGTGCGCGTTAACTCCCTTCAGATGTTCGGCAACATGGCACGGCAGCTCAACCGTAACCGTACGGTCGATTGCCTTACCGTCATCACTTCCAAACTGGGAAATCTTGAGCGCCGAGTCTTTGACAGATGCGATGTTTTGCGTCGCGGCCTTTGAGACATCCACGCCCTTGGCAACGCGTCCCCGCTCGATAACGCGAACCCTGTTGCCGTCAACGACCTTGACATCGACCGTAGCCGCTGCGATATCGATATCGAGGTATCGGAACTCATCGGCATCAAAGGTCGCACTCGAAAGCTGCTGAGGCTGAACGGAATATTTACCGCCATCGTTCATAAAATCGTCCTCGTCAAACGCATCGTCCATACCAGACAAGCCGGATACAACATCGTTGAGATCCCACGGTCCATCAAAATGAATCAAAGTCCGCGAAGTGCCAAAGACAAGCCCGATGATAAGCACGAACGCTCCGATGCCAATGCCCAAGCGCCTCTTAGACTCATGCGAGAGCTTCATCATTCATCACCCTCTTTGGCAATCGGCTCAGCGGTGGTCGCGGTAGCCACGTCAGCATCAGGTTCCGCAGAAGCATCCTTCCCCTGGGCCTTGATCGCCACCGACGCCGGACCAACCTGAATATCCCCGCGTGCCCAATCACCATCGAGTGCACGCGCCACCCAGTGATAGATGGGAATCGTAAAGAAGATCAGCGCGGCAAAGGGGCCGGCACCAAACAGGAACATCAGCAAAAAGAACAGCAGCCAACACACGGCCCAATACGGGAACGACTGGAACGGGCC
>URYW01000120.1 GCA_900552145.1 uncultured Collinsella sp. | reverse complement strand
TTCTGACGCATCAACTCGACGTTTGAGGCCTCAAAGTTATAGGCACTGAACTCGCGCTCGTTCTCGAGGAACACGTCGCCATAGGTCATGGGCGTGCCGTCGGGCAGGTAGCTCCACACCAAGTCGTAGACCGAGTTAACGCCCTGCGCATACATGGCAATGCGCTCTAGGCCATAGGTGATCTCGACGGGCACGGGGTCGACCTCGATGCCGCCTACCTGCTGGAAGTACGTAAACTGCGTGACCTCCATGCCGTTGAGCCAGACCTCCCAGCCAAGGCCCCAGGCGCCGAGCGTCGGGCTCTCCCAGTCGTCCTCGACAAAGCGGACGTCATGGTCGTTGGGGTCCAGACCGATAGCGGCAAGAGACCCCAGGTAAAGCTCCTGGGCGTTGACCGGTGAGGGCTTGATGAGCACCTGGAACTGATAGTAGTGCTGCATGCGGTTGGGGTTCTCGCCGTAGCGGCCGTCGGCGGGACGGCGGCAAGGCTGCGCATAGCAGGTGCGCCACTCGGCGGGACCGAGCGAGCGCAGCGTGGTCGCGGTATGGAAGGTACCGGCACCGACCTCGGAGTCATAGGGCTGCATGATGACGCAGCCCTGCTCGCCCCAGTACTGCTGGAGGCGCAGGATGATGTCTTGGAAGGAAAGCGATGAAGCGTTCATGCCTCTAATATCCCCTCGTCGAAACGATTACACGGTTAGGTACTGTACTATAGCGGTTTTTAGTCGATAGCGCCCAGACGGTTGAGCGGCCAGTAACGCACGAGCGCCACGGCGATCAATTCGGAGCGGTCGACCGGGCCAAAGTAGCGGGAGTCAGCAGAGTTCTCGCGGTTGTCGCCCATCACCCACACGCACCCGTCGGGAACGGTGTAGGGATAGCTTACCTGAGCGCCGGGCGCTTGGACCGAAAGTGGCCAGCTCATGCCCGTCGTATAGTCCTCGTCGAGCGCTTGGCCGTCAACGACCACCTTGCCATCCTGCAGGTCGACCGTCTGCCCGGCCGTGGCAATAACACGCTTGACAAGAACATCATGCTCGGAGGTGCCATCGGGGTTGTGAAACACCACGATATCGCCCTGCTTGACGGGCTGACCGAGCTCGAGGCTCACCTTTTGTGCCAGGATCTGGTCGCCAATCTCGATCGTGGACTCCATGGAACCGGTGGGTACCACAAAGGGTTCGACCACAAACGAGCGAATCAAGAAGGTAGCGACCAGTGCGATCGCGACGACCACGATCCACTCAAACGCACCCTTTAGCACGGAATGCTGCGATGGAACCATCCTCACTCCTCGCTCTGCGAATACGAAGCGTCCAGAATCTCCTGCGCGTAAGCGCGCTCCTCGGGCGTGAGCCGCGCCGTCTCAATCAGATCGGGACGCCAACGACAGGTGCGCTCGATGGCGTTCTTACGACGCCACGCATCGACCTTAGCATGATCGCCGCTCACAAGCACCGGAGGCACGCCCTCGCCGTTGAACTCGGCAGGACGGGTGTACTGCGCGTACTCGAGCAGGCCTCCATCCTCGGCGGTCGAGAACGACTCGTCCACGTTGCTCATCTCGTCGCCCAGGGCGCCGGGAATCAGGCGTACGACGGCATCGGCAACGACCATAGCGGGAAGCTCGCCGCCCGTAAGCACGTAGTCGCCGATCGACAGACGCTCATCGGCATACGCATACGCACGCTCGTCGACGCCCTCGTAGCGGCTGCACACAAACAGCAGGCGCTCACTTTTGAGCAGGCGCTCGGCCACATGTTGCGTAAAGGGCTCGCCACAGGGGGTGAAGAACACTACGGTGGGCTTGGGACCCTCGGAGCTGATGGCCTCGATGGCCTCGGCAATAGGCTCGACCTTCATGAGCATGCCCTGCCCGCCGCCGTAAGGCTCGTCATCGACGGTACGATGGCGGTCGTGCGTCCAGTCGCGCAGGTTATACGCCTTAAAATCAAAAAGGCCGGCCTTGCGGGCGCGGCCCAAGATCGATGTGGACATGACGGGCTCAAACATCTCGGGAAAGACCGAAAGGGTCTCGATCAGCATGTTGTCCTCCCTACTTGTCCATATCGATCAGACCGTCCATAACGTGGACGGAAATTGTTCCTGTGTCGGGAAGATCGAGCACGACCTGCTCGATCACGGGAATCAGTACCTCGCCGTACCGATCGCCCTCAACAACCCAAACATCGTTAGCGGGCGTCGACATGATCTCTACGATCGTGCCGAGCAAACCGAAGCGCTCGTCGACCACCTCGCGACCCATCAGGTCGGTATAGGCAGCGTCGAGCGAATCGAGCTCAAAATCGTCACGATTTGCCAGCACGTAGCATCCCGTGATGCCCTCGGCGGCCGTCAAGTCGTCAATGCCCTCAAACGAGACCAGATCGCCATCGCCCGTATCGGTGACGGACACGACCGTGCAAAAGCGGTCGCGCTTGAGCGCCGGCGGCGTCAGGGCGACGCGCATACCCGGCTCTAATACAGAAGGAAGCCCCCGCAGCGGCTGCGCGAGGACCTCCCCCTTCCTTCCGTGCGGCTTGACCACACGGGCGATGTTTTTGTACTGGGACCTCAAGGTCCTAGCCCAGAACCTCTACCTCGACAGCAGTGTCGAGGCGAGCGGCCAGTGCACGGGCGAGCGTGCGAATGGCCTTGATGGTACGGCCACGACGGCCGATGACCTTAGCGACGTCATCCTCGGCGACCGAAACCTCAATCGTAGAGGCGTCGTCACCATCGATGACCTCAAGGCTCACGGAATCCGGGTCGTCGACGATCTGAACAACGAGATATTCGACGAGATCGGCGATGCGATCTGAGAGCATTGCCTCACCCTCGAGCTGTGCAGCGTCAACCTCAGGCACGATTTACTCCTCGGCGCCCTCAGCGGCCTCAGCGGCAGCCTTAGCGGCCTCGGCCTCTTTGGCGAGCTGCTTCTTGGACTTCTTGACGACGGTCTCGGTCTTCTCGCCCTCGTTGGCGGCCTTGACAAGAGCGGCGACGGCGTCGGTGAGCTGAGCGCCCTTGGACTGCCAGTCGGCGATCTTCTCGAGGTCGAGGTTGATGGTCTTGGGGGCGGTCATCGGGTTGTAGCGGCCAACCTCCTCGATGATACGACCGTCACGCGGGGCGCGGGAATCGGCGACGACGACACGGTAGTACGGACGCTTCTTAGCGCCGTGACGAGCAAGGCGAATCTTGACTGCCAAAGGAAACTCCTCCAACCAAGCAGCTTTAGGCTGCAACTACAAACAAACAGTTGAACATAATACGCCATCGACGCGGGCAGGTGAAGTCCGTGAGACCAACTTCTTCGGTGTAGTCGAGGGCAAATCCATATCTTAGACAAGAATTCGGGATTTGCAAGCACATACACGCACCCCACATGAGCTGCGCGGTATACTCATGACATGGAAAGACGCGAACATACATACGGTTATGAGGATGCCATGGGCGTCACGCCGCCTCCCTGGACGGGTCCGGCGGTGGGTCTGATGGACCTTGATGCGTTTTTTGCGAGCGTGGAGATGCTCGATCATCCCGAATGGCGCGGAAAGCCGCTCATCGTGGGCGGAGACGCCGATTCGCGCGGCGTCGTGTCCACGTGTTCGTATGAGGCACGTCGCTTTGGCGTGCACTCCGCCATGCCCTCGGCCGAGGCGCGGCGCTTGTGCCCGCAAGCCATTTGGACGCACGGGCACTTTGATCGCTACCGCGAGGTGAGCGCGCAGGTCATGGCGATTCTCGCCGACGAGACCCCGCGCGTTGAGCGCGTATCCATCGATGAGGCCTTTATCGATATCACACCGGGTCGCTTTGCGCCCGAAGACCCGCTACTGGTTGCGCAGCGTATAAGCGACCGCGTGGCAGCGCTGGGTGTGACCTGCTCCATTGGCGTGGGCTGCAACAAGACGGTCGCAAAGATCGCAAGCGAGCGGGACAAGCCGTTTGGGCTGACCATCGTGCGCCCCGGAACCGAGCAGCGCTTTTTGGCCGCGCTGCCGGTATCTGCCATGAGCGGCATAGGGCGCTCGGCCGAGGAGCGACTGCGCCGCATGCGCATCTACACCCTCGGCGAGCTTTCGCGCGCGCCTGAGTCCACACTGGCCTCTATTTTTGGCGTCAACGGCGAACGCATGCGCCAGCGTGCGCTGGGACTCGAAATCTCCGAAGTCACGAGCCTCGATGAAGAGCGAGAGGTCAAGTCGGTCAGCAATGAACGCACCTTTGCTAAAGATCTGACTGAGCGTGGGGATATTGAGGCGGCAATTGCGCTGTTGGGAGAGTCAGTGGGACGCCGTCTGCGTCGTCAGGGGCTGACGGGTGCCACGGTAACGCTCAAGCGTAAGTATTCGTATGGCAGCGGGCGTACGGCACAGCGCCGGCTGCCTCATCCGACCGACGATGAGAACATCTTCGTGGCGGTTGCACTCGAACTGCTCGACAACATCTGGCAGGAAGGCATGCATGTTCGCTTAGCTGGCATCGGCATGAGCGATTTCGATCACCAAGGCGGCATCCAGACCGACCTGTTCTGCGTGATCGATGT
>URYW01000119.1 GCA_900552145.1 uncultured Collinsella sp. | reverse complement strand
CTACGCCGGCGTCATCGTGCCCGACGACCAGCTTTCGCTCGCCATCGGCAAGGAGGGCCAGAACGCCCGCCTCGCCGCTCGCCTGACCGGCTGGCACATCGACATTAAGTCCGAGACCCTTGCCGCCGACATCCTCAAGAACGTCCCCGTTCACGAGGAGCCCGCTGCCGACCTGATCGGTGACGAGGAGGACGATGATGTCCGTCGCTGCGAGTACGTGTCCGAGGACGGCGTCCAGTGCCGCAACCAAGCCCGCCCCGGCTCCCGTTTCTGCGGTGTCCACGACGCCGCCGCCTTCGATGATGCGGAGGACCTGATCTAGCGCGCGGTCGCGTCGGGCGGGTCCCGGCGCATCTCCCACGCTCGTTCAGTCTCTAGGCACCTAATGTGCCAGAAAGGGTAGGTGAAGTCATATGGCAAAAGTCCGTGTGTCCACCCTGGCCAAAGAGTTCGGCATGACCTCCAAGGAACTGATGGGTCATCTCGCCGAAATGAAGATTCCCGCTAAGTCCGCTTCCTCCGCCCTGGAGGACGCTTACGTCGCCATGGTCCGCAAGCAGCTCGCCTCGGTGATCGAGGCCCGCGCCAAGGAAGTCGAGGCCGCCAAGCAGGCCGAGGAGGAGGCAGCCGCCGCCGAGGAGGCAGCGCGCGCTGCCGAGGCCGAGCGTGAGCGCATCGCTGCCGAGAAGGCACGCGAGGAGGAGCGCCGCCAGTTTGCCGCAGCCCAGGCTGCCGAGGAGGCTGCCCGTGCCGAGGCTGAGGCCAAGAAGAAGGCCGAGCAGGAGCGCCTTGCCCGCGAGAAGGAGGAGGCTGCCCGCGAGGCTCAGCGCCGCGCCGTTCCCGCTTCCGACTCCGGTTCGCGCTTCCGTTCGCTGCTCGACCAGATCGCCGCACAGGAGACCGTGCTCAAGGAGAAGAAGGACGCCGAGGACAAGGCCAAGGCCGAGCGCGCCGCCGAGCGCGGTAACCGTCGTGGCGGCAACAACGACCGCCGCGGTGGCCGTCGTAACGATCGCAACGCTTCCGACAACAACTCCGAGCGCAACGCCTCTGAGAGCCGTCCGCACAGCCATCGCACCAACGCCAGCAACAACGTCGCTGCCGGCATGGACTTCCCCAACCCCGATAAGCAGGGCAAGGGCAAGAAGCGCAAGGGCGGTCACAACAACGAAGAGGACCACTACAGCCGCATGGCTCGCGAGGCCGAGGAGTACAGCCGCGAGAAGGTGCTCGAGGAGGCCCGCGCCGCCGTCGAGGAGGCCTCTCGCGAGTCCACCGGTCGCCGCAAGAAGCGCAAGGAGAAGCGCGAGCGCGAGGCTGCCAAGGCTCAGGAGGAGCGCAAGATAGAGGAGGCGCTGGCCCAGGGCGTGAACCCCGAGGACCTCGACGCCATCAAGGTCTCCCAGGGCGTTACCGTCCAGGAGCTTGCCGAGGCGCTCGACGTTCCGGCCAACGACATCATCAAGCGCCTGTTCCTGCTGGGTACGCCGCTTACCATGACGCAGTCCATGTCCGACGACCTCGTCGAGCTCGTCGCCGACGACCTGGGTCGTCAGATCAAGATCATCACCCCCGAGGAGGAGAACACCTTCTCGTTCTACGACGATCCCGCCGACCTTAAGCCGCGCGCCCCGGTCGTCACCGTTATGGGTCACGTCGACCACGGCAAGACGTCGCTGCTCGATGCCATCCGTCACACCGGCGTTGCTGCCGGCGAGGCGGGCGGCATTACGCAGGCCATCGGCGCTTCGCAGGTCATGATCAACGACCGCAAGATCACCTTCATCGATACCCCGGGTCACGCCACCTTTACGGCAATGCGTGCCAGTGGCGCCAAGGTGACTGACATCGTCATCCTGATCGTCGCCGCCGACGACGGCGTCATGCCCCAGACGGTCGAGTCGATCAACCACGCCAAGGCCGCCGGCGTTCCCATCGTCGTTGCCGTCAACAAGATCGATAAGCCGGGCGCCAACCCCGACCGTGTGCGTCAGGAGCTCACCGAGTACGGCGTCATCCCCGAGGAGTGGGGCGGGCAGAACATGTTCGTCAACATCTCGGCCAAGCAGAAGATCGGTATCGACGATCTTCTGGAGACCGTGCTGCTCCAGGCCGACGTGCTCGAGCTTAAGGCCAACCCGGACACCTTTGCCTCCGGCAATGTCCTCGAGGCCAAGCTCGACAAGGGCCGCGGCTCGGTTGCTACCGTGCTCGTGACCCGCGGTACCCTGCACGTGGGCGATACGCTGGTCGCCGGCCTTACCTACGGTCGCGTCCGCGCCATGCTCGACCCCAAGGGTCGCGCCGTCACCGAGGCCGGTCCCTCCGACGCCGTCGAGATCCTGGGCCTGCAGTCCGTGCCCAACGCCGGCGACGAGTTCCGCGTGTTTGAGGACGAGCGCGAGGCTCGCGCCCTTGCCGACGAGCGTTCGCTCAAGGCTCGTATCGAGGAGCAGAGCCGCGTCAAGCACGTCACGCTCGAGAACCTCTTCGAGACCATTGCCGACGCCGATGTCAAGGAGCTCAACCTGATCATCAAGGCCGACGTCCAGGGTTCCATCGAGGCCCTTCAGGACTCGCTCGACAAGATGGATCAGTCCGAGGTTCGCATCAACACGATCCACTCCGCCGTCGGCGCCATTAACGAGACCGACGTCGTCCTGGCCGACGCCTCCAACGCCATCATCATCGGCTTTGGCGTCCGTCCCGACGGTAAGGCCCGCTCCGCCGCCGAGCGCGAGGGCGTCGAGATCCGTTGCTACGACGTCATCTACAAGTGCCTCGAGGAGCTCGACGCCGCCCGTATCGGCATGCTCAAGCCCACCGAGGTCGAGGTCGCTACGGGTACCGCGACCGTCCTGGACACCTTCAAGGTGCCCAAAGTCGGTATCGCCGCCGGTGTCCGCGTCGAAGAGGGCGAGATCGCCGCGACCGATTCCGTGCGCCTGGTGCGCGACGGTATCGTGGTCTTCAACGGCAAGATCGCCTCGATGCGCCACTACAAGGACGAGGCCAAGAGTCTCAAGAGCGGTTCCGAGGGCGGCATTGGCCTGGAGAACTTCCAGGACATCAAGCCCGGCGACCAGATCGAGGGTTACCGTATCGACCAGGTTGCCCGTACCGAGTAGGGGGTAGCGCTATGAAGCAAACGCAGGCAACCCGCCGACTGGGCGAGCAGCTTCGCGAGAAGCTCGGTTATATCCTGCTCTTTGAGGTTTCCGATCCGCGCCTCGACCTGGTCACTCTGACTGCGGTCGAGGTCGCGGTGGACCGTTCGTTCGCGCGTGTGTACGTGTCGTGCGATGCGAGCCGCTACGACGAGGTCATGGAGGCGCTCGCAAGCGCCAAGGGCCGTATTCGCAGCCTGTTGGCTCGCTCGCTCGATTGGCGTGTCACGCCCGAACTCGATTTTCGCATCGATCGCTCAACCGATGAGGCCGAGCGCATCACGCGTGCGCTGGAAAACGTTCCCGCCACGCTTGCGATCGAAAAGGACGAGGACGGCTATCCGATAGCGGATGCCGCCCAGGAGGCAGCTTTAGATGACTAATTCCGCCGACCTCGCCTCGTGCGAGTCTGCAGATATTCAGCGACGCATCCTCGAGCTCATCGAGGGTGCGTCCTCCATTGCGATTTCGGGACATACTTCTCCCGATGGCGATGCCCTGGGCTCCGTATTGGGGCTGTGCCTTTCTCTCATGATGTTTTTCTCCAACAAGGACATTGCGCTGCTGCTGGCAGACGATGACCCGGTTCCGCGCATCTACCGATTTATGGAAGGCTCCGATCGCCTGGTGCCGGCATCTGCGTACACTGGCAATCCGGACCTGATCATCTCGGTGGACGTACCGGTCGTCGAGCGTCTCAAAACTACCGCAGAGGTGCTTCGTCGCTCCAAGCTTGAGGTGTATTGCGTAAGCCATCGTAACAGGCTGCGGTTACAGGGAAATAGATAATGAGAATGGCCATAACAATTTTTGATGTCATACCATAACCTAGCCAAAGTACGAGTATCGGGGCGATAGCAAAAACAGGAATTGCTTGAGAAATGACTAAAATCGGTAACAGTAATGATGATGTTTTAGGTGAAAAAGAGAGTAAGAGGGCTGATGACAATCCAAAAAGAAAACCAAGTAGTAATCCTAAGCAAATTTCAATTAAGGTGGTTTGCGTATGCTGCCAAAGTAGTTCTGAATGAGAAACTAATTGATACCATACAGATTGAGGAGAAGGAAATATGTAATGGGGAAAATCACCTAATACGCCAATAAGTTGCCAGAGACACAGCAATATAACTCCAATAAAGAGCGGTTTAAGAAGGCTAAGTTTCATCTTTTTCCCTCTAATAACTCATTTAATAATTGCTGTTGGAGCATCCACAAATTTTCTTGGTTAAGTTCTCGTGGTGCTTTACCTTCAGGTTTTATGACATCAGATAATGCTGGTTGATTAGACAGCGGAGAGCGTAATACAAAAATACGCTGGCTTAAGCGTAATGCTTCTTGAGGATCATGTGTAACCAATAACACGGATTTATTTTTTAATAGTTCATAGGCCAAG
>URYW01000118.1 GCA_900552145.1 uncultured Collinsella sp. | reverse complement strand
ATGACGGTCGAGCGCGTTCAGCTCATGGGCAGCGACTTTGGCATGAAGCCGAGCTTTGAGCGCATGCATTGGATTATCGATCACGCTTTTGTTGACGGCGACGGCACGCTGACCTGCGGCGCCTCGGTATCTGACAGCTTTTTGATGCGCGCCTTCGAGCGCACCAACACGCGTACAAACCCGCTGTACTGGACACTGCAGGAGTTCATCTACGCCGACGGCGACACCATGCCCATTCGCTGGGCCGCGGCAGAGGAGAAGGCCCATCGCGCCGAGTTCGACACGCTCGCGCGCCCGCTCATGTTTACCGGCGAGGCCATGTTCCCGTGGATGTTTGAGCAGATGCCCGAGCTTAAGCCGTTTAAGCCCGCCATGGACCTGCTGATGGAAGACACCAGCTGGGACAAGATCTACGACCCGCAGCGACTGGTGTGCAACGAGGTGCCCCTGCAGGCCGCGGTGTATTTCGACGACATGTACGTGGATTCGGACCTGCAGCTTGATACGCTCAGCCGCGTGGGCAACTCGCACGCCTGGGTGACCAACGAGTTCGAGCACGATGGCCTGCACGGCAGCGTGGTGTTCAAGCACCTCTTCAACGAAGCCCTCAACCGAGGAGACCTGCGCCAGATCTTCTAGCAAAGGAGTGTCCCCACCTGCCGGCACAAAAAGAACGTCCCCAAGTGCCGAACAAGTGCCGGCAACGACAATGCCGCAGGTAGAGAGCGGAAAGCGAAAACGCCCCTAAGCGAGCAAAGTGACGTGAAAGAGGAGGGCATTGACCTTTTGGTCATGCCCGACGATTGAACGTCAGATTGCCGCTTAGGGGCGTTTGCAGCGTCAATTGGTTATGCAAATACGATCAAGTTATCCCTGTGTATCGCGGGCTTCTCGGCCAGGTCTGCCAGCAGGCGGTTGCTGGCAATCTGGTCCTGGCGGCGTCCTGCCGCAAGTTCCAGCACGTCCGAATCGGCCTCGGCGATACCGCGGGCGACGACCATACCGCTCGGATCGCACACATCGAGCACATCGCCCTCGGCAAACTGGCCATCGACCTCGCGAATACCCACCGCAAGCAGGGAAGAACCACGGCTGACCAGCGCCTTCGCAGCACCATCATCGACCGTCACCGAGCCATGCGCCTTGTCACCCAGCGCGATCCACAGTTTGCGCGGCGCAATGTCCAGGCGCTCCGCCGGCGGATCGAACAGCGTGCCCACGCTCTCGCCGCGGGCAAGGCGCACGAGCGCATCGGGCTCCTCGCCCGAGCAAATCACGCTCTGAATGCCCGCCGTCATCAGGATGCGGCTCGCGCGAATCTTGGTAATCATGCCGCCCGTGCCCACCGATGTGGAAGAATCGCCCGCCGAGGCAATAATCTTGGCATCGATCTTATGCACGACAGGAACAAACTCGGCCGTGGGGTCCTCATGCGGATTGGCAGTATAGAGGCCATCGATGTCCGAGAGCGTCACGCACAGATCGGCAGAAACCAGGCAGCTCACAAGCGCCGCCAGTGTGTCGTTGTCGCCAAACTTAATCTCATCGACGGTAACGGTATCGTTCTCGTTGACGACCGGCACCACGCCAAGCTCCACGAGGCGCAGCAGGGCGTCGCGCGCGTGCAGGTAAGACGTGCGGCGGGCCGTATCGTGGCGCGTGAGCAGCACGAGCGAGGTGAGCAGGTCGCGCGCATGGAACTCCTCGTCGTAGGCCGACGAGATGATGCACTGACCAGCCGAGGCGCAAGCCTGCAGGCTCGGCAGGTCGCCGACCGGCTTGCGGTCGAAGCCCAGCACGGGATAGCCGCAGGCGATAGCGCCCGAGCTCACCACGACTAGACGCCAGCCGAGCTTGCGCAGCGCTGCGGCCTGATCGGCAAGCCCGCCGATAAAGGAGCGGTTGACCTTGCCATCGGCGCCCACAACCGTGGACGAACCGATCTTTACCACCATCGTTTTATAAGAAGTCGTCATACGTCAAACCAATCAACTGTTCAGCGAACGGCCGAGCTGGCGGCCAAGGGAGCGTGACTCGCCCCTACCGCCCAAGGAATTAGTGAGCCCAGGGAAAAGCAGAGGCCGCGGCCATGTTCTTGCGCACGAGCTCGTCGCGCACCTGAGCCAGGCCCTGCTCCATGCCCACCACATAGGTCTGCGGGTACAGGAAGCGCTTGAAAGCTGCGTCCAGATGATCGAGCGCCCAAGCACAGCGCTCGCGCGCATCCTGGATGCTCTCACGCGGAGCCACCGCACTGCCATCGCGCACGATCGGCACCAGCAGCTCGCGATACTCAAGTTCGGACACGTCGGTCACCAGGGCGGCATCATTCACGGCCACGAGAGTATTGCCGCGCGCGGCGCCCTCCCCCGACAGATGATCCTCGTCATAGATCATGTCACAGACCGGGCCGCCAAAGCCGTCGTAATAGCGGCGCACACGCTGCACGCCCGGAATCGTACGCTTGTAGGGCTGCTCGGAAAGCTTCACCACCGGCGTCCACGGGTCCGTCTCGCTCGCGCGGCGGGCCGAAAGCTTGTACACGCCGCCCAGCGCCGGCTGATCGTAGCAGGTCGCGAGCTTGGTGCCCACGCCAAAGCTATCGATGGGCGCGCCCTGGTCGAGCAGCGACTGGATCGTGTACTCGTCCAGGTCGTTGGAGACCGAAATCCCCACATAAGGCAGGCCCTCGGCGTCAAAACGGCCGCGGACATACTTGGACAGCTTGGCGAGGTCGCCCGAGTCGATGCGAATAGCCGACAGACGCTCGCCCACCGCCTCCATCTCCTTGGCAACCGTAATGGCATGCTCGCAGCCCTCGCGCACGTCGTAGGTGTCAATGAGCAGCGTGCAATTCTTGGGGCTCGACTTGGCAAAGGCGCGGAAGGCCTCAAGCTCGGAATCGAAGCTCATCACCCAGCTGTGCGCATGCGTGCCAAAGACGGGGATGCCGTAACGGCGCCCGGCAAGCACGTTAGACGTGGACGAGCAGCCGGCCACATAGCTTGCGCGGGCGACGGCCAGACCACCATCGGGACCCTGGGCGCGGCGCAGGCCAAACTCGGCGACGGGACGACCATCCGCCGCCAGCACCACGCGCGCCGTCTTGGTGGCGACGAGCGTCTGGAAGCCGACGATGTTGAGCAGCGCGGTCTCGAGCAGCTGGCACTCCAGCGACGGGCCGGTGACGCGCACCATGGGCTCGCGCGGAAAGACGAGCTCGCCCTCGGGCACGGCGTCGATATTCACGTGCGCACGGAAGTTGCGCAGGTAATCGAGGAATGCAGGCTTAAACATCGCGCCGCCGGCCGGAGCCTGGAGCGAAGCTAGATAGTCGATGTCCTCGGGCGTAAAGCGCAGGTTCTCGACAAGCTCGGGCAGCTCGGCGGTGCCGCACATGACGGCATACGCGCTGCCAAAGGGATGGTCGCGGTAAAACGCCGTAAAACAACCCTGCTCATTGGCCTTGCCGCTCTCCCACAGGCCCTGGGCCATGGTGAGTTCGTACAGATCGGTGAGCATTGCGATGTCGGTGGGATGCGAGATGTCGGTCAAAGCCATGGGGCGACCTTTCGGATGTGTTGTGCAGAGGTTGAGGGTTGGGCGAGGCGGACGTGCGGGCATGGAGCCCGGCGCGAACAGGTTAGTGCAGGCCCATGCTGCCCGTGATCGTGTAAACCATAAAGACGATAAACGCGATGAGGGCGAGCACGATGATGATTTTTTGAGCCGGAGCCATGCCAGGGATCTCGTTCTCGCCCGTAGGTTCCTTGGAGGTAACCATGCGCTGGGCAAAGGTCATCTCGTCACGGCTCGGCGTGGGCTCGGCGGGCTTGGGGCGGGCGGCTTTCTTAGGCTGAGGCTTGGGCGCGGCAGGCGCAGGCATCGCAGCGGCGGGCTCGGGCGCAGGCGCGGGCTTGCGCGCGGATGCGGCGTTCGCGGCGACCTCCTCGGCCTTCGCACGCTCGGCACGCAGGGCAGCCAGCTCCTCACGCTCGCGACGGGCCTCTTCCCGAGCCTCGCGGCGGGCCTTCTCAGCGCGGAGCTCTTCCAACTCAGCGCGCTCCTCGTCGGACAATGGTTGGGACTCAAGCTCGGCCATGGTTCAGCCCTTTCTTTTAAAAAAAGCCGCCGACACAGTGTCAGCGGCTTATCAAATCCAAGGGTGGAGACGAAGGGAGTCGAACCCTCGGCCTCTGCCATGCGACGGCAGCGCTCTCCCAACTGAGCTACGTCCCCAGGACAAGTCGATATTTTACCTACGGCTCGCCAACTGTCAACGCCCAATAACCAGTCTTTTTGGAGCGCGGCTATTTTGACAACTTTTCGAACAGGCGATCCTCTCGATGATTTTTTAATCCCCGTCCCAGAAAAATCATCAACGAACGCACTACTTTGCGCTGGTAAGAACACCGGTGGTGTCGAAGGCCGGGGTGAAGCTCTCGTCTACCGCGCCGCCCTCTTGCCAGAACATCGTCGTAAAGCCCAGGTCGTCGGCATGGTCGAGCACCTGCTCGTACTCCTCGCGCGTCACGGCGCGTGTCAGGTCGCCGCCCTGCTCGCGCATGAGCGCATTGGGCGT
>URYW01000117.1 GCA_900552145.1 uncultured Collinsella sp. | reverse complement strand
TATTCGGTGACCAAGCACCGCCGCCACACCGATGCCTACACGCCCGGCGGCGAGGAAGGTCACCGCCCCAATCGTGCCGTCACGGTCTACGGCAACCTCATCCGCCAGACGTTTAAGGACGCTCCCATCATTATCGGCGGCATCGAGGCAAGCCTGCGCCGCCTGGCACACTACGACTACTGGCAGGACAAGCTCAAGCGCTCGGTACTACTCGACTCGGGCGCCGACATCCTCATCTACGGCATGGGCGAGCACGCAATCGTCGAGATCGCCGACGCGCTCGACGCGGGACTGCCCGTCGACCAGATTAACTATATCAATGGCACCGTTTACCGCACGGGTTCGCTCGACGAGGTCTACGACTACGACCTGCTGCCCAGCTGGGACGACCTTACCGCCGACAAGCTCAACTACGCACGCAGCTTCAATGTGCAGCAGCAGAATATGGACCCCATCACCGGACACCGCCTGGTAGAGCCCTACCCCAACAGCGTCTATGTGGTGCAGAACCCGCCATCGGCGACGCTCACCACCGATGAGATGGACGAGGTAGCCGAGCTCCCCTACGCACGCGATTGGCATCCCGACTACGACGTGGCAGGCGGCGTGCCGGCCTTTGCCGAGATCAAGTTTTCCATTAGCTCCAACCGTGGCTGTTTTGGTGAGTGCTCATTTTGCGCCCTCACCTTCCACCAGGGGCGCGTGCTGCAGATGCGCAGCCACGATTCGATCATGCGCGAGGCCGAGCTGCTCACGCGCGATCCCGAGTTTAAGGGCTACATCAACGACGTGGGCGGACCGACGGCAAACTTTAGCCGCCCTGCCTGCGACAAGCAGCTCAAGCACGGCGTGTGCAAGAACAAGCGCTGCCTGTGGCCGAGCGTGTGCAAGAACATGGTGGTCGACGAGAGCGGCTACACGCAGTTGCTGCGCGACCTGCGCCAGCTGCCGGGCGTCAAGAAGGTCTTCGTCCGCAGCGGCATCCGCTTTGACTACACCATGGCCGACGCCTCGGACGAGTTATTGCGCGAGCTGCTGGAGCGCCATGTCTCGGGCCAGCTCCGCGTGGCCCCCGAGCACGTGAGCGACGCGGTGCTGAGTGTGATGGGCAAGCCGAGCCGAGCCGTCTACGACGCGTTCTGCCGTAAATTTGAACGCCTGAACCGCGAATACGGACTCAAGCAGTACGTGGTGCCGTATCTGATCTCGAGCCACCCCGGCTCGACCATGAAGGAAGCCGTGGACCTTGCCGAAGCCGTGCGCGACATGGGCTACATGCCCGAGCAGGTGCAGGACTTCTACCCCACACCGTCCACCATGTCGACGTGCATGTACTACACCGGCGTGGATCCGCGCACCATGGAGCCGATCTATGTGGCGCGCGACCCGCACGAGAAGGCCATGCAACGCGCGCTCATCCAGTATCGCAAACCCGAGAACTACAAGCTCGTGCGCGAGGCACTGGAAAAGGCCGGGCGTCGTGACCTGATCGGCTACACCAAGCATTGTCTGATTCGCCCCGTGCCACCACGCCCGGGCGAGACATCGGCCAGCGGCGGGCATGGCACCGGCAAGAAGGGCGGCAAGGCCCACGGTGGCGCCGCCGGCAAGGGACCCAAGGGCAGCAAGGGCCACAGCGGCATGTCGCGTGCGCAGAACACCGCAGGCCGCAACCGCGCGGCCCAGGGGCGTCAGGGTGCCAACGGAGGCGGTCGCCGCAACTAGGGCAGCGGTGCGTTCGCTGCATCCACCCCACACGCGTGGCGCAGCGAACGCATTGCCTCAACGAGGATGACGCCGGCGATAGCGACCGTAATTGCCACATCGAGCGGCGTGTTCACAAACCAGAGCAACGTCATGAGATACGACCCGGCATTAAAGGCAAAGTGCAGCAGGATCGTGTAGCGGAGCTTTCCGGTCGTCACGAGCACCCAACCAAAGATGAGGCCGGCGGCACCCGCGTAGCAACCCTGCACCCAATTCATGTGCATAAAACCGAAGATTGCCGCCTGCAGCACAATCGCCGCGGCAATACCCCACGTACTTGGGGCCGCCCAGGGCACCATGGCGCCGTCCTGCGCGCTCGCACGACGCCGGCGCTTCCAAAGTGGGCGGCACTGCGGATTAAACGCTCGGAGCGAAAACTCAAAAATAATGCCGCGCACCAGCAGCTCTTCACAAAATGGGGCGCCGAGCACCGTAGTCAGGACGGCGAGATAGCTGGTGTCGCCCATGCCTGTTTCCTCGACAAGCTCGCTGTAGTCGGCCGCGGCCTCGGGCAACAGCGACAGCGCGGCGTCGGTCACGTAACCAACGACCACCTGCAGGGCAAGGCCAATCACGATAACGCAGGCGATGCGTTTCCACGCCCCACGCGCTCCCCCGCCGAGCGGGTGCTCGCTTTGCCGGCGTGCCATAAACGAACGCGGCCACAGATAACGCCACCACAGCAGCGCCATCAAAAACGACGCCATCTGCGCGGCAGCCTGAAGCAATTGAATGTCGAGGTCATCGATCGAAAAACCCATGAACACTGACGCGACGCCCAGGGCGGAAAACAAAACCACGCTCAGGGCAATATCGGCAGCGACGACGCCAAAACAGGCAAGCGCCCAAATCATCGCATTGAGCATGCCGACCTCCTCCCGACGACTAGTCATTGGGGACGTTCTTCAACGACTAGCTGTTGAGGACACTCTTTGCCAAAGGCCCCGTTGGGCGAGATGTCAAACGGAAAGGTGCCGCAGCGATTGAACGCGGCGATAAACATGCGGATGGCGTTGGACGGCGTGGTGCCCACGAGCTGAGTTGCCGCCGCGAAGGCTGCCTTCTCCTCGGGCAAGACCTTCGCGACTACGGGGGTCATGTGTTCTGCCATGGCGCTTCCTTTTTGAAACGACGGTAGTGCGGATAGATGCGGGCCACGCGGCTGGGCGACGGGCTGTGAAGGCAACCCGATTGGCCCGCATCCGGAGTTTGTTTCTGCGGCGTTGGTATTACTTGGTATTCCTAAGTATTACCCCGCAGATAGAATACCACACCCGACCCCATGGGAACGGAGGAAAACGAATCATTTTGTAGCTGAGTTAGTATTTAGAGCGTGATGATGTCCGAGATATCGAGGGCCTGAGCGTCGGCGACATCGTGCGTGGCGAGCAGGAGCATGCGGCCGTCGAGCAGGTCGAGCACGACCTCGGCGCATGCGTCGCGTGCGGCGGTATCTAGACCGGTAAAGGGCTCGTCCAGAATAACGGCGCCGCCCGGGCACAGCAGGACTCGAGCGATCTCGACGCGACGGCGCTGCCCGCCCGAAAGCTCGGCCACGCGAGCATGCACGTCGATCCCTGGCACCAGCAGGCGCAGCAATGCCGCGGCGCTCGAAGCATCCACGCGCGCATCGGCGCACACCAACACGTTATCCAGCGCCGAGGCGGATTCGACCAAGCGTGCATCCTGAAACACCATCGAGCACGGCGCGGACTCCCCCGCCGCTAGCGCAAGCAGCGTCGACTTGCCCGCACCCGAAGCACCCATCACACAGATACGCCCGCCCGCGGGCACGTTGAGCGCCAGACCGTCCAGTGCCGGCGCCCACGGCGCGCGATCGCCCCCGGCAAGCGCAAGCTCCGCCGCAGCGCCATCGCTCGCAGCCCCCGCACGCCCGCGCAGTCCATGCCCATGCGCCCGCACGGCCGCGCGCCACGCCACGGGCCCCGAAACCCGCAGAAGCCACACCAGCACGCGCTCACACGCCCACGAGGCGGCTACGACCAACATGGTCCACGCCAGCAGATCAGCCGTCTCAATCAAAAGCTTTGCCTGATAGATGCGCTCACCCACGGTGCCCACCGCCATGCCGATCAGCTCGGCCGCCACGCCGGCCTTCCAGCTCATGCCGATCACGGCGCGGGCGCACGAAAGCACAAACGGCAGCACCTCGCGCCAGGTATGGACGCAAAACAGGCGCCAGCCGCGCACGCCATGCAGACGGAACATCTGCTCCAGCGGTTTATCCACTTGTGCCAAGCCCTCGGCCAGCGAAAAATACACGCCCGGCAGCGCCATCAAAAAGACCGCCGCGATGCTCACGCGCGCCGACCCCAGCCAAATGAGCAGCAGGACCACCACGCAGGCGACCGGCGTCGCCTTTACAAACGACAGTGCCGGAGCCACCAGGTGCGCAAACGCCCGCGAACGTGACGAAATCCCGGCAAGCACGCCACCACACGCCGCGGCAAGCGCCAGCCCGCCCAGTATTCGCGCGCCCGAGCCCGCCAAAATCGCCCAGGTACCGCCATCGCGCACCAGGCGCAGCAGCGCCAGGGCAACAACACCCGGCCCAGGCAAGATCAACGGCTGCGCCACCAGCGCCGCCACCAGCATCCACGCGGCAAGCCAAAAGGCGGCGACGGCACCTGCTGCCGCCACCGCCTTCATACGCTCCGTCATTTGTCGAGCAAACGCACGCACGGGCTACTCCATGTAGTAGAAATCGTCAGCCGGGAGCTTGCCACCCACGGCGCTCGCGTCCGCATCGGCCAGCACCTGCAGGTACCCACCGAGCGCCGCCTTCATATCCTTCCCCGTCTGGCGCACGAGCATGCACCCGGGAATCGCCTTTTCGGCAATCGTGGCGTTATCCACGATGCCTGCATCGACCACGGCCTGCGCCCAGTCC
>URYW01000116.1 GCA_900552145.1 uncultured Collinsella sp. | reverse complement strand
CAGTGGAAGCGCACCCGCTACATCACCTCGGCCGACTTCTTCCACGGCACCCTCGAGCTCGTGGAGCCCGGCGTCCCGGTCTTCCTGTTCATGGGCGAGGACGAGAACCGCAAGCTCGACGAGCGCGTCCGCGCGTTCCTGACCCGCGGCGTGACCGGCGACACCGACATCAACGTCATCGACACCGCCGAGTTCGCGATCCCCGGCCTTGACGACGAGTTCCGCGTCATCGTCTCCCCGTGGATTCTGACGGTGCTCGTGACCGACCGCCTGGCTCGCTACTACGAGACGGTCACCAAGCACAACCTCAAGTATCGTCGCTACTATCACCAGTTCGACTACTAAAGAAAACGGGTGCGGGAACGTGCCGGGCTATTGAGAGGAACACAGAATGAGACAGTACATCATCGCCAGCCATGCGCACTTCGCCACCGGCATCAAGGAGAGCGTCGAGCTGCTCTCGGGCGCTCGCGACAACGTCCACGATCTTTCAATGTTCGTCGATGACCGCATGGACGTGGCCGAGGAGGCCCAAAAACTGCTGGCAGGCATGGCTGCCGACGATGATGTCGTCGTGTGCACCGACCTCTTTGGCGGCAGCGTCAACAACGAGTTCACCAAGATCGTCCAGACGCGTCCCCGCACGTACCTCGTTACCAACATGAACCTTCCTCTGCTCATCCAGCTGCTGTTCTCTGACGAGTCGGCGCCGGTTGAAGAGACGATTCGCGCCATCGTCGCTGCGGACGATACGCGCGTGAAGTTCGTCAACGATCTTTTGGTCGATGACGACGAGGAAGAAGAGTTCTAATCCGTAGCACCTACTGACACGCCGTAAGACGGCACAAGACCTTTGGGGGGTCACATTATGATTCAGCTACTTCGCGTTGACCATCGCCTGCTTCATGGCCAGGTCGCGGTCTCTTGGGTTCAGGGCCTCGGCTCCAACTGCATCTTCTGCGTGGGCGATAAGGTCGCCAACGACCCGGTGTGGAAGACGACGCTCAAGATGGGCAAGCCTGCCGGCTGCAAGCTCGTCATCAAGGATATGGCGAATGCCATCGAGGCTATCAACTCGGGCGTGACCGACAAGTACAAGATGATCATCTGCGTTGCCACTATCGCTGAGGCAAAGCAGCTTGTTGAGGGCTGCCCGCAGATTAAGTCGGTCAACCTGGGCAACACCAAGCCCAAGGACGAGAAGCGCCCCGATGCTCGTCAGGTCTCTCGTCAGATCTTCCTGACCGCAGCCGAGGAAGCCGATGTGCGCGAGATGCTGGATCGTGGCGTTGAGGTCGAGATTCGACCCCTGGCCGATGACCCCAAGGTTGACTGCGCCAGCGTGCTCTAGGCGTTTGAATTCGAAGAGTCTGAGCTCTTCGTAGTGTCCTATTAGGAAAGGGGGATATATGCTTACCCAAGCAATCCTCATCGGACTTATCGCCGCATTTGGTAAGTTCGACTTCCAGCTCGGTACGCTCTATGCGTTCCGCCCCATCGTCCTGTGCCCGCTCGTGGGCCTGGTGCTGGGGGACCTGCAGTCCGGCCTCGCGATCGGTGCGAGTCTGGAGCTGCTGTTCATGGGCTCGATCTCCATCGGCGCCTACGTGCCGCCTGATGAGACGATCGGCGGCGTGCTCGCCTGTGCCTTCGCTATCCAGCTGGGCCAGAGCACCGAGGCAGCCATCGCGCTTGCCATGCCCATCGCCACGCTGTGCCTTGCCATCAAGAACATCCTCAACGCCGCCCTGCCGATCCTGGTTGACCGCGCCGATGTCTTCGCCGGCCAGGGCAACCTTAAGGGTGTCTATACGATGCACTTCCTGATCGGTTTCACCGCTATCATCATGGCGTTCCTGCTGTGCTCGCTGTCGTTCTATCTGGGTGCTGACGCCATCCAGGGCATGCTCGACTTCATCCCGCCCTTTGTCCTTGCTGGCTTTGGCGTTGCCGCCAACATCCTGCCTGCCATGGGCTTCGCCATGCTCGGCCGCCTGGTGCTCACCAAGCAGCTCGTGCCCTTCTACTTCCTGGGCTTCCTGCTGTGCTCCTACGCCAACGTGCCCGTCCTGGGCGTCGCCCTGATCGCCATCATCATCGGCATCGACAAGTTCGACCTGCTCGGCCTGGGCGGAGCCCAGCCCCAGCTCTCCGCGGAAGGGGATGAGGACGATGACTTCTAGTCCCGAGAACAAGATCACGCGCTCCGACCTCGTCAAGAGCGCCGTCAACGTCGGCGCCCTGGGCATGGAGTTCTCCTGGACCTACTACAAGCAGATGAACATCGCCTTCTGCCTGATGGTCGCCAACATGCTCAAGAAGATCTACGCCGGCCGCCCCGACGACTACGCCGAGGCCCTGCACCGCCACTGCGCGTTCTTCAACATCACCGTCCAGTTCGCCCCGTTCGTCGGCGGCATCGCGATGGCCATGGAGGAGAAGGTCGCCCGCGGCGAGATCGAGCCCGAGAGCGTCAACGACGTCAAGGCCGCCCTCATGGGCCCGCTGTCCGGCATCGGCGACTCCATCTTCCTGTCGACGCTGCGCGTGGTCGCCGCCGCGGTGGGCATCAGCCTGTGCCAGGCCGGCAACCCCTTCGGCCCCATCGCCTTCCTGCTCATCTACAACGTCCCCGGCTTCGCGCTGCGCGTCTGGGGCGCCGTCAAGGGCTACGAGCTGGGCGTGGGCTTCCTGGACGAGGCCCAGAGGACCGGCCTCATGCAGAAGATCATGACCTGCGTGGGAATCGTGGGCGTCATGGTCGTGGGCGCCATGTGCAAGGACATGTTCTGGGCCAGCATCCCGGTGGCCATCGGCTCGGGCGACGACGCCCAGACCCTCCAGGACATCCTGGACGGCATCATGCCCGGCATGCTCGGCATGATCGCCTTCTGGCTGTACTACTGGCTGCTGTCCAAGAAGATCAACCCCATGGTGCTGATCGTGGCCACCATGGTCGTGGGCATCATCGGCGCGTTCTTCGGCGTGCTGGCGTAGGCTCCTGCGTTCTATTCTGCCCCCAAGGGAAACGGCGACCCATTGCGGTCGCCGTTTTTTATTACCGAAAGCTAGCTGGAGGTGCTTCGTGATTCGATCTGACAATCCACCCGATAATAGCGTGAGCGGGGCGATGTATCTATTTGGCACGGCGCTCTTGTGGAGTTTTATCGGCATCCTCGTTCGCGCCAATTCGCAGTCAGCTCTTTTGATCGGTGCCGTTACGGCAATATTTATGGCGCTCTTTATCCTGCTCGTCGGCAGGCCCGTCCTCCGCGTCAGTCGTCTTATTGTCCTTGTGGCCGTCTGTAACTTCGTAACGGGCACCACGTTTAACTTTGCCAACCAGCTCACGACGGTCGGCAACGCGATCGTTCTGCAGTACACTTCGATGATTTTCGTTATCGTGTATCAATCGCTCGCAACTCGCACGTTGCCCTCGCCTGCGAAGATTGCCTCCGTGGTGGTTGCTTTTACGGGTATGGGACTTTTCTTTTTAGGCGATTTGAGTGCCGAGGGCATGCTCGGCAACCTGCTTGCCGTCATTTCGGGCGCCACCTTTGGGCTGTGTTTCTTTTTGAACTCTCGCCCCGATGCGTCGCCCATGGTGTCCTCGCTCATCTCCTGCGGTATCTCGATGCTGCCGATTGTCTATTTTGCCGGCGCCCTAGACTCCGTGAGGCCATTTGAGTGGGGGCTCATGCTGGTGCATGGCCTTTTTTGCAGTGGCCTTGCGAGCGTGCTGTATGCCAAGGGGATTGCGCGCACCAACGCGTTTGCGGCCAACTTGGTTTGCATGAGTGAGGTCGTGCTCGCTCCCTGCTGGTCTGCGCTCCTCTTTGGCGAGGTCTTTCGCTGGAACGAGTTTTTGGGCGCGGCGATTATCGTTTTGGTGATTGTGGCCAACTTGGCATCCGATGCCTTTGGCGATGGCTTTCTGGTGACGCTTGTCCGCCATCGAAACAAAGAGCGCACCTGACGGGATACGTCTGCCGTTTACGGTAAAAAACACCCCGCTGAGCGAGTGGTATTAAATAGTAAGAACCTGCATACCTATAATTGGTATTAAATCATTTGTGCCTGGCATGGGTGTTAGCAGCACACCAGGTGCGCTTCGAGCCGTGTAATCGAACTCCCGGAATTGATATCAACAACGCGCGCGACGGGAGTGACGACGGTTCGAGATTCCTTATTGGGAGGAATTATGCTTGTCCAAGCAATCCTCGTCGGCTTAGTCGGAGCGTTTGGATGCCTCGACTACCAGCTCGGCACCCTTTACGCGTTCCGCCCCATCGTCCTGTGCCCGCTCGTGGGCCTGGTACTGGGGGACCTGCAGACTGGCCTTGCCGTTGGCGCCAGCCTGGAGCTGCTGTTCATGGGTTCGGT
This sequence comes from uncultured Collinsella sp., assembly GCA_900552145.1. Lineage (GTDB taxonomy): Bacteria > Actinomycetota > Coriobacteriia > Coriobacteriales > Coriobacteriaceae > Collinsella. The sequence goes on along the minus strand of URYW01000116.1, from coordinate 453 downwards.
TTCCATCGGCGCCTACGTGCCGCCTAACGAAACCATCGGCGGCGTACTCGCCTGCGCGTTTGCCATTCAGCTCGGTCAGGGTACCGAGACGGCCATCGCGCTCGCCATGCCCATCGCCGTCCTTTCGCTGACGTTCGACAACATTACCAGTGCCTTGTTCCCCGTGTTTGTCGATATGGCAGACAAGTTCGCCCTCAAGGGAAATCTCAAAGGCATTTACGCCGTCCATTGGGGACTTGGAATCTGGGGCTGCGTCGAGTACTTCTTGCTGTGCGGCGGCGCATTCTACTTGGGGTCTGACGCCATCCAGGGCCTGCTCGACTTCATCCCGTCCTTTGTGATCGACGGTTGCGGCGTTGCCGCCAACATCCTGCCGGCCATGGGCTTCGCCATGCTCGGCCGCCTGGTGCTCACCAAGCAGCTCGTGCCCTTCTACTTCCTGGGCTTCCTGCT
>URYW01000115.1 GCA_900552145.1 uncultured Collinsella sp. | reverse complement strand
CGGCTCATCCGCACTACCGCCAACGGCGTGACCGAAAACCACCCGCACGACGTGACGATCACCAGCGAGGCGCCCAATTACAGCAGCGAACACTGATCGCCCCGTCGATCCGAAACCTACGATACTCAGACGCTATGCAGGAAAAAATCCTAATCATCGACTTCGGCTCGCAGTACACGCAGCTCATCGCCCGCCGCGTACGCGAGCTGAGCGTTTACTGCGAAATCCACCCCTTCAACCACCTGCCCGCCATCGACGCGTCGGTGCGCGGCGTGATTCTCTCGGGCTCGCCCTTCTCCGTGCGCGATGCGGGAGCCCCCCGCATCGACCTCTCGGCGATCAAGGGCCGGCTGCCGCTGCTGGGCGTCTGCTACGGCGCGCAATACCTCGCCCAGCACTTCGGCGGCGAGGTGACGCCCGCCCCGAGCCGCGAATACGGACGGGCGATGCTCACCGTAGTCGAACCCGACGACCGGCTCATGGAGGGACTGCCCCGCACCACGCAGGTGTGGATGTCGCACGGTGACACGATCACCCGCGTGCCCGACGGCTACCGCATCGTGGCTTCGACGGCCGAGGTGCACGTGGCCGCCTACCGCATCGAGGGCGAACCGACGTGGGCCATCCAGTTCCATCCGGAGGTTTACCACTCTACCGACGGCGTGCAGCTGCTCCGGAATTTCGTCGTGGGCATCTGCGGCTGCGCACAGTCGTGGACGTCGGAGAGTTTCGTCGAGACGACCGTCCGCGAACTGCGCGAGAAGATCACTGCCGAGGACAAGGCACGCCGCGACCAGGAGCAGAGCATAGCCAACGCCCAAGCAGATGCCGCACATGCGCAGTCGATCATCGAACAGGCGACCGAGGTGCACGACCATCCAGAGATCACTGAGTCCCTTGCAGGATCCTTGGCCCGAGACAAAGCCGAACACACCGAGACCGAGCGAGAAGTCGCCCAGCTCGAGGCCACCGAGGACGCGGTGCGCGAGCGTACCCGCGACTCACGCATCAAATTCACCGGCGCCATCGTCTGCATTGTCGCCGTGATTCTAGTGATCATCCTGATCTGGCTGTTCGCAAGCAAGTAAACCAGCCGCCCAAAAAACGCCTCAACCCAGTTGCGGTGAGATAGTTCCTGTTTAGCCAAAAAAGGCCAATTCAAGAACTATCTCACCGCAACTTTTTAGATTAGTGCAAAGGGGTCAGGTTAACATGCACCAACCTGGTGCAAAGTAACCCGTTCCCCTTGCACCAACAACGTTTGCCCAGATAAAACCTGCCAAAATAAACCTGTCCCTTTTTGGCAGGTTGGACCACGGCAACGCCGATGCCTTGGCAAAGTCAGCGAAAACCCGCCAGAGCGAGCAAGGTGCCTTGAAACAAGGCGGCATTGATCTTTTGATCATGCCGCCGAAGTTGAAAGGCAGATTGCCGCTCTGGCGGGTTTGCAGCGTCAACTGGTTACGCGGTTTGGCAAAACCGCGTAACTAACAAATGAGCATGGCGTCACCAAAGCTGAAGAAGCGGTAGCGCTCCTCGATGGCGGCGGCGTAGGCATCCATGATCTGGTCGCGGGAGGCAAGCGCGCTTACGAGCATCATGAGCGTGGAGCGCGGCACGTGGAAGTTCGTGATCAGCGCGTCAACCACGTGATAGGTCGAGCCAGGCATGAGGTAGAGCTGCGTCGTCGCGTTCTCGCGCACCACGATGTCACCGCGGCCGAGCGTGTCGGCGCCGTCCTCACGGCCCTCAAAATAGCGCGCCGTCACGGCCGGATCGGACACCGGCGCGTCCGCGTCAAAGGCGCTTTCGAGCGAGCGCACTGCGGTGGTACCGACAGCAATCACGCGGTGCCCCTCGGCCTTCGCCTTATGCACGGCGTCGACAACCTCCTGCGACACGTGATAGCGCTCCGTGTGCATCACGTGCTGCGTGGGATCGTCCTCCTCCACCAGACGGAAGGTATCGATACCCACCTCGAGCTCGACGGCGGCAAACTTGGCACCCTTGGCCTCGATAGCGGCCATGAGCTCGGGAGTAAAATGCAGACCCGCCGTGGGAGCAGCGGCCGAGTGCTCCTCCTTCATGGCGTACACGGTCTGGTACTTCTCGGGATCGCCTTCGTAATCGGTAATGTAGGGCGGCAGCGGCACGTGGCCAGCCGCATGGATGGCCTCGTCGAGCGTGCGCGGCTCGCCGGCAGCATTGCAACCGGCCGGCTCAAAGCGCACCAGACGGCCACCGCGGCTATCGGTGACAAAGTCGATGACCTCGGCCGTCAGCACCACGGGCGCGCCCTCGGGCGCATGGGCGCCACCGGCGCGATACTCAATATGAGCACCGGGCTTCAGGCGCTTGCCCGGCTTGACCAAGCACTCCCAAACATGGCCCAGCGGATCCACGTCCTCGCGGCGCTTGAGCAGCAGGGTCTCGACCACGCCGCCCGAGCCGGCTTTGCGACCGATCAGGCGAGCCGGCATCACGCGCGTCTGGTTGATGACGAGCACGTCGCCCGGCTCGATATAGTCGATGATGTCGCGGAAGATGCGGTGCTCAACGGTACCGCCGTGCTCCAGCGGCGTTCCCGCCTGGGAGCCCTTGCGATCCACCACCAGAAGGCGGCAGGAGTCGCGCGGCTCGGCAGGAGCTTGGGCAATCAGTTCCTCGGGAAGGTTGTAGTCAAAATCATCGGTACGCATAGACACGTCGGATACTCCTTATATAGCTAAAGTCCGCTCTACATCCTAGCAGGCTGACGTCCCAAATGAACTACTTTTTGGAGGCTTTGCGCTCGTCGCGGATACGGGCGCGGTCCATGGCCGCCTCGATAGCCGAGAAGCGGCAACCACAGTAGTTCTGCCGATACATGCCAAGCTCGCGCGAACGGCGTGTCGCCTCGGGGTAATACGGGCGAAAATCGCGAATCACCGGGGTGAGCCCATGTGCCGCCGCCAAGCGCTCAAGCACGTCATTGCAGGTATCGAACAGCTGGTACGGCGAGACGGCGAGCGTCGTGCCCACAAACTCAAACCCGCGCTCCTGGGCCACGCGGCACGCCTCGGCCAAGCGCAAGGCATAGCACGCGCGACAGCGACGAGGCCGATCGGCGCCCAGCGGTGCCACGCCGGCCTCCCAGCGCTCGCGGTCCTCCCCCGCCTCGATGAGCTCAATGCCGCCATCGGCACACCACCGGCGCAGCTCGTCCAAGCGCCGCTGCCATTCATCGCGCGGTTGAATATTGGGGTTGGTCCAGCAAATCGTGGGCTCAAACCCTTCCTCGCGCAGCAGGCGGACCGGCTCAAGCGAGCACGGCGCACAGCACGCATGCAGCAACAACGGCTTCATCGACATCTCCTCACCCAAAAAAGCGCACGCCGAAGGACGTATCCTCACAGGCGACAATGCGGCGGTCGCGCAAAATGGCCCGCACGTAATACCAGTCGCCCACACAGCCCGACAAATGCAAGCCGGCCGCCAGGTAGCACAGCAGTGGAAAGCCCGAAAACGCAAAGCCCAAGGCAAACGCCGCCGTCAAAACAACCGTCGGCGCCAGGCAAATGACCATGTACCGCCGGCGCGAATACACAACGCCCTCGGCGCAGGCATAAATCATGCAGGTTTCGAGATTTGCCCCAAAGGTCACATGCGCACCGGCGGGCGCAAACAACTTAAAGAACACCGCGTGCACCAACTCGTGCACGGCAAATGACGCCGCCGAAACCGCAGCCAAGCCGACTATCCAGCCCAAGACGGCCATCCAACCGCCCGCGTCAGCCGCATCCAGGTCCGCGGGCCCGCCCAGCAGCATAAACACCGGCACCAGGCACACGGCAAATGCGCCAAGCACGGCCATCCCCCACGCAAAGCAGGCGTGCAGAAAATCCTCGTCCTCAAACGCATGTATGTTGGAAATCTCATTCATAGCATCTTAGGATAGCGCCCCTGCCACGTACCCGTCCGCATGTGCGATAATGTCGAACGATATGCACGAATTGACCACCGCGCCGCCGAGCCCCACGCCCGACTGCGCTCTCACCATATGCGAAGGAGTCCCATGGCATCCAAATACTCCATGAACGACCGTCCCAGCTGGCCTCGCCGCGCCATCGTTACCGCCGGCGAGCCCTACGGCAACAAGGGCCTTCACTTTGGCCACGTCGGTGGCGTCTTTGTCCCGGCCGACTTCTTCGCCCGCTTCCTGCGCGACCGTCTGGGCCGCGAGAACGTCATCTTCACCTCGGGCACCGACTGCTATGGCTCGCCCATCATGGAGAGCTACCGCAAGCTCAAGGAGAACGAGGGCTACGACAAGTCCATCGCCGAGTATGTCGAGTCCAATCACTCCCGCCAGGCCGCGACCCTCAACAACTACAACATCAGCTGCGATATCTACGGCGGCTCGGGCCTTGAGCCGGCCGCGCAGATTCACAACGAGGTGACCGCCGAGATTATCAAGCGCCTGCACGAGCAGGGCACCATCTCCAAGCGCTCCACGCTGCAGTTCTACGATGCCAAGGCCGGCACGTTCCTCAACGGCCGCCAAGTGATCGGCCGCTGCCCCATCCAGGGCTGCAAGTCCGAGAAGGCTTATGCCGACGAGTGCGACCTGGGTCACCAGTTTGAGCCCGAGGAGCTCATCGCACCCAAGAGCCAGCTCACCGGCGAGGTGCCCGAGCTGCGCCCGGTCGACAACCTCTACTTCGACCTGCCGGCCTACCTCGACTTTATGAAGACCTACACCGCCAAGCTCGCCCAGAACGCCTACGACGGCGCGCCGGTGCACTTCATCGGCCATTTGCAGACCAACAAAATCAAGAAGGTGCTGGGCCGCGCAAGCCTCATCCAGAGCGTGGACAGCGAGCACCTGCTGACCGCCATCGAGAAGGAGGCGGCCAAGGCCGGTATCGTGCAGGATGTGCTGCTGGAGGTGAACATCGGCGGTGAGGCGTCGAAGTCGGGCGTCTCGCCGGAGCAGCTCTGGCCCCTGCTGGACGCTGCTGCCGCCGAAGA
>URYW01000114.1 GCA_900552145.1 uncultured Collinsella sp. | reverse complement strand
AGCTCGATGTCGATGACTTTTTGTCGGGTACTGTGTTTGCGGGCGCGCCGATTGTGCCCGTGTCGTCTAAGACGGGCGAGGGGGTCGATGGGCTGCTTGCGGTGCTCGACGAGCAGGTAAGTGCCTGCTGGGATGCCTGCCGCGACCGTGCCGAGCGCACCGATGCCGCGCCGCGCCTGCCGATTGACCGCTGCTTTACGATTAAGGGCGTCGGCACTGTCGTAACGGGAACGCTGCACGATGCGCCGGTTGCGGTGGGCGACGAGCTGATGGCTTTGCCGTCGCGTACGGTCTGCCGCGTGCGCGGGATTCAGGTGCATGGCGATACGCCGCAGGCGTTGCCCGGTCAGCGTGTGGCTCTCAACTTGGCGGGCGATGCCGTCGCCACGCTCGATCGCGGCGAGATGCTCGGCGTGGAGGGCCGTTTTGGCCAGACGCTGCGCTTTATGATGACGTTCACCTATCTGGGTCGCGAGGGTGCCAAGCCGCGCGTGCTGGAGTCGGGCGCGCGCGTGCATGTGATGGCCGGCACGGCCGAGGTCGTCGGCCGCATCATGTTCATGGAGGGCGAGGCCCCCATGGCAGTGGGCGAGACCCGTACCGTACAGGTGCGCTTGGAGGAGCCGTTGCCGCTGCGCGCCGGAGACCATGCCGTGGTGCTGTCGTATTCGCCCGTTATGCTCATTGGCGGCGGGCGTGTGCTGCTTTCGCGCTGCCGTCGCTCGCGCGAGCTTGCCGAAGGAGAGCGTGCGCTGTATGCGGCGCTCGAGTCCGGCGATATTGAGGGCGCTGTGGATGCGTGGCTGGCGCTGCAAGCGCTGCCGGTTGCGGCTGCCGATGTTACCGCGGCGCTCGATCTTGTTGCCGGTGAGGCTGAGGCGGCGTTGCGCGAGTTGGTGGCGAAGGGCGCCGCTCGCGCGCTTGCTGGCTCGGATGGCTCGCTGTATGCAGATTCTTCCGCGCTCGACGCAGCGATGGATGCCCTTGCGGCGACCCTGTCAGCCATGCACGCGGCGGCTCCCAAGGAGACGGGCTTTACGCCTGGCGCCGTTGCCCATGCTGCGTGGCCTGCCGCTGATGAAGGCGTTGCTGCGGCTCTGATTGCCGAGGGCTGCTCGCGTGGCGTGTGCGCCGCCGAGGGCGCCGAGGTATTCGATCCGCATTCGGCCGCCGCGGCGGCACGCGTGGTGCGAGAGGCTTGCGAGCGCATCGTCGCGCTGCTTGACGAGGCTGGCCTGGACGCACCGGCGCTTCCCGAGGTGGGCGAACAGCTGCAGCTCGGCCGCGACACCATGACGCGTGCCCTGCGCGAGCTTTCGCTCAACCGCTCGATCGTTAAGGTCGAGCGCGACGTTGCCCTGTCCGCTGCCGCCGAGGCCCATGCGCGCGAGCTTGTTGCCGCTGCCATTGAGGCAGCCGGCGGCGCTGCCACCACGAGCGTGCTGCGCGAAGCCCTGGGCGTGTCGCGCAAACGCGCCATCAGCATCTTGGAGCACCTGGATGCCGTACGCTTCACAGTCCTCGACAAGGATGCCGGCGGCCTGAGGTCCTTGCGCTAGATCGGCCTCCCCGCCCCATCTCCTCAGTTGCGGTGAAATAGTTCCTGTTTTCCGGTTTAGATACCTCTTCCAGGAACTATTCCACCGCAACTTCTTGCTCGTCTTTTTGGGTTGGGGCCCGCTCGGTTTGGTAAAATATCGCCGCACTTGGGAACGGATGGGCTCCGGTGGGCTCCGCGGTCCTCAAAACCGTTGCGAGGCGTGCAAAACGTCTTGGATGTGTTCGATTCACATACGTTCCCGCCATACGCTACCAGCGCTTTTGTGCTCGCGGTCTTGCTGCGTGCCGCAAAGGCGCTGTTTTGTTTTTGCACGGGCTCTCCGTGCCGCCCGCTTTATCGGCGGCTGTATTTAGCTTCGTGCACCGGGTTTCGAGCATGCCGATGGAGGTGTTTTGCCGTATGACTACCGTAAGACGTGCCGATCTTTCTTGTGTCGTCCAGGCGGGCGGGCTGTCGTCGCGCATGGGCTGCGATAAGGCGCGCATGGCGTTTTGCGGCGAGCCACTCATCGAGCGCGTGCTGGGTCGGCTGGCGACAGTTGCCGGCGAGTTGGTCGTGACGACTTCGCGCCCCAGCGAGCTTGCCTATCTTGAGGAGCGCACGTTTGGCGGCCTGGTGCCGCGAATAGTGTCGGACCTTGAGGGGCCGGCGGGAGCCATGCGCGGCATCGCGAGCTCGCTGGCTGCGGCCCGATTGCCGCTCGTGGCGATTGTCGCCTGCGATATGCCGTTTGTCTCGCCGGAACTTATCGGCGCGCTTGCCGATCGTGTTGAGGCCGAGGCGTTCGACGTGTGCGTGCCGCGCGAGGAGCGGGGGATTGAGCCGCTTTGCGCCGTCTGGCGCCGTGACGCGTGTGCGCCGGTTGCCCAAGAGCTGCTCGCCTGCGACCGCCAGCGCATTCGCTGCCTGATCAATCGCGTTCAGGCTGGTTATATGGATGAGTCGCAGATCGTTAAGGCCGCAGGCTCGACGCTCTGCTTCGAAAACGTCAATACGCCCGAGGAGTTTGCGGCGGCCGAGTTACTCGCCTAGACGATTGGAGTTGCCATGTCTCACGATATTTGCCCCGACACGGGGGAGCCTTGCACTTGCGATGGCTCCGAGCCCTGTACCTGCGGCTGTAGCGGCTGTGGGCATACTGCGGAAGAGGAAGCGGCCGCCGCGGCGTATCGTGAGGCGCACCGTGAAGGCCCGTCCGGTGATGCCCTCGAACATGAGCGCAAGATCATCGTGTCGTTTGACAGCACCTTCGATGTGATGGAATGCGAACAGCTGTGCCTGGATGCCGGTGTGCCCGGGCGCATCATGCCACTGCCCGGCTCCATCACCGCCGGCTGCGGACTGTGTTGGGCCATGCCGTTCTCGGGCGACGCCCTCGCCGCCTTCCGCGCTGCCACCGAAGGCCGCATAACCCCCGCCGACTACCACCAGCTCGTCCTCTAATCGCCAACACCACCACAAAGGTGCCTGTCCCCAATGTGGTGGTTTGGAACACGTGGACGAAACAGGTTTGAAACACGGGTTTTGCATGTCAGGCACTCAAAAACGCTTCTACCTGCATCGTAATCAAAACGAAACATCTGCTCGTCGGCTTATGCGAAACTTTGCTGCAACAGTGCGATATTATCCATACTCGATAAAGTTCGCGGCGCATAGGGTGCCGCGACCGACATTTTTCGTTTCCCATCATTGGAGGAAGCATGAGCTACACGCAGAAAGTTCTCGAAGAGCTCAAGGCCCGCTATCCCGAGCAGCCTGAGTTCATCCAGGCCGCGACCGAGATCCTCGGCACTATCCAGCCGGCGCTCGACGCCCACCCCGAGTACGAGGAGGCCGCCCTGCTGGAGCGCCTCGTCGAGCCCGAGCGCATCGTCATGTTCCGTGTTCCCTGGATCGACGACCAGGGCAGGGTTCAGGTCAACCGCGGCTACCGCATCGAGTTCAACTCTGCCATTGGACCCTACAAGGGCGGCCTGCGCTTTAACCCGACGGTTACCCTGGGCATGCTCAAGTTCCTGGGCCTGGAGCAGATCCTCAAGAACAGCCTGACCACCCTTCCCATGGGCGGCGGCAAGGGCGGCTCCGACTTTGACCCCAAGGGCAAGTCTAACAGCGAGATTATGCACTTCTGCCAGTCCTTCATGACCGAGCTCTATCGCCACATTGGCCCCAACACCGACGATCCCGCCGGCGACCTGGGCGTTGGCGGCCGCGAGGTTGCCTACCTGTTCGGTCAGTACAAGCGCCTGACCAACGAGTGGACCGGCGTCCTCACCGGCAAGGGCCTCTCCTTTGGCGGCTCGCTCGCCCGTACCGAGGCCACCGGCTACGGCCTGGCCTACTTTGTGGACGAGTACCTCAAGAGCCGCGGCGACTCCTTCGAGGGCAAGAACGGCGTCGTTCACGGCTCCGGTAACGTCGCCATCTACGCGGTCCAGAAGGTCGCCCAGCTCGGCGGCAAGGTGCTGGCCTGCTCCGATACCCACGGCTGGGTCGAGGATCCCGACGGCATCGACTACACCGTGCTCGAGCATGTCTACAACAAGAAGCGCTCCGGCCACGACAAGGGCGTCACGCTCGCTATGTACGTTGACGAGAAGCCCAACGCCGTGTGGCACGAGGGCGACGGCCGCGGCGTGTGGCAGCTGCCCTGCGACATCGCGCTGCCCTGCGCTCGCGAGAACACGCTGCTGCTCGAGGACGCCCAGGCGCTCGTCGCCAACGGCTGCAAGGTGGTCGGCGAGGGCGCGAACATGCCCACGACCATCGAGGCTACGACCTACTTCCAGGAGAACGGCGTCGCCTTTATGCCCGGTAAGGCTGCCAACGCCGGCGGCGTGCTCGTGTCCGGCCTGGAGATGAGCCAGAATGCCGAGCACCTGTCCTGGACCTTCGAGGAGGTCGACGGCAAGCTCGAGCAGCTCATGCGCGGCATGTTCCACAACGTGGACGACACCGCCAAGGAGTATGGCCAGGAGGGCAACTTCGTCATGGGCGCCAACATCGCCGGCTTCCTGAAGGTCGCCGACGCCATGCTCGCCCAGGGCGTCTGCTAAATCTTCGCTTGATATGGCATGTGATGAGGCTCTCAGCCATTCCGGCTGGGAGTCTTTTTCTATGGTGACGATGGCTGTGCCCCCTCGTTTGGTACACTTAAAGGTACTGGACAAGTGAAGAGATGGGGGAGAACGTGCTCAAGTTCGGTACCTACGTCCGTGTTGGAAACGCGGCCGAAGCCTATGAGCTCTTACAGAAGAACCGCAACAACAAGATTGTGGGCGGTGGTATTTGGATGCGCCTGGGTTCGCGTCGCGTCGCGACGGCGAGTGACCTTTCGGCCTGCGGACTCGATCAGAGCGAGGAGACCGAGACCGAGTTTCGCATCGGTGCCATGTGTACCCTGCGTCAGCTCGAACGTCATGCCGGGCTCAACGCGCTTGTCAACAATGTCTTTGAGTTCGCCGTCCACGATATCGTAGGCGTGCAGCTGCGCAATACCGCCACGGTGGGCAGCAGCATCTACGGCCGCAATGGTATTTAAGACGTGCTCACA
>URYW01000113.1 GCA_900552145.1 uncultured Collinsella sp. | reverse complement strand
GCTTTCCGCCAGAGCGGGACCTGGGCAAAGACATTCTCACGGTAAAAAACATCTCCAAAACCGTGGACGGGGTGAAGCTCCTGGACAATGTGTACTTCACCCTGGGGAAAACCGACAAAATCGCTTTCGAGGGCGAAAACGAGCTGGCCCAGACCACCCTCTTCAAAATTCTCATGGGCGAACTGGATCCGGACGAGGGCTCCATCATATGGGGCGTGTCCACCTCCCGCAGCTATCTGCCCAAGGACAATTCCCCCTACTTTGACGGGAATCAGATGGAACTGGTGGACTGGCTGCGCCAGTATTCCGCCAAGAAGGACGACGTGTGCCTCCGGGGCTTCCTTGGGCGGATGCTGTACAGCAAAGAGGACGTGTTCAAGCCCGTGATCGTCCTCTCCGGCGGCGAAAAGGCACGTCTGGCCCTTGCCAAGATGCTCGTGGCCCCCGAGGCGCTCCTGTGTCTGGACGAGCCCACCAACCACCTGGACATCGAGTCGGTGGATATGCTCGAGAACGCCCTGCAAAACTTCCCCGGCACCATCGTGCTGATCAGCCACGACGAGCACCTGGTACGCGCCGTGGCCAACCGCATCATCGACATCCGCGACGGTAAGGTCACGGTCTACGACGGCGACTACGATTACTACCTCTACAAGCGCGAGGACCTCGCTGCACGCGCAGCCGCCGAGACGGCAGGGGAGAGCGCGCCGGCGGCGGGCAAGAGCACCAAGCCCGCCTACGCCGCTCAGTCCAACTGCCCCGTCGCGTCCCCCATGCCGGCCGAGGGCTAAAAGACCTAGGAGCAAAAGCGCGCCGAGGCCCAGGCCCGCGCCGCGCTCAACAAAAAACTTAAGGGCGTTCGCAACCAGCTTAAGAAGATCGAGGCAGAGCTGGACAAAAAGCGTGCTCGCTATGACGAGCTTATGGAATTGATGGCAAGCGAAGAGCTTTATGCCGATCAGGACAAGTTCAACGCCGCGCTGGGGGAATATAACGGGCTTAAGCAAGAGCTGCCCAAGCTCGAGGACGAATGGCTGGAGCTTTCCACCCAGATCGAAGAGGAGACCGCGCGTGAACTCTCGTAAAGCCACCGCCGTGGCGATGAGCATCATCGCCATCGCTTGTCGCATCTGCGGCATCTTTATGAGCGCGATGACCGTACTGCTGTGCTTTAGCGGCCTCACCGCCAAGCTGCAGATCGTGGGCTTTGTCGTTGAGCTTTCGCGCGCGCTACCGAGCGCCATCGCCGGCTACGGCGTCATCGCATCGCCCTTTGGCGGTGTGTTCCGCCTGGATTACGCCATCGTGGCCGTTATCCTCTTTGTGGCCGACTACCTGCTCACGCGTGCCTCGCGCCGCGTCCGCTAGGGGAGCGCCATGTCCAGCAGCTACCTCATGAACCTGCTCGCCAGCGCTGTCGCCGTCATCGTGGGCATCGTCATCCACGAGAGTGCACACGCCGCCGCGGCCTGGGCGCTCGGCGACAAGACGGCGCGTTCACGCGGCCGCGTTTCGCTCAACCCGCTCAACCATATCGACCCGTTTGGCACCATTCTCCTGCCGCTGCTTATGCTCGCGGCCGGCGGCCAGGTGTTCGCCATCGCCAAGCCCGTGCCCGCGTACCTCAACAACCTCAAGCACCCCAAGCGCGACGAGGTCTTGGTGAGCGCAGCCGGCCCCGCGTCGAACATCGCGCTCGCGTGTCTCGCAGCCGCCCTTATGCATGCGGCATACGGCAACCTCTACGCCAGCATGTCCTTTGCTGTGGCGTCCCAAATCATGAATTTCGGCGCCACGTTTATCGTGGTCAACCTGTCGCTCGCGTTCTTTAACCTCATTCCGATCCCGCCGCTTGACGGCTCGTCGATTATCGTCCCGTTCCTCAAGGGAAAGGCGCTCGCCAACTACTACCGCCTGCAGCAATACGCCATGCCCATCCTCATCCTGGTGCTGTACCTTCTGCCCATGTGGACCGGCATCGACGTGATCGGGCGCTATTTCGACGTTACCGTGTATCCGCTGGCCGAGTGGCTGCTCAACTTCGCAATCGCCGGCATCTAAGGTAAACTTACAGGTCGACCGTGCATTACGGTCGCAACTTGCACCCAAACCGCGCCGCGAAGGCGCCGTCAAAGGAGGTCGAAGATGTCGTATCGCGTGTCGACGCAGGTCTACAGCGGACCGTTCGACCTGCTGCTGCAGCTGGTAACCCGCCAAAAAGTAGATATCGGCGCCATCTCCATTAGCGAGGTGGCCGAGCAGTACCTTGCCGAGGCCGCACGCATCGAGGCGCTGGACTTAGACGTGGCGAGCGACTTTTTGCTGGTCGCGGCAACCCTTTTGGACATCAAGGCCGCCTCGCTGGTCACCCAGGAGACACCGCGCAAAGCCGATGACGACGATGACGAGTTCGACGAAGACCTCGAGGAGCTCAGCACACTCGACGGCGACGCCCGGCGCGAGGGCCTGATCCAACGCCTGAGTGCCTACACACAGTTTACAGGCGCGGCTGCGGCCCTCGGAGCCCGCATGCAGGCCGAACGCCGCATGCACCCGCGTGTGGCCGGCCCTGACCCCGAGTTCTTGGGCCTAATGCCCGACTACCTGGCCGGTATCACCCTGCGCGGCCTCGCCGTCATCTGCGCCGACCTGGACGGCAAGCGCCAGACCTTCCTGCTGGAGGCCGAGCACGTGGCGCCGCATCGCGTGCCGCTCGACCTGACGGTGGCCTCGGTCGACCGCTTTACCATGGCGCACCAAACCTGCACCTTCCGCGAGCTGCTGGACGGCGATGCCACCACCGAGCAGCTCGTCGTCACCTTCCTGGCCATGCTCGAGCTCGCCAAGCGTGGCTCGCTCACGCTGAGCCAGGACGAGATCTTTGGAACCATTCAAATCAACCGCGTCGAGGGCGCCGAGGCCTACGTGCCCGGCGAGGGCCCCGAGCTCACCGAATAGGAGCCGCAACCATGTCAACCCTTTCCACGCTAGAGGCAAACTGCCTCAAAGGCGCCCTCGAGGCGCTCCTGCTGGTGTCGAGCGACCCGGTGAGTGCGCCCGCGCTGGCCGGCGCACTGGATATCGCCCCCGGCGAGTGCGCATCGCTGCTCGCCGAGCTCAAGGTTGAGTACGAGGAGGCCAACCGCGGCTTTCAGCTGCGCGAGGTCGCCGGCGGCTGGCGCCTGTTTACACACCCCGCCTACCACGATGTGGTCGAGGCTTACGTGCTGAGCTGGGATACGCAAAAGTTGTCGCAAGCGGCGCTCGAAACCCTAGCCGTCATCGCCTACCACCAGCCCGTGACGCGCGAGGTGGTCAAGGGCATCCGCGGCGTCAATTCCGACGGCGTCATTGCGTCGCTCGTGGACAAGGGCCTGGTGCGTGAGCTCGGCCGCGACCCCCAGCGCGGTCAAGCCATCATCTACGGCACGACCAACGCCTTCTTGGAAAAGTTCGGTCTGCGCTCCACCCGCGATCTGCCCGACCTGGAGCAGTTTGCCCCCGACGAGCAGTCGCGTCAGTTTATCCGCGAGCGCCTGAGCGGCCGCAGTATTCAGTCCACGCTCGAGGAGCAGGCCGAGGACCTGGACGAAGAGCGCGAGCTTCTCGATACCGATATTGAAGATGTTGAGGCAGTCGAGGACATGGAGACCCTGGTCATCGACGAGACCTCGGAGGATATGCATGACGAGGACTAGCGAAGCAGGGGAGGCGCACGCCGTGGGCAACGCAGTGCCTGCAACCGACGCCCAGCCCGTTTACCCGCACACCATGCGCCTGCAGCGCTTTTTGGCGCGTGCGGGCGTGGCGAGCCGCCGCGGCTCGGAGGACCTGATGACCGCCGGCCGCGTGACCGTCAACGGCCAGGTCGCGACCGAGCTGGGCACCAAGGTCGACGTCGACCACGATCACATCGAGGTCGACGGCATGCCCGTCAAGCTCAACCAGGGCGCCGTGTACTTGATGCTCTACAAGCCGACCGGCTACCTCACCACCATGAGCGACCCGCAGGAGCGCCCCTGCGTGGCCGACCTGGTACCGCGCAACCGCTTTCCGGGGCTCTTCCCGGTGGGCCGCCTGGACCGCGACACCACGGGTCTTTTGCTCTTTACCACCGATGGCGACCTTTCGCAGGACCTGCTGCATCCCAGCAAGCACGTCTACAAGACCTACCAGGCACTCGTGGACGGGCAACTGACCGACAGCGATCTAGACCCACTCCGCCGTGGCATCGAGCTCGACGACGGCCTGTGCCAGCCGGCAATCTGCCGTGTCATTAACGCGCGCGAGGCCGAGTCCGTGGCTCCGCAAGGTATCAAGACCGGTACCACCGCCGTGGAGGTCATCATCCGCGAGGGCCGCAAAAATCAGGTCAAGCGCATGCTGAGCAAGATCCACCACCCGGTGATCCGCCTGCATCGCTGTAACTTTGCCGGTCTGGAGCTCAAGGACGTGGCCAAGGGCTCATGGCGCGAGCTCACCGACCGCGAGGTGCAGATCCTCAAAAGCGGCGGCATCCCGCCCAAGCAAGCGAGCGTCAAGCGCAACGGCGGCAAGCCCCAAGACACGCCCGCCAGCCGCACGCGCCACCACGGCAGCCACGGCTCCGCACCCACGCGCAACACCTCCCGCGCGCGCTACACGGGTTAGGCAACCCGCCGCGCCCCAACGCCTGCGAACCATACCAGCACGTCAACCATCGAAAGGAAGCATTGCATGATCGTCGCCATCGACGGCCCCGCCGGTTCCGGCAAGTCCACCATCGCCAAGGAGATCGCCCGCCAGCTGGGCTTTAACAAGCTCGACACGGGCGCCATGTATCGCGCCGTCACCTTCGCCGCGCTCGACCGCGGCATCGATCTGGACGACGAGGCGGCAATCGACGCCCTCGCCGAGCAGATCGAAATTCGCTTTACCAACGGCACCGGCGAGGATACGCGCCTGACCATTGACGGCCAGGACGCTTCGGCTGCCATCCGCACCCCTCAGGTCGACGCCAACGTGTCCAAGGTCTCGGCCTATCCGGGCGTGCGCGCCGCCATGCTCATCCACCAGCGCCGCGCCGCCGAGGACCGCGATATCGTGGCCGAGGGTCGCGACATCGGTACCGTCGTGTTCCCTAACGCGCAGGTCAAGGTCTTCCTGACTGCCGGCCCGCGTAAGCGCGCCAGCCGCCGCGAGCTGCAGCCAAACCAAAACGGAGCCCCGCCGCACCCGTCCGAGCAGCACGCAGCC
>URYW01000112.1 GCA_900552145.1 uncultured Collinsella sp. | reverse complement strand
CCGGTAACGGCGGACTGGGTCAACCAGATCGCCAAACCGGAGCCCACTACCCCGGCTTCACCGACCGAGGTGATTGAGGCCCAAGAAGAACTTGAGCAACCCCAAAAAGAGGATCACGACCAAGCAGAAGACGAAACGGAAAAGAAGTACGACCAGGGGCTGGAAAAGTCACGCAACGGCATCGGGGCGCGGTTAAACCGTTTCCTGGCGAACTACCGCCACGACGATGAAGACTTCTTCGATGACCTCGAAGACATGTTGATCGAATCCGACGTTGGTTACGAAATGGCGATGAAGCTTTCCGAAATCGAAAGCGAATACAAAGA
Organism: uncultured Collinsella sp.; assembly: GCA_900552145.1. Taxonomy (GTDB): domain Bacteria; phylum Actinomycetota; class Coriobacteriia; order Coriobacteriales; family Coriobacteriaceae; genus Collinsella. The sequence continues at coordinate 4,982 of URYW01000112.1, read as the reverse complement.
AACCGCCGAGGAAAAGGCAAGAGACATCATTACAACGGCGATTCAGCGCTGCGCTGCCGACCACACTGCCGAGGTCACCGTTACCTCCGTGCACATTCCCTCTGATGACCTCAAGGGCCGTATTATCGGTCGCGAGGGTCGCAACATCCGCACCTTCGAGCAGGTTTCCGGCGTCAACCTCGTGATCGACGACACGCCCGAGACCGTCGTTCTTTCGAGCTTCGACCCGGTCCGTCGTGAGACCGCCCGTGTCGCCCTCGAGAACCTCATCGCCGACGGCCGCATTCACCCTGCCCGCATCGAGGAGATGTATCACAAGGCTGCCGACCTGGTTCAGCAGCGCGTGCGCGAGGCTGGCGAGCAGGCTGCCTTCGATACTGGCATCCACGACCTGCACCCCGAGATCGTCAAGACCCTTGGTGCCTTGCGCTACCGTACCTCGTTTGGTCAGAACGTGCTTCAGCACTCCCTCGAGGTCTCTGATCTCTGCGGCGTGATGGCTTCCGAGCTTGGCCTGGACGTTGTGACCGCCAAGCGCGCCGGTCTGCTTCACGACCTGGGCAAGGCAATTGACCACGACGTCGAGGGCCCGCATGCCGTCATCGGCGCCGAGCTCGCCCGTCGTTATGGCGAGAAGCCCGTTATCGTCCACGCTATCGAGGCTCACCATGCCGATGTCGACCCCAACACGGTGCTCGATGTCCTGGTGCAGGCCGCCGATGCTGTCTCAGCCTCTCGCCCCGGTGCCCGTCGCGAGTCTGCCGAGAACTACATCAAGCGCCTTGAGAAGCTCGAGGAGATCGCCAACTCCCATGACGGCGTCGAGCGTACCTATGCCATGCAGGCTGGTCGCGAGGTCCATGTCATGGTTCAGCCGGACAAGATCTCCGATGCCCAGTCCACGGTTCTGGCTCACGATATCGCCCATCAGATCGAGGAAGAGATGGAGTATCCCGGTCAGGTGCGCGTCGTCGTGATTCGCGAGAGCCGCGCTGTCGATATCGCTAAATAATATGAGCGACGCGAACGAGCTCATCTCATTTATCGCGTCGATGTCGGGGGAGGGCAACCTTCGCGTCGAGGAGAACCTTGGCGAGGGGTATGTCCGCCTCCGCGTTTCGGAGGCCGAGCGGCGCCAGGCAAAGCACGACATTCAGCATGTCGAGGATATCGTCATCGAAATGCTCCGTAATGCTCGCGATGCCGGCGCCGACAAGGTCTATCTCGCCACGACCAAGGAAGATGGCGTCCGCACGCTTGTCTTTCAGGATAACGGCTCGGGTGTTCCGCAGGATATGCAAGAGCGAATCTTCGATGCTCGTGTTACCTCAAAGCTCGAGAGCATGAAGATGGACCGTTGGGGCGTTCACGGTCGTGGCATGGCATTGTTTTCGATCAAGCAGAACACCGACGAGGCCCGCGTGGTCACGTCTGGTGTCGATCTTGGCTCAGCCTTTAAGGTGAGCGTTGCGGCCGACCGCCTCAGCGAGCGTGCCGATCAGTCCAGCTGGCCCCAGGCCGTCAAGGATGAGGACGGACGTTATGTCTGTGCTCGCGGTCCGCATAATATTATTCGCGCTGCCTGTGAGTTTGCGCTCGAGGAGTTGCGTGGTTGCGATGTCTATCTTGGTTCTCCGTCTGAGATTGCCGCGACCCTTTATGCTCAGGCGTCAAGTCGGCTCGATACGTCTCGTCTCCTGTTTATTGATGATGAGAGCGAGCTTCCGGTTGTCGATCGTTTAGGCCTTGCCTCTGATGCCGAGGACTTTATTCGTATTTGTTCGGGTTTGGGTCTTGAGATGTCCGAGCGCACGGCCCATCGCATTTTGGCAGGGCAGATTAAGCCCGTTCGCGGTGTGACTGCGCGTCTGCTGCGCGAGCGTGACTCATCCTCGCATGCGCCGGCTCCTGTCGATCTCGCGAAGGATCGTCGTGGGCTGCGTATTGCCAAGGATGACATGGCACAGTTTTCGCGTGCTGTGGAGCGCGACTTTAATGACCTTGCCGCCCGGTACTATCTCAATCTTTGCGGCGACCCAAAGATCCGTGTTTCGCGTGATCGAATCACCGTGACCTTCGATCTTGCCAAAGAGGAATAGTGCCTTTACCGAGTCCACTCGGTACGATAAAGTTATTGCAGTTAAAACGTACTTTTAAACGCAGGAGTTTCTTCATGGATTGCCTGAAGGTATCAAGCAAATCATCGCCCGCGTCCGTTGCCGGCGCCATCGCCGGCATGGTCAAGGATGGTGTACCCGTCAACATCCAGTGTGTCGGTGCCGGTGCTGTCAACCAGGCCATTAAGGCCGTTGCTATCGCGCGCGGTTTTTTGATTCCAACCGGTTTTGATATTTCCTGCGCGCCTGTGTTCTCCGACATCCTCATTAACGGGGAGTCGCGCACGGCCATCCGCCTTTCTATCTACGTTCACCAGATCAATCGAGCTGCTATGGATAACGTCGTCATGGATGATGTTAAGCCTGTGGCATAGCTTCTGCTTGCCGCGTTTCGCTCCCCATCGTTAGGACTTATGCACATGGACCAGCGTTCCGTACGCGATATTCTTGCCGGTAAAACCTACTTTATCCGCACCTTTGGCTGTCAGATGAATCAGCACGACTCCGAGCGTGTGAGCGGTCTGCTTGATTCGTATGGCTGCCTCATGGCGCTCGATCCCGAGCATGCCGATATCGTTGTCTTCATGACATGCTGTGTGCGTGAGGCCGCCGATACTCGCCTGTACGGTCAGTGCAATTCCTGCAAAAGCCTGCCGCCTTCGCCTTCGGGCAAGCGTGTGGTTGCCGTGGGCGGCTGCATCGCGCAGCGTGATGGAGAGGGCCTGCTCACCAACGTCGATAACGTCAATGTCATCTTTGGCACGCATTCCATCGCACATGTGGCCGAGCTCATTGCCGAGGCGTTCCTTGATGGTAAGCGTCATATCCGCACCAATGAGCATGAGGATACGGATGCCATGAGCATGCCGTGGCATCGCGAGACCCAGTATCACGCCTGGGTGCCCATCATGACAGGCTGCAATAATTTCTGCACCTATTGCATCGTGCCGTACGTGCGCGGTCGCGAAAAAAGTCGCCCCTTCGAGGAGATTGTCGACGAGGTGACCGGTTTGGTGCGCCAGGGCGTGCGTGAGATTACGCTGCTGGGCCAAAACGTTAACTCATATGGTCGCGATCTGTTTGGCAAGCCGCGTTTTGCCGATCTGCTGCGTGCCGTGGGCGATACGGGTGTGGAGCGCATCTTCTTTACGTCTTCGCATCCCAAGGATCTGCTCCCCGAGACCATCGACGCCATGGCCGAGACGCCTGCCGTTATGCCGCAGGTGCACCTGGCCGTCCAGTCAGGTTCGACACGGATCCTCAAAGAGATGAATCGCCGTTATACACGCGAGGACTATCTGGGCCTGGTCGATCGCATTCGCAACCGCATGCCCGATATCGCGCTCTCGACCGACATTATCGTTGGCTTCCCGGGCGAGACTGAAGAAGACTTTGAGCAGACGCTCTCACTTGCCGAGACGGTCCGCTATGCTCAGGCCTATACCTTCATCTATTCCAAGCGCGCCGGTACCCCGGCCGCCGAGATTGACGATCCTACGCCGCATGAGGTTATTCTCGAGCGTTTCAACCGCCTGGTTAAGGTTATCGAGACCACGGCGCACGAGTACAACCAGGGTGAGCTTCATACTGTGGTGCCGGCGCTCATTGAGGGAACGAGTAAAAAGAACGACGCGGTCCTGCTGGGCAAGAGTCCCAAGAATCAGACCGTGCATGCGCCTATCCCCGAGGGTTACAGCATCGATCAGCTTGTTGGCAAGATCGTTGATGTTGACGTTGACGTTGCCAAGACCTGGTATTTGTCCGGCTCCGTTGTGGGCGAGCCGCGCTAATGGTTTCTCCCGGGGCAGGTCTTTCCGTCGTTGCGATCGTCGGTCCGACGGCGGTTGGTAAGAGTGGTGTTGCCGACCGTTTGGCGGCTCGTCTTTCGTCCGAAGTGCTGTCGTGCGATGCGATGCAAATCTATCGCGGCATGGACATCGGTACCGCAAAGATGGCGCCCGATGAGTGTACGGCGCCGCTGCGTCTCGTCGACATTGTAGAGCCGGGTGTGGCGTACTCTGCGGCGCTTTATCAGGCTGACGCTCGCGCGCATGTTGAGCGTTTGCTTGGCGAGGGCCGCCTACCGGTGTTTTGCGGGGGCACAGGCTTGTATCTCAAGGCCGCCCTGGATGAGATGGATTTTCCCTCGGGCGAGCTTGAGGACGATCGTCGCGCGGGGTATCAGGAGCTTGCCGAGCGTATTGGCGAGGAAGAACTGCATGCCCTGCTTGCCGAGCGCGATCCAGAATCAGCTGCTGTTATTCATCCGCATAACGTGCGGCGTGTGATTCGCGCGCTCGAAATGCACGATGATGGCGTTTCCTATGCGCAACAAAAGTCGCAGTTTAGTGTTCCGCGCGAGCATTATCATGCGTTATGGTTTGGCCTGACGCGAAATCGCGAGGTGCTCTATGAACGCATTAACCTACGTGTCGATGTGATGTTTGAGCAGGGTCTTGTTGATGAGGTTCGCGGTCTTATGGACCAGGGGCTGGGAGATGCCCTGACTTCGATGCAGGCAATTGGCTATAAAGAGATCATCGATGCTTTCAATGGCGTGACGAGCATGGATGAGGCTCGCGAACTCATTAAGATGCGTTCGCGTCGCTATGCCAAACGTCAGCTTTCGTGGTTTAAGCGCGATGACCGTATCGCGTGGTGTGATATGGATGAATGTACGATCGATGAGGTCGTTGCTGATATCCTGCATCGTATTGAGGCTGCCTAATGGCTCGTTTCCCCCTTGTTCCCACGGCACCCGAGCCCGAGCGTGCCATTTTGGTTGGTGTTGAGTGGCGCGACAATGCATGGCCACTCGATCGATCGCTCGATGAGCTGGAGCGCCTTGCCCGCACGGCTGGTGCC
>URYW01000111.1 GCA_900552145.1 uncultured Collinsella sp. | reverse complement strand
GAAGACCCTCATGGCATTAGCGGCTTCGATGGGCGAACCGCAGCCGATAGCAACATTCCAGTCGGGCTCGATGTCGCGCATAGCGGCTGCGCCCTTCATGACGGTCTCGATGGAGGGATCGGACTCGACGCCCTCGAACAGCTTGACCTCCATGCCGGCCTCTTTGAGGTCGGCCTCAACGTCCTGCAGGAACCCGCCGCGGCGCATAGAGCTGCCGCCAGAAACGATGATGGCCTTCTTACCCTTGAGGTTCTTCACCTCGTGGCGAGCGCCCTCACCAAAGTACAGATCGCGAGGATTGGTAAAACGTCCCATACTGTGCCTCCTAAACAAGCCCCTCTTAGACTTGCGTATATAACGGAGCACCCAATTGGCTCCGTTAGGACCGGTTTGCGCGTTGCCGGCGATGACAATGCGCGATGTCTAAACGTCTCAACGCTCAGACAAACACTATTTTACCGTTCTGGTTGGTCAGTTATTCACCTAAAGCCGCCAATGATGAAACGTTTTTTCTATCCCTGAAGACCCTTGTGCGGCATCCATACTCCCAAGCTGGGCAAACGTTTTATCAAGGTTGACTACATATCCCGGGCAGGACCGTGCCCCTCCAAAATATGCACCGTTCGCCGCCAAAAATCGACCGTTTGCGGCACCGTGATACCACTCGGTCGTCCAAGGTGCCGACATTTGTGCGACATCCGTCTTCGTGGTGCAAAGGTGCAAGTCCAAGTGCGGCACCCCCGGTGTGCCACATGCGGGTAAACTAGAACCTTATATAGAAACATTTGAACCCTAACCGCAGCAAAGGAGGCCCCATGGCATTCGATCCCATTCAAGAGGATTGCCATCGCCTCGTTCTTGAGGCCTTGCGCCGCGACAATATCCCGCTCACCGACGGTGCCGCCGTAGAGCGTCTGATGGAACAATTCACCCGCAACCCCGCACCGCTCATCGTGCACGACCGCGACCGCGCCGGGCACCTCATTGCCAAGGTGGTCGAGGCTGTCGACTACCGCATTCCCTTTATCCCTGACGATACCCAGGCAGAGCAAGAAGAGGCAGCTGCCGAAAACATGCTCCGCGAGGCAGCCGCACTCGACCCGGCCAACTGGGATGCCCAGCGCATGCTGACGGCGCTCACCGCCGAATCCAACGAGGAATACGTGCAGTATCTGGTGTCCAAGTGCGACGAGGTGGAGCACGATCTGGCGCTCAAGATCGCCTCGGCGCAGGACCCCTACGAGCGCGAGGCCGCGGGCGACCTTATGCGCCGCCCCTACCTGCGATGGCTTGCCGCCTTGGCATCGCGCGCGCTCATTAGCGGACGCTACCGCATGTCGTTCGAAGCCGCGAATCGCAGCTTGGACTTTGCGCCCAACGACCCCGCCGGCGTCCGCCACACCGCGATGCTCGCCATGGCAAAGCTCGAATACCCCGCCGAGGAGCTCAAGCGCTTTCGCTCCGCTCACTCCGTGCCGTACCTCGCGAATACCCCGCTGCGCCGTCGTCCCAAGGATGCGGAGCGCGACTTGGACCCGTGGACGCTCATCGCGCTGATGAGCGCTGCCTGGCGCGAGCTGGACTACGAGGGTGCCGAGCACTACTTGCGCATCCTTGCACGCTCGTGCCCGCACGCAGCCGAGGCACTCTACTTCCAAACCGAGTTTCCCGATGGCGTCTATGCCCGCGTCAACGTAGGCGTAGGCTCCACCGACGAGCTTGTCCTCGCGCTGTCCGAGGCGACGCCGGTACTGCAGGAGGGCCTGGGCGCCCCCGACAACGCCAGTTTTGCCGCCTGGGTCGCCACCAACGATATCGTGCGTTCCCAAATCGATGAGCGCATACTGCGGGCGGCCGAGCAGGGTTTGCCGTTTAAGGGAGGAGACCTCTAATGGATCCGAGCGTCTACATCCCCGCCTACCTGGAGCGCGCCTACGTTGCGTCGCACCCCGAACTCACCGATGCAGCACGCGAGCTTGTCCATAACGACGTGAGCGTCAACCCTCATAAGTATGCGCAGACCGAGCATGCCCAGGCACTGCTGTCCTATGCCGGTGTTCATCGCCACCTGCTCGACGAGCTCCATCGCATCGAGGACATGGGCAGCGACGAGGAGTTTGAGCAGACGCGCAACCGCCTGTTCGACGATATGCGTGATGAGCTGCTCAAGATCGTCCGCATCGATGCGCATGTCCTCGATGCCCAGCTGCTCGCCATCATTTTGGCGGACACGCCCGTCGACGCCTGCCTGGGCGACCTGATGAAGCTCGAGGCGACCACGGCCGATTACCTGCAGCAAAGCGTGCCCGGGTTCGATATGGAGGCCCCGCACTACTGGGCCAACAAGGTTTTGACGGACGGTGTGACGGCATCAGATCTCACCGTGAGCGAGCCGGCACTTATCGGGTGGCTCCACACGCTCGAGGCCATCTCGCAGCTGTGCATGGCGAGCGCCCGCTACCGCGCTGCTGCCAACTACGCCCGCCGCGTCCTTAAGGCGGAAGGCTACCCCACCCGAGCCGCAGGCACCGTGTTGCTCGCCCTCGCTCGTCTGGAAGACCAGGACGGCTTTTTTGCCCTGGCCCACCAGCTCGAGGAACAGGTGGGAGCCGATGCACTCGAGAACTCCCCCTGGTACCTGCTCGCCCGCACAATCCTCTTGTTCAAAACGAACAAGATGCGCCCGGCGACACGCGCGCTACGTGAGTTTGCCAACCGTTGCGAGGGCGGTGCGTTCTTCTTACTGAACCCCATGTACCAGACACCGTACCTTCCCTGCCGACCCGAGCCGCGCGACCCCTGGGACCTCTCGCACCAGGCGGTTTGGGAAGCCGACGGCATTATCTCGGACACCCCCGACTTTGCCCCCTGGGCCAACGCCTGCGAAGATGTATCGCAGCTTGCCCAGGAATTTGCGCGCCGCTACGGATTTTAGTGGCGCACTCGACCCGACCATGTCGTTTACGTTAGGAACGGTTTCATGAATCTCCGCTCATCTCTTGCCTGCACCTCGAGCGATATCGCTCGCTGGGGACTGCGCTCTGTCCTCAAACGCCAGGGCGGCGTACTCCCCGGCCGCATCGCCATGAAGATCGATCCCGAGTTGCTGAGCGACCTCGCTGGCCTTGTCGACCGCAGCGTGGTGATTACGGGTACTAATGGCAAGACCACCACCTCCAACCTCATCGCCGACGCCGTTGCCGCCAGCGGTGCTACCGTGGTGTGCAACCGCGCCGGCAACAACATGGAGCCGGGCGTGGTGGGCGCACTGCTCGAAGCGCGCAGCGGCCTCAAGCGAGCCGGTGGCGGCAAGCGCGTGGGCGTTTTTGAGTGCGATGAGCTTTACACCGTACGCGTCCTGCCCAAGCTCAAGCCGACGTACTTCGTGCTGCTCAACCTGTTCCGCGACCAGCTGGATCGCTATGGCGAGATCGATCACACCCAGGAGGTCATCGCCCATGCGTTGGAGCTCTCGCCGACAACAACGCTTATCTACAACGCCGACGACCCGCTGTGCGCCTCGATTGCCGCGCGCGTTCCCAACGCGAGTATTGCCTTTGGCATCGACGGCGCCACCAACACCGAGTCCGACCGTATTAGCGACTCACGTTTTTGCTCACAGTGCAACGCGCCGCTGGAGTATGACTACGTGCAATACGGCCAGCTCGGCGCCTACCATTGCCCCTCGTGCGGCTGGGCCCGCCCTGCGCTTGTCCGTCGCGTGACGGGCGTGGAGCTCGGCTGCGACGGCTACGGCTTTGACCTGGTCTTTGGATCTGCGCCCGACGCGGCTGCCGCACACATCGCTACACGCTACAACGGCCTGTACATGGTCTACAACGTTGCCGCCGCCTTTTTTGCCGCGCACGAGTTGGGCGTGGATACGGCGCTTCTACAGCCTACGCTCGATGCCTATGTGCCCGCCGGCGGACGCATGGGCCGCTGGGATATCGCCGGCCGCACCGTCGAGGCCAACTTGGCTAAGAATCCCGTAGGCTTCGATCGACAAATCCAGTCCATCAAGACGGCAGGCGGCAGACTCTGCGCTTTCTTCCTCAACGACAACGACGCCGACGGCCACGATGTATCGTGGATCTACGACGTCGACTTTGAGCGCATCGCCGACACGCCGGGTCTTGTCGCCTTTGCCGGAGGCACGCGCGCGCACGACATGCAGGTGCGCCTCAAGTACGCCGGCATCGATGCCACGATTATCTCGGACGTCGCGCAGGCAATTGGCGCCGTGGCAGACGAGGCCGCCGATGACACCTTCTACGCCGTCGCCAACTACACGGCCTTCCCGCCGCTGGTCAAGGAGCTCGACGGGCTGAAAGGCGCCACCGCCGACGCTGTTGCTGGGCGCGCCGTAGCCCGTGCCGACGGCAGCGCTCTTCCTGTCGGTATCGCGCCAGTCGAGCTTTCGCGCCCGCTGCGCATCGTCTACCTGTATCCCGATGCCCTTAACCTCTACGGCGACGGCGGCAACGTCATCGCCCTCGAGCGCCGCTGCGCCTGGCGTGGCATTCCCGTGCGCGTGGACGAGGTCCGTATGGGCGAAACGCTTGATTTGACCGATGCCGATATCGTCATGATGGGTGGCGGCTCCGACCGCGACCAGCTAGCCGTGGCACACGAGCTGCTCGCCCAAAAAGACAAGGTCGCGGCCTATGTTGAGGATGGCGGCTCGCTGCTTGCCATCTGTGGCAGCTATCAGCTGCTCGGCCGTTCGTACTATATGGGCGAAAATCGCATCGAGGGCCTGGGCGTCATTGCCGCCGAAACCGTACGTGGCTCCGATCGCCTGATCGGCAACGTAGCCGTCAAAACCGATCTGGCACCTGAGCCCTTTGTGGGATTCGAGAACCATGGAGGTCACACCCTGCTCGACGCGGAGGCAACGCCGCTCGGAACGTCCGTCGTCGCGGGCACCGGCAACAACGGCGACGATGGCCTTGAGGGTCTGATCTACAAGGGCGTCATCGGCACGTACCTGCACGGGCCGGCGCTGCCCAAAAACCCCGAACTCGCCGACTGGCTGATCGCCCATGCCCTCGAGCGCCGCGGCGATGCGCAGGCCACGGCCCTGCTGCCGCTCAAAACCCTCGACGACACCTACGAGCACGCCGCCCACGACGCCGCCATGAAGCTCCTCCCCTAGCACCTCACCACCACAAAGGGGACAGGCACCTTTGTGGTGGTTTTTCAGTTTGCCAACGATATGTGAACGACTAAAAAAGTCTGCTATACTCTTTCCCGCTGTCCCCATCGTCTAGCGGCCAAGGACGCCACCCTTTCAAGGAGGATATCGCGGGATCGAATCACGCTGGGGGCACCATTTAA
>URYW01000110.1 GCA_900552145.1 uncultured Collinsella sp. | reverse complement strand
GATACCTACACGGCGTCACGTAGGCGGTGGCAGCGGCGGTCATGGCACCGGTCGAGCCGGCGGAGAAGAACGCATCCGCGTTGCCCTTCTTAATGGCGCGGCAAGAAAGCACGATCGACGACTTACGCTTGGTCATCACGGCGCGAATGGGATCGTCATCCATGGCGATAACGTCAGGTGCCTCAAGGGCCTCAACACGTGCATGGGAAGCTGCAAAGGGATTGACGATTTCGGCCGGGCCAGTCGCCAAGACCTCGATATCGGGATCGGCGGCAAGCGCAGCCTCGATACCATCGAGAACAACCTGAGGTTTCTCGTCTCCGCCCACAACGTCTACACAAACGCGAACGTTACTCATATACATGCTCCTTATACAAAAATGGCCGACTCATTGAGCCGGCCATTGTGGTTCCATTTGGAACGGCATCGCATCCAGAGTATACCGTTACTCGGTAACGATAACCTCGCGGTCCTTGTAGAAACCGCAGCTGGGGCACACGTGGTGCGGAAGCTTGACAGCGCCGCAACGGGGGCACGTGGACTGAGCCGCAGCCGAGATCTTCATGTTGGCGGAACGACGGGTGTGAGTGCGGATACGACCCTGCTTTTGTTTAGGTACGGGCATAGTGACCTTCCTTATGAACTATCCAGTGTGGCGATTACGCGCAAGTAGCGATACTACCACAGTTTTACTCATCAAGCTTGAGATTCTTCAATGCTGCAAATGGATTTTCCGTGGCAGCGGCCCATTCTGCCTCTGCCTGGGCGGCGCAATCGCATTGCTCGACGTTGAGATTGCAACCGCATGCGGGGCACAGACCACGGCAATCGGGCTTGCAGAGCACCACAAACGGCGTGTCCATAACGACCGCGTCATTGATGGGCTCACCCAGATCGACGATACGGTCCTCACCAAGGAGCTCGTAGCCGTCCTCGTAGGCCTCGGGATCCTCGGGCTCATCAAAGAGGTAGAACTCCTCAATCTCACCGGCAATATCAAACGAAGCGGGCTCCAGGCAACGGTCGCACTCGCCAGTGGCGTGCGCGCGGACCATACCGGTGAGCAAGACACCGGTACCGGCATTGGTAAAGACAACGTCGTAGTCGATGCCGTCCTGAAGCTGGTACTCCTTCTCGCCCACCGTGTAGGTGGCGACATCGACCTTACCGGTCAGCGGATACGAATCTCCAGGAAACTCGAGCTGCTCGGAAAGATCGACGGTAACGCTCGGGAACTCAGCCATTACCACTGACCATTCTGCTGGGCGGCACCCTCGTTAAGCTGCTGGCGACAACGGGTGACGGTGCCGGTCAGGCTCTTGAGGTTCTCCTCGAGGTGCGTAAAGACCTGCTCGGCGTAATCCTCGGCAGCATAGCGCGTCTCACGCTCATACTGCTGGGCGCGGTCGCGGATATCGTCGGCCTGCTGCTGCGCTAAGCGGACGATCTCCTGCTCACCGGCAATGGTGAGGGCCTGCTGCTGAGCATCGGCGATGATGGAATCGGCCTGAGCGGCGGCGGAAGCCATAAGCTCCTCGCGCTCCTTGAGGATACGGCGGGACTTCTGCCATTCCTCGGGATAGCTCATGCGAATCTCGTCGAGGATGTTAAAGAAGACGTCGGCGTCGATAACCTTCATCTGGGCGTTCTTGCCGAACGGCGTCTTAGCCTCTTCGATGAGCCCCTCGAGCTCGTCGACAAGACTCACGATCCTGTCGCCAGGAAAATTCTCGCCCGGCATCCGGTCTCCTTTCATAGGTAACATATCATCGTGTTAGTTTACCACATGCCACCAGGCATTAAAAAACGTCACGAAAAGCGATGTTTGAGCGCCTTGACCACATTGGACGGAACAAAATTAGAGACGTCGCTACCGAGCGAGGCAATCTGGCGAACCACCGAGCTCGAAATATAGCCGTACTGCGGCGCACTCATGACAAAGATGGACTCCAGCTCGTTATCCAGGCGGTAGTTGAGGTCGGCCTGCTGCAGCTCATACTCAAAGTCGGTCATGGCACGCAGGCCCTTGACCACGGCTCCTGCTCCCTGTTCGCGGGCAAAATCGACCAAGAGGCCGGTGAAGGGCAGCACCTCGACGCCGTCAATATCACCGAGCGCCTCACGGGCCAGCGCCACGCGCTCGTCGAGCCTAAACGTGGTGCCGACGCCGTTTTTGCCCTGCGACTCGGCAACGGCCACGATCACGCTGGGAAAAATGCGGCGGGCGCGACGAATGACGTCGATATGGCCAAACGTGATGGGATCGAAGGTGCCCGGGACGATTACGCGGTTAATGGTGTCACTCATGGGCATCCTCCGTGGGTGCGTCGCTATCGTTGCCATCATCCTCGCCGTTGCCAACCCAACGAAGCAGGTCGACCGAGGTTATGCCATAGCGCTTCTCCCGCATGGTCTCAAAGCCGGCCGGGTGAGCGCCCGTATCGGCCGCGGCGTGCTCAAAGAGCGCGTAGGCACCCTGCGCCAGCAAGCCTTGCTGAGCTAGGTTCTGTAGCAGCTCCTCGACCGGCTCAGCACCAAAAGCATAGGGCGGGTCGAGCAGAACCAGGTCAAAGGGACAGCCCGGCACGCGGCCGCGCGAAGCGCTTGCCAGCACGTCGCCCGTCACCACGCGCCAGCGTGCACGGTCGCGGCAGAGCGACTCGATATTCTTGGTAATCAGACGAGCAGCGTTGCGATCGATCTCGAACGTGGTGAGCGAGCGGGCACCACGCGAGAGCATCTCGATGCCCAAGGCGCCGGAGCCGCCAAAGGCATCCAGCACGCGGACCTCGTCCAGATCGAAGTCGAATGCCGACATGACCATAGATGCGCACGCCTCGCGCACGCGATCGGTCGTGGGGCGGGTGACATCGCGACCACGGGGCTCCTCGATCTTACGACCGCGCCATTCGCCGCCGATGATTCTCATCCTCCGCTGACCTCCTTAAAGATGTGTCGATACCGCATGGCGACCGCATCGCGCAGAGGACGCGTCGCCACGGAGTCAAGGTTGCAAGCATACCGCAAGAGCTCGACCGCGTCCAAATGGGCCCATTCGATCAATTCCTCGTCGGCATCGAGGTCAACAAAGCGCAAGGTCACGCCGCCATGCTGGCGGTAACCCAGGATTTCACCCTCGTGGCGCAGACGCAGGTCCATCTGGGCGAGCGTAAAGCCGTCCGAGGTCTTTTCGAGCGACTGGAGACGGTCTTGTGCCGCCGATGCGCCGCCGTTGCCCTTGGAGTGCGTCATAACCAGGCAGGTGCCCGACACGCTGCCGCGGCCCACGCGGCCGCGCAGCTGGTGCAAGGCAGCCAAACCAAAGCGCTCGCCATTCTCGATAACCATGACGGTGGCATTGGGCACGTCGACGCCCACCTCGACCACCGTAGTCGAGACGAGCACGTCAATCTCGCCACGCTTGAAGGCATCGATGACCCGATCCTTCTCCCCCGCCGGCATGCGGCCGTGAAGGCGCTCGATAGTGAGACCCGGCAGCGCCAGACGCAGGCGATCGAGCTCGGTCGCCGTATCGTGCAGCGGCACGGGGACCGTCACGCGGCCCTCGTCGTCGCGGGCGATACCGGGCACGTCCTCCAGCTCATCGGCCGAGTCACTCGGCTCCACGAGCGGGCAAATCACGTAGGCCTGCTGCCCCTTCTCGTGAGCCTCGCGAATGGCGCCATAGGCGAGGTCTCGACTCGACTCGGTGAGCACGCGTGTCGTCACGCCAGCGCCAGGGACTGGCCGATGGCGGATGATACTCGTGTCCAGATCGCCGTAGACCGAAAGCGCCAGCGTACGCGGGATGGGCGTTGCCGTCATAACGAGCAGATCGGCACCGGGGCCCTTCGCGCGTAGTGCGTTGCGTTGGCCTACGCCAAAGCGGTGCTGTTCGTCGATGACAACAAGCGACAAGTGCTTAAAGTTCACGTCTTCGGAAAGAACAGCATGGGTGCCAAAGAGGACATCGAGCTCGCCGGACTGCAGCTGCTCATGGATCCGCTCGCGCTCGGCCGCCGGAGTGGCACCCGTCAGAAGCGCCCAGGACATGCCGGTCTGCGAGAGCAGAGGGCCGGTCTTATCGGCATATTGGCGCGCCAGCACGCCCGTGGGCGCCATAACGCAGGCCTGCGTGCCGCTATCGGCAGCCACAGCCAGCGCGCAGGCGGCAACGGCGGTCTTACCGGTACCGACATCGCCCAGCAGCAGACGGTTCATCACGCGCCCGCCATCGCACATATCGTGCAGGATATCTTGGAACGCGGCCTCCTGCTCGTCGCTCAGCGAAAACGGCAGGGCTTGCTTGAGCACGGCCAGGTGCTCGCCCGCGGTGTGGGCATAGGGCACCACATCGACCAGGCCGCCGTCGTTGCGCAGGCGCAGCGCTAGCTGCAGGTAGAGGCACTCCTCGTAGGCAAGCCGTGCGCGCGCGATATCGCGCTCGGCCATACTCGATGGAAAATGGATTGAGCGCAGCGCGCGGGCATTGCTCATCAGGCGACGCTTAACGCGTAAGCGTGCCGGAATAGGATCAAAGGGATTGCCGACGACCTCGAGCGCGCCGCTTACGATGCGGCGCATCCACGCCTGGCTCACGCCATCACTCACGTAATGGACCGGCAGGATGGTGCCTGCGGCGCGCCCGTCCTCGAGCTTTTCAAAGTGGGGCGAGGCCATCTGCTTAAAGCCGTAGGCAAACTCGACCTTGCCCATCACGGCCAGGCGGTCGCCCTGCTTAAGCTGCTGGGCAATCCAGGGCTGGCGGAAAAAGGCGACCTGCAGCACGCCCGTCTCGTCAACAAGTGAGACCTCAGTCACCTGCATGCGCGGACGCGGCAGCTATTGGACGATACGGTCGACCGTGGCGATGATGGTGCACACGGTACCGATGGGCGCCATCTCAATGGACCACGAACGGGTAAAGTCGAGATATCGATGAGGAATATGGAGAAGGAGGTCCCCCACCGTCCGAATTCCCAGACGGCGAAGGGCCTCCTCACGTTTACCCGAAACATATTTGAGTCGCGCGATATCCTCGTCGAGCGCATTGCTCTGGGCAAAGCGCTCCGAGACGCGCGGCACGGAGCACAGCTCGGACATAGGCAGTTGCCTACTCGATCGAGAAGATCACGGGATAGAGCGGCTGCTCGCCACGATGGGCGTCGATCTCCAGATCGGGCTGAGCCTCCTCGATAGCGTCGACGATCTCCTGGAAGGCCTCATCGGACAGCTCCTCGCCGGCCAGAATCGTCAGCGCGTCACCCTCCTCTTCCTCCTGCATGCGGTTGATGCAATCGAGCGTGACCTGCTTCACGTCGGAGCCGACCACATCGATGGAGCCGGCGATAATACCCATGACGTCACCGGAGTGAATCGGCGAGCCGTCGGAGGCGCTGGAATCGCGCACGGCGCGGGTGACCTCTCCATCGCGGACCTCGCTAATGGCGTCGACCATAGCGGCGACGGCGTCCTCGAGCTCGGAATCGGGCAGGACGGCGAACAGCGCAGAGAAGGCCTGCGGGACGGTCTTGGTGGGAAC
>URYW01000109.1 GCA_900552145.1 uncultured Collinsella sp. | reverse complement strand
GCGCCGCTGACCGGTGGACGGCACCGAGCCGTACGCTTGAACTGAAAAGGGGGAGGCCTCGCGGCCTCCCCCTTTTTTGCGTTTGATACACCACAATGTAGTTGCATTCACCTCTAGCCCGGTTGGGCTTATGAGTAATGAGCTTTTATTTAAAGACAATAAATCGAATCACAAGGGCAACTGCTATGACCACAATGATTAAAAGTAGCAATTGGAGTCGATGCTGCTTACGTCGTTTACTTGATGAGACGAAGATCGTTTTCCCTTGTTTTGGCGTCTCGAGATAACGAGCCGAATGCGTTAAGGTTTGCTTAGGTCGAGGACCTCTTTGCTGTCGAGTTTTGGGCGTTTTCGTCGGGTCGTCATTGATCGCGCTGTTTTTTGATAACGGTGCATCTTTCAGATATACGGGATCGCTCGATGCGACGCCCATGTGCTTACGTCCCGTCTGGGCATCCTCGAGCGTTTGATAGCGATTTCTCGTCACATACTCGGGCTCTGCATCATTAATGGGCTCTTGCGAGATGTGGGGGCGATGGAACCGTGTCGGCTGCGTGGAAGTATCTCCCCCCTGCGTCGGCATTAACATATTGTTCTGGTTTTGGTCGTCCATGATGCCCTTTAGCTCGTTGCCAACAACGTGTACGCGCTCATTGTAAGCCCCTTGTTATTTGTAGCTGTGGACATACTCGTTATTTAAGCTCTGGTTCAAAGAACCTTAACCTTCCTAAAACCTTAGTGCTACACACTTAGATATGCTTATAGTACTGGACTCAAAAAACTTTATAGTCGATGTATATATGAGCATCGGGTGGGCATATATAAGAGCGTCAAAAGAAGTCCCAGTCACCTAGAAGATGACTCGGCAGTCCTATAAAGGAGTGGTAAACATGGCAAGCATGGTTCCTTATCGTTCGGTTTTTGGCGTTCGTCCCTCTGCAAGCTCGCTGTTCGATCTGTTTGATGATATGAGCGACCTAGCGAACAGCTCGATTGCCTCTAAGGCGTTCCCCGTTGACGTTGAGGATAAGGGCGATGGCTATGAGGTCAAGGCTTATCTGACCGGCGTCGCCAAGGACGATATCGATGTCGAGCTTAACGAGGGCCGTCTGTCCATTAGCGTGAATGTCGAGGAAGACGAGGAGAACGAGGGCAAGAACTTCCTGCAGAAGGAGTTCAGCTCGTACAGCGCGACCCGTGGCGTGTATCTTAAGGACGCTTCGAGCGAGGGCCTCTCGGCTAAGTACGCTGACGGCATCCTGACCGTTACGGTTCCCAAGATCGTCGAGAAGAAGAACGTTACGAAGATCTCCATCGACTAACTTCGTTGGTGTTCTGAGCTATTAAAAGATAACAAAAGGGGCTGGGAAGCGATTCCCGGCCCCTTTTGCTGTCTAGGAAAGCCTATTGAATGGTTGCTGGCCGATACTGGCTTGCGGGGCGTATCGAGAGTTTTCGCGATCCTTGGAGAAGGGTGGCGGAGCTGCCGACCTCGTCATCCAGGGTTGCGGCTAGAGCTTTGGCATAGCTTTTGACGGTAAGGCTCGGACGATTGTTATCTTGGCTGATATGCATGGCAATGAGCTGTTCGGTGCGATCGGTAACAAGTTCGCGCGCGGCTTCGGCGGCTTGGTCGTTGGAGAGGTGTCCCCTTGCAGACAGGATGCGCTCCTGAAGAAAGCGGGGATATTCTCCCTCGCGCAGCATGGTCACATCGTGATTGCTTTCGAGCGCGAGGACTCGGCAATCTTCGAGGGTGTTCATGGCTTGGCTCGATAGCTCACCGGTGTCGGTGGCAAAGCCGATGGAATCATCGGGGGCGTCGAATCGATAGCCGACTGGATTGATGACATCGTGTGATGTTGAGTAGGTTTGCACGTGGATGCCGGCAATGGATAGGGTGTCACCGGGATCGAATTCCTCGACAGGCATATGCGAAAGATTTTCTTTGCTCGAAAGTGTACCCCTGCTGGCAAAGAGGGGACCGTGCCAGTGCTTGCACCAGACATCGAGACCCTTGATGTGATCGCTATGCTCATGAGTAATGAGAAGAGCCGAGACGTTGTCTGCCGAGAGTCCCAGTTCTGCCATGCGCTTTAATGTCTCGCGGCGAGAAAGACCGTCGTCAATCATGATGAGCCCCCGGGGGCCTTCGATGAGCGCGCAGTTGCCTTTTGAGCCGCTGCCAAGGATATGAAGGTGCAGACGAGACATAAGATTCCAAAGGATACAATGGGTGCGAACGAATAGAGGAGGAAGCAAATGCCAACGGTATCTCAGCATTATGGACACCATGCTGCATCGTGGGCTGATGATAAAGCTCTGGCAACGCGGCAGACGGCTGCCCCCGTGGTGCTCATGGTATCAGGTGGTGCGGACTCGACGGCTTTGCTCCTTATGGCGTGCACATCAAAGTTGGATATTCTGGATGGGCGTGGTGTAGCCCCCATCGCGCGCGAGCGACTGCACGTGCTGCATGTGAACCATCATCTGCGCGGTGAGGCATCCGATGGCGACGAGGCCTTTGTGCGCAGCCTATGCGCACAATATGGCTTGCCGCTGTGTGTTGAGCATGCCTATTTTGATGATGAATCGGGCAATATCGAGGCGGCTGCCCGCGAGGTGCGCTATGCCGCGGCGCGGAGGTATGTCCGCGAGCTCTGCGCCCAGACGGGGGCACCGCGAACGGCGGCTCGTATCTGCACCGCGCACACGTCTTCGGATCGCGCGGAAACGTTTTTGATGAACGCGATTAAGGGTTCGGGGCCCGCTGGTCTATCGAGCATTCCTCGCCGGAGGAATATCGTGGTGCGTCCCTTGCTCGACCTGACTCATGATGAGCTCGTGGGCTATCTACAGGTACATGGTCAGCCGTGGCGAGAGGACGAGAGCAATGAGGATATCTCGTATCTGCGAAACTACGTGCGCCATCGAGTGATGCCAGTGGTGGCGCAGCGCAACGCGAGCGTGTGCAAGACGATTGGCGCCGCCTGTGAGATCTTGGGTGATGAAGATGCGTTTCTATCCCAGCTGTCGGCACAGGCGTTTCGAAGCTGTTTGCGCAAAGAGGCAGCGGGCGCGCTGGTGCTCGATGCCAGGCGCCTTGCTGCGGCCGAGGTGGTAATCGCGCGGCGCATCGTGCGACTGGCGATTAAGCGCATCGATCCGGACGCTCGTCCAGAGATGCGACATGTTGAGCGAGTCCTTTCCTGCGTTGCCGAGGGTGCCGGCTCGGTTACGCTTCCGGCGGGGATTGACGCACGCATTGAGTTTGGCATGCTGGCGTTTAAGGCGCCGGCGGCTCGCGAGGGCCTGGTCGCGGACTGGGTTACCGTACCCGGTCGTTTGCCGTTGGGCGGGGGACGTATGCTGGTCACAGAACCGATGGCCGTTGAGCCGGGATGCGATATCGTGCGCCGCGCCCGTGAGCTTGCGGCTGCCGGGGAAGTGACAGCTTTGGTAGACGCGGCTGCCCTGGGTTTTGCCGACAGCGATAGTGAGCGGATCCTGGCGGGCTCGCGTGGCGAGATCCCTGCCGAGGCGCGATTGGCGCGCCTGTGGGTGGACGGTCCCGCACCGGGAGACGTGATGTGCCCGTTAGGGATGAGTGGTCGAAGCAAGAAAGTATCCGACTTGCTAGGTGAGGCTCGCATTCCCGTTTCCGAGCGCGCCGGAGTGCCCATGGTGAGGACGGCGCCGGGGGGTGCCGTGGTGTGGGTCGCCGGAGTTCGCGCGGACGAGCGTTTTAAGTGCACGGCCGCAACGCGCGTGGCATATCTGCTCCGCGTGGTCGATGCGGAATAGCGTCCCACGCCTGCTATTCTGTGCGACGTTGACGGTATTCCCGCGCTGATGGCGCACGGGCTGGTAAATTTACCCCGTGCGCTGCTAGAATGTGTAGTTCGCGTCCATACGGCGGTGTGTGGGCGATAAGCACAAGAAAGGGTTGTCATGGCTTCTCAACATCCGGATATCGAGAAGGTTCTGTTCACGCAGGAGGATATCGACGGTATCGTCTCTCGCCTAGGCGAGCAGATTACTCGCGACTACGCGGGTAAGGATCTGGTGCTGATTGCGGTCCTGCGCGGCGCCGTGGTCTTTATGGGCGACCTGATGCGTAAGATCGAGCTGCCGACCAACATCGATTTCATGGCTGTTTCGAGCTACGGCGACGGTGTGAAGTCCTCGGGTATCGTGCGTATCATTAAGGACCTGGATATCGACATCCGCGGTCGCGACGTGCTGATCGTCGAGGACATTCTGGACTCGGGCCTGACGCTCAAGTATCTGATGAAGAACCTCGAGAGCCGCAAGCCCGCTTCTCTGGAGGTCGCCGCCTTCCTGTGGAAGGACGTTGAGGACCGCGTCTCGGCCATCACGCCCAAGTATGTTGGAACCCATTGCCCCGATGCCTTTGTGGTGGGCTACGGCCTCGACTATGCCGAGCGCTATCGTAACCTTCCGTATCTGGGCATTTTGAAACCGGAGGTTTATTCGTAAGATGCCCGACGACCGTAACGATAACAATTCCCAGACTCCCCGGGAGCCTAAGATCCCGGGGGTGCCCGGAGGCAAGAAGCCCACGCGTACGGGCTGGCTGTATTTTATTTTGGCTTGCGCGCTCCTGGGCTATGCCTTCTTTAACATGGGCTCCGGCTTTGCCAATTCCAGCAATACCGTAAAGCTCGCGACGAGCGAGATGGTGAGCGCCATCAAGCAGGATCGCGTCGAAGATCTGACCTATACGGTTCAAGACGGAAGCGTGACGGGTCATTACTGGAAGACGAAGAAGGACAAGGGCGATACGAGCGAGCTCAAGAGCTTCTCCTCGACCTATGTCGGCTCCGATTCGCTTGCCGAGCTTATGGCGGAGCACCCCGATACCAAGTACATCGTCAACACCAACGATCCCGATTTTTGGGGCGACTTGGCGATGAGCGTGCTTCCGACGATCGCCCTGATCGCCATTATGTTCTACTTTATGCGCCAGATGATGGGCGCCAACAACAGGAACATGCAGTTTGGCAAGACCAACGCCAAGACCAACGAGGCCACGCGCCCCAAGGTCAAGTTTGAAGACGTTGCCGGCGTGGATGAGGCAGTCGAGGAGCTCGAGGAGATTCTCATAATGGCTGACGTCGGCGCGGCGTCGAGCGAGGAGATAATCTCGAGGCTCCGCGAAAAGATCAAGGAGGACCGCATAACCGACCCGGAGGAATGCCGGATCGCGCTCAGAGACATACTCGTCGACATGATAGGCGAGGGCGAGCCGCTGAAGCTCGACACAAAGCCAAGCGTGATACTAGTCATCGGAGTGAACGGCGTCGGAAAGACGACGTCGATCGCGAAAATCGCGCACAGGCTTAAGGAGAACGGCAAGCATGTGATGCTCGCCGCCGCCGATACTTTCAGAGCCGCCGCCAACGACCAGCTCCAGATTTGGGCTGCCAGGGACGGCGTTGAGCTCATAAAGCACACGGAGGGCTCCGACCCCGCCGCGGTCGTTTTCGACGCCGCGAGCGCCGCCAAGAAGCGTCAGGCGGACGTTCTGATAATCGACACCGCCGGAAGGCTTCACAACAAAAAGAACCTGATG
>URYW01000108.1 GCA_900552145.1 uncultured Collinsella sp. | reverse complement strand
ATTTGCCGCTGCAATCGATCGGGCAGTGGCTGAGTTTCGGCCCGATCTGGTGCTCTGTCATCATCTGTATCTGGTGACCGCATTGGCGCGCGAGTGCGTCCGGGGCGTGCCGGTTGTTACCGTGTGCCATTCGACCGACCTGCGCCAGCTGCGTTCGCATGCTCTCGAGCGCGATCGCATCGTAAGTGCAGTTCGTCGGCTCGATGCCGTCTTTGCGCTCCATGCTGAGCAGGCTGAGCAGATTGGCCTGGTGTGCGGCGTCGATGCCGATCGCATCCACGTGATTGGGACGGGCTACGACCATCGCGTCTTCTGCCGCGACGCAAGCGTGGCGAGGCGGCCGGGATCGCTTGTGTACGTGGGTAAGATTTGCTTTAAAAAGGGCGTCGAGTCGCTGGTCCGAGCCGTGTCATTGCCGATTGACGATGACGTCCGCCCATCTGGCTTGGTACTTGTGGGCGGCCGCGGGGACGATGCCGAGTACGCGCGTATCGAGCGCTTGGCCGCGGCCTCAGATGTGCCGGTGACGCTGGCGGGGCGCCTGGATAGCGATGGGCTCGTGCGTGCCTACCGCAGTTCCGACGTCTTTGTGCTGCCTTCGTTTTACGAGGGTCTGCCGCTCGTGACGATCGAGGCCCTCGCGTGCGGCTGCAAAGTTGTGGCGACCGATTTGCCCGGCGTTCGTCCCTGGATGGAGGCGATGCTTCCCGGTGCTCCCGTGACGTGGGTGGCGTCGCCGCGTATGACGGATGTCGACACGCCCGTGGCGGCCGATCTTCCGTTGTTTGAGCGCGCACTGGCAGATGCTATCGCGCAGGCGCTTGCGGCACCGCCTTCGACGTTTGAGCCGTCGGTGGTCTCTTGGGAAGCGTGCCTGGGGCGTATACTTAAAGTCGTTGATTTGTTGGAAGGGGGTTCGTATGGCTAAGGACACCATAAGGTTCACGTCCATGACGGCCGCGAGCGGTTGAGCCGCTAAGTTGGCCCCCGGAGCCCTCGCCCAGGTCCTGGGCGATTTACCCAATGTGCATAACGACAACTTGCTCGTGGGGTTCGATACCTCCGACGATGCGAGCGTTTTCCGCGTAGGGGAGAACCTGGGGCTCGTGCAGTCCATCGACTTCTTCCCACCGATGGTCGATGACCCGTTCCAGTTTGGCCAGATCGCTGCGGCCAACTCGCTGTCGGACATCTACGCCATGGGCGGGCGGCCGAGCCATGCCATGAACCTGCTTTGCATCCCGAGCTGTCTGGGCGTTGAGGTTGCCGGTCAGATTCTGGCGGGCGGTGCCGACAAGTGCGTCGAGGCGGGTTGCTCCATCGCGGGTGGCCACACCATCAACGATGACGAGCCCAAGTACGGCCTGTCCGTGAGCGGTTTTGTCGCGCTCGACCGCATGCTCGCCAACAGCGGCGCGCGCGTGGGCGATGTCCTGCTGCTGACCAAGGCGAGCGGCTCGGGCATCATCACCACGGCCATTAAGGGCGAGCTTATCGAGCAGGACGAGGCCGCAGCCATGTTTGACTCGATGCGCGCCCTCAACGAAGCCCCGATCCGTTTGGCCGAGGGACTCGGGCTTCACGGCTGCACCGACATTACGGGCTTTCGCCTGATCGGGCATGCGTGCGAGATGGCCGAGGGCTCGGGCGTGCAGATTGAGCTCGCGGCGGGGGCGGTGCCGCTCTTTGACCAGGTGCTTGATATGGCGCGTCTGGGCATTATCCCCGCGGGCTCCTACCGCAGCCAGGATTTCTTTGGCCCGCGCGTGACGGCCGACGATGACCTGGAGCCGGGCATGCTCGACGCGCTGTACGATCCGCAGACCTCGGGTGGTTTGCTCATCGCGGCGCCCGCGGCGGATGTGGATGAGCTTGCGCGTCGCCTGGATGCCGAGGGGCGCGTTGCCGCCGTTGTCGGGCGCGTGTGCGAGGCGGAGCCGGGCGGTCCTGCCGTCCGCGTTGTCCGTTAACGGTTTGTTTATTCAACTATCTATCGTTCTTGATTGATTCATTCGAAAGGAATTTACTATGTCTACCAAAATTGAAGTCAATGCCATGGGCGATGCCTGCCCGCTGCCCGTCGTCAAGACGCTTAAGGCACTCAAACAGCTTGACGGCGAGGGCGCCGTGGTGACCTCGGTCGACAACGAGACCGCCGTCAAGAACATCTCCAAGATGGCGCAGGAGAAGGGCTGCACGGCCTCAGTCGAGAAGGTTTCTGACGCCGAGTGGCACGTGACCGTCGCGACCGCCGGTGCCGTGGCCGTTGCGGACCCCGAGCAGGACGGCGCCGCTTTCTGCGACGCCAGCGCCGGCAAGGGCAAGCTCGTCATTTCCGTCTACACCGACTGCATGGGCCGAGGCGACGACGAGCTGGGCCACAAGCTCATGAAGGCCTTCATCTTTGCCGTGACGCAGCAGGAGGAGCTGCCCGCGACCATGCTGTTCTACAACGGCGGCGCCAAGCTCACCGTCGAGGGCTCACCGGTACTCGACGACCTGAAGGGTCTGGCCGAGCAGGGTGTCGAGATTCTCACCTGTGGTACCTGCCTCGATCACTATGGCATTAAAGACCAGCTTGCGGTGGGCGAGGTCACCAACATGTACATGATCGTGGAGAAGATGGAGCAGGCCGTGCGCGTCGTGCGCCCGTAGCGTATTGGTTGGAGTTGCCATGAGGGAGAAGCGCCCGGCGCTTGTCATCACGTTTCCCACCACGGCGGCCGCCATGGGTTGCGAGTCCCTGTGCATTGCGCGCGGCCTTCCCGGGCGAACGAATCCCGTGCCCGGGGAGGTCGCTGCCGGCTGCGGTCTGGCGAGGAAGGCGTTGCCTGCCGATGAGGAGCTGCTGCGCGGCGAACTTGCCGCGGCGGGCGTTCCCACCGAGGGCTATACCGTGATCGATATGTGGGAGGTCGTGCGATGATCTATCTGGATAACGCGGCTACGACCATGCACAAGCCGCAGACGGTCATCGATGCCGTGACGCAGGCGATGTGCTCGCTTGGCAATGCCGGGCGCGGCGCCACGTCGGGTGCCCTCGATGCCGCTCGTACGATTCACGCTTGCCGTGCCAAGCTCGCGCGCCTTTTGGGTTGCCCGAGGGCGGACCGTGTGTGCTTTACGCCCAACTCCACGGCGGCGCTCAACACCGCCATCAACGGGGTGGTGCGCCCCGGCGACCATGTGGTCACAACGGTGCTCGAGCACAACTCCGTGCTGCGTCCGCTCAACCGCCTGGCGGCAGAGCAGGGTGTGACGGTTGAGCATGCGGGCTGTGATACCAACGGCGTGCTCGACTACGACGAGCTCGAGCGGCTTGTCACGCCCGGTACGCGTGCTGTGGTGGTGACGCACGCCTCCAATGTGACCGGCAACGCGGTCGACATTGCGCGCGTGGCGGCCATGGCCCATGCGGCCGGTGCGCTGGTGATCGTCGATGCCTCGCAGTCTGCCGGCACGGCGCATATCGATATGCAGGCCATGGGGCTCGACGTGGTGTGCTTTACCGGCCATAAGGGGCTCATGGGTCCGCAGGGGACCGGCGGCCTGGCCGTGGCGGAGGGCATTGACGTGGCTCCGTGGGCCATGGGCGGCACGGGCGTGCACAGCTTCGACCCACTGCAGCCGCTTGAGTGGCCCACGCGCCTTGAGGCGGGCACGCTCAACGGCCACGGCATCGCGGGCCTTTCTGCCGGCCTCGACTTTATCGAGGCCCAAGGCGGAGTCGAGGCGATTGCGGCACATGAGCGCTCGCTTGCGGAGCGCTTCCTCGCCGGTGTTCGCGAAATCCCCGGCATTGCGCTCTACGGTGCGTTTGACCAGCCCGTGCGCTCGGCGATCGTCTCACTCAACGTGGGCGATATCGACTCTGCCGAGATTTCGGACGCGCTCATGCAAGGGTGGGGGATTGCGACGCGCCCTGGCGCCCATTGCGCTCCGCTCATGCACCGCGCGCTCGGGACCGAGCGCCAGGGTATTGTCCGTTTCTCGTTTGGGTATTTCAACACGGACGAGGAAGTCGACACCGCGATTGACGCTTTGCGCGATTTAGCCTGCTAGAGCGTATATACTTGCGGGACGGGTCTTTTGCCCGTCCCGTTTTTGTTTCGACCCGAAAGGTGTGCCTATGGCCTCATCCGCCCCGCGCGGTCTGCGCTCCGACCATGTCGTCACCGTCGGCATTGCGCTGTTCTCGATGCTCTTTGGCGCCGGTAACCTCATCATTCCGCCGTTGCTGGCACTTCAGGCCGGTACAGCCACGCCGCTTGCCATGATCGGCTTTTTGATTGCCGCTATCGGTCTGCCTGTTATGGGATTTATCGCTGTCGCGCTCGCCGGCACGGCGCGCGAGCTTGCCGGCCGCGTGCACCCCAAGTTTGGTGAGTTCTTTGTCGCGGCGGTGTATCTGGCCATCGGCCCGTGCCTGGCTATTCCGCGCACGAGCTCCACGGCCTTCGAAATGTTGGTGCCGCTGCTACCCGAGGGTGTTTCGCTCGGCACGGCTCGCCTGGTGTTTGCCGTTGGTTTCTTTATCGTCGCGTTTGCGCTCACGCTGCGTCCGGGTGTCATCACGCGCGTGCTCGGTCGCATAACGGGCCCCGCGCTTATTGCGCTCATCGTGCTGGTCGTGGGTGCTGCCGTGATCTCGCCGCTGGGGCCGGCTGCCGCGCCTCAGGCTCCCTACGATGCGGGCGCCGCCGTGCAGGGCTTTCTGACTGGCTATCAGACCATGGACCTGCTCGCGTCGCTCGCCTTTGGCATCATCATCGCCGAGACCATCCATGAGTTGGGCGTTACCGATGACAAGCGCGTAGACTTCGAGATTTCGCGTTCTGGTGTGATTGCAGGCGTGCTCATGGCCGTCATCTACTGCGGTTTGGCCCTTGCCGGTATGCTGCTCGTCACCGTGATGCCCGACGCTACCAACGGCGCCGCCATCCTTGCCCGCTCTGCCTCCATGCACTTTGGCCTTGCCGGCACGGTCGTGGTCTTCGCCATCTTCTTTCTCGCCTGCATGAACGTGTGCATTGGCCTTATCAGCTGCTGCTCGCGTTACTTCTGCGAGACGTATGTGGTCGAAGGGGGAGCGGAGGCCTCCGAGGAGGCCATGAGCCGTCCCTTTGCGATTCTCGCCTTTGTGTTCGCAGCGTTTTCGTGCGTGCTCTCCAATGTGGGCCTCGACGTGATTCTTATGTTCTCGGTGCCCATGCTCAACGCCTTGTATCCCGTTGCCATCGTGCTGGTACTGATGGGCCTGGTGCACGGCTTTTGCGACGCTCATCCGCAGGTGTGGGTGTGGGTCGGCGGCGTGGTTGCTGTGCAGAGTGTGATCGCCTCGGTCCGTGATGCGTTCTATGAGGGCACGTGGCTGCCCGTTGATGCGCTACCCCTGGCTGACATCGGTGCCGCGTGGGCGCCGGTTGCCGTGGTTGCCTTTGTGATCGGTCTGCTCCATAGTCGTTTTGTCGCACATTCGAGGAGCTAGGGTTTCTGCGCTTGCACAGGCGGGGAGTCTCCCCTATAATTTCCTTCGCTTTGGGACACGCAAGGTTTAGACCTTAGCTGCTCAACACCTTCGGGACGTGGCGCAGTTTGGTAGCGCGCCTGCTTTGGGAGCAGGATGTCGCAGGTTCGAATCCTGTCGTCCCGACCATATG
>URYW01000107.1 GCA_900552145.1 uncultured Collinsella sp. | reverse complement strand
CGTCGCGGTTGCCTACGCCGCGACGGGCGTGAGCACAGCGACGCGGGTCAAGACGACCGTGGCGAGCCGCGCGGTGGCTCTCAACTGGGGAGCCGGCGCTGAGAGGTCGTGGCTCGGGCGCTATCTCAAGAAGGGCTCGAGCCGCAAGGTGACGCACGGATACAAGATGCTGCACTTCGCCGACGGCGGGGAGGGGCTGCCCGTCTCGTACGGCATCAACGAACGGGACGTCAAGGACAGCATGGACTTCCTGCTGCTCGACGAGGAGGACTACAAGTCATTCCTCGAGGTCATGAACATGGCGGGGCGCTTCTGGGTGCGCGATCTCCACGGCGAGCGGTTCCGCGCCCGCCTCAGCTGTAGCGTGAAGCGTTCCGACGGCGCGTGGGTGGCCTCGTGCGACCCGACGTGGGAGACGTGGGAGGAGCCCGCCAATGGCTGATAGCTGGATAAGGCCGTTCGACGCCTCCTACGACTTCGTGCGCGTCTCGCGCGAGACGGGGCTCGAAGTCGACTTCGTGCGCGACATCGAGAACGGCGGCTCCATCGAGCGCAACGCAAACACGGCGCTCTATGAGACTGCATCCCTGGACTTCGCCGGCAAGTTCGACGTCGGCAACGACTTTCTGCGTGTGTACCTCAACGCCACCTTCACGGACGGCAGCAAGAGGCGCGAGTGCCTCGGAACATTCATGCCCGTGGTGGACTCGGTGGACATCGACGGTGCCTACCGCGAGGGCCAGATCAACGCCTACGGCCTCCTGAAGCTGCTCAAGGACGACGACTTCGACGGCCCCTACGTGATCACGCAGGACAGCAATGCGGTGGAGGAGGCCGTCAAGATAGCCGAGTCGGTCGGCCTCACCGTCTACGCCGACAGCAGCAGCCTCCTGTTGGGCAGCAACTGGGTGTTCGGCGTGGGCAGGAACAACGACGCCAAGACCAAGCTGGACGCCGTGAACCTGCTCCTCGAGGCGGCGGGGTTCCGCTCGGCCTCGACCGACCGCATGGGCAACGTGTTGTTCAGGCGGTACGTCGAGCCCGCCGACATGCCCATCTCTGCGGAGTTCACCGAGGGCAGGGACGCGCGCTTCATGTCTGCCATGACCGAATCGACCAATCGCGCCGAGGTCTGCAATGTCGTGCACGTGGACTTCAGCACGCAAGACGCATCGGTGCGCGGCACGTCGGTGGACGACTCGCCCGACTCCGACCTCTCGACCGTCTCGGTCGGTCGTCGAATCGTAAAGAGCTACAGCTACGACAGCCTGCCGGGCGTGGACACCGAGGACGCCAACCTTGTCGAGGGTGCCGCCAACGCCCTCATCGGCATCGGAAAGAAGTCTGAGAAGAACTTCCGCAAGAGCGATTCACACGGCAGCATCCAGACCGTCTACGTTCCCGACTCGCCGCAGACGGGGGTGATCTTCGGCATCAAGGTCGTCTCGACTGGCGGGCGCGTCGGCTTCTGCCAGGACGAGGGGCCGAGCGTCAAGAAGGACACGGACTACACGCAGAGCGTGTGGGTCAAGGGCACCAAGGGCGCGACGGGCATCATACAGTCCTTCTGGGACCAGGAGAGGGCGCTTGGCCCGGTGACCAAGGGCTTCACTCTGACTGGCGAGTGGCAGAAGGTCGGCTACACCTATCACGCCACGGAGAACCACAACAAGGTCAGCTGGGGCTACTGCTACATCGACGGCGGCGAGGCAATCTTCGTCGCCGACAAGGTCGAGGAGGGCTCCACAGCAACGCCTTGGCCCCAGGACGCCATGCAGGCGGCTGCGGACGCCAAGGCGGCGGAGCTGCTCGCCACCGAGCGCGCCGTGACGCGCACGGACGAGTTCAAGAGCGTATACAAGCCCGTCGAGCCGTGCATGGCGGTGGCGATGAACTACAGGACCGGCGGGGTTGTCGGAAAGCTGGCAATTCAGAAGCAGACGCTGACGCTCGACGCCGGCTGCGTCATAAAGCACACGGCGAGGAGGTACGAGCGATGAGCGATTCGGCGGTCGAGATCAAGGGCGCGGCGGTGCGGTTGGCGGCGGCGATTCCGTCGGGCGGCAAGCGGCTGACGATGGAGTTCGGCACGGTCGTCGGTGTCCATGGCACGGCGCTAGACGTGATGCTGCGCGGTGCGGTCGTGACGGTTCCGATGGTGCGCTCCTGCACGGGGTGCGTCATCACCGACCGAGCCGTGATCCTGTCGCAGGGACCGCTGGCCGTGTGCATCGGCACGATGGCGGCGGTGTAGGCCGGCGTTACGGGGGCCCGAACCTGCAGTGTGGCGGGGAATGGGCCCCACCACACTGCAGAACGGAAGGGAGGCCGGATGGAGGTACTCAAGCTCTTCGTGCCGTACGGACCGGCTTGGCTTGGAGGCGTGCTTCTGGCGCTTATTGCCGTTTACTTTGGGCGTCAGTTTCTCGCCGAATACAAGCTGCAGAACGAGCGCAAGGCGAATCTCGACCTGAAGCGCGAGGAGCGAAAGCAGGCCGAGGTGGACGAGCGGGCGCAGCGCGACCGTGAGCGATCACAGATGGAAGGTCGTATCGCCGCGCAGATGGAGCGCAGCAACACCTTGATTGAGGGGATGAAGACCCTCATGGAGTCGGTCGTCGCGTCAAATGACGTGTTGCACGCTGATCTGGTCCACAGCCAGGCGCGCAGCCAGGGGATGGCCGAGAAGGTCGACCACATCTACGACCGCGTCGACCTCATGTACAACAAGGAGACAAGCAGATAGGAGCAATCAAATGACTGAGATTCAGGCCGGCCTCACCGTCGCCACGGTGCTCGTGGTGCCGTACATCGTGCAGGCCATCAAGACTAAGGCCATGACGGGCAGCGTCGCCCGCTGGACGGCCATCGCCGTTTCGGCGGGGTGCGGTGCCCTCACGGCCATGGCGGGAGGCGTGCCCACCGACCCCTCGGCGTGGGTGACGTCCATCTTCGCGTGTGTCGGCGGCGTGCAAGTGGCCTATGCCGCCTTCAAATCCGTCGGTATCACGGACAAATGGCTCGACGCGCTGCTCGCGCTCGGCGACATTAAGGAGGACTAACATGGCAGATTTCGCGAACGTCCAACCGGACGAGTACAAGCTCCTCGGCTGCAACTTCTCGGCGGGACGACCCTTCGGCATCAAGGGCGTCACGATCCACCATATGGCGGGTGACCTCAATGCGGCCCAGTGCAACAGTATCTGGGCCGCCAACGGCTGCTCTGCCCACTACTCGGTCGACCGCAACGGCTACATCGTGCAGCACGTCAACGACACCGACCGCGCCTACGCTTGCGGCGACGACATCGGCACGGGCGGCGGCAACGACACGACCATCAGCATCGAACACGCCAACAGCGCGCGCGGCCCGTGGACGGTTCACGAGGCCGCTATCGAGAGCGGTGCGCACCTCGTGGCGGCGCTGTGCCTGTACTACGGGCTGGGCCGCCCGGCATGGATGGTGAACGTGTTCCCGCACAAGCACTGGTCGTCCACGGCCTGCCCCGGCGAGCTGGCTGGCTCGCAGCGCGACCACTACATGCAGCGCGCCGTCGAGTGGTACGACGCGATGGTCGGCGGCACGCAGCCGTCCGCGCCGACTGTGCAGCCCGCGGCGACCCCCGCTGTGCCTTCGGCGTCGCAGGGCGCGCCGGGCGGTTTCCCTCGCTCCACTGGCGCCCGTGTTCCCGTACATTACTCGCTGCACCTTAAGGGTGGCGGATGGCTGGACGATGTGACTGACTTCGGTGCCGGCGACGACGGCTTCGCGGGCTACCCGTGCCGACAGCATGACCTCCTTTGCGCCCGAGTTGATCGCGGTACGCTCAAGTATCAGGTCCACACCGTCGAGGACGGCTGGCTCGACTGGGTCGCCAAGGGCGACCGCAACGACACCGTAAACGGCTGCGCCGGTATCGCCGGTCATACCATCGACGGCGTGCGCATGTACTACGTGACGCCGAGCGGCGAGGAGTACAAGCAGGCGTGGTACCGCTCCCAGACCACTGCGCGCGCCGGATGGCTGAACACCGTGTGCGACGACGGCTCTACCTATAACGGCGACGACTACGCCGGTATCTACGGCGAGCCGCTCGACCGTCTGCAGGTCTGCGTCACCGACGGGGTGCCGTGGTAATGGCTTTCGGCATGGGCGCGGCGCTCGGCGCGATTTTGGGCAGCTTCGTCACGGTTGTCGCGCTCGCCCTGATCTGGGGCGGGAGCGACCGCGGACGATAACAGCAAAAGGGGCCGTGGCGGTTCGTCGCCACGGCCCCTTTTTGTATCCCTCGAATATCCCAAGTGGGCGCAAAACCCTAAGTACGGTCAGCGTGTTGCGGTACGTTCAGCGAGTTTTGCCTGTTGGTCAGCATCAATAGCGAGCTGCGGCAAACTGCCTCAGTACTGCCACATGTGGTTGACGGGGCCGGAGCCTTTGCCCATGTCAAAGCCGGCGGCGAGAGCGCCGGTTAGGTAGGCCTTGCCGGCGTTGACGGCGTCGGCAAGATCCATGCCCTGGGCCAGCGCGCAGGCGATGGCGGACGAGAGCGTGCAACCGGTGCCATGCGTGTTGCCGGTCTCGATGCGCTTGTGGCGGAACCACGTGGTGAGCGGATCGCCCAGGTGGTTGCCCTCGTCATCGAGCGGCGCGGGCTCTGCTAGCACATCGTTGGCCTCGTTGACAAAATGCCCGCCCTTAACGAGAGACGCGCAGCCAAAGCGGCGGGTGAGAAGCATGGCGGCATTTTGCTGAGTGCGCTCGGAATCGACCCCATAATCGAGCAGCGCCATGGCCTCGGGAATATTGGGCGTGATGACGGTCGCCAGTGGGAACAGGCAGCGTGTAAGTGCTTCGGCGGCGTCCTCTGCGATCAGACGAGCACCCGAGGTGGCGACCATGACGGGGTCGACGACGATATTTTGTGCGTCCCAGGCACTCAGACGGTCGGCGATAACCTCGATAATCTCGGCAGAGGAGACCGTGCCGATCTTGACGGCACTGGGGCGGATATCGTCAAAAACGGCATCGATTTGCGCCGCGACAATATCCGGGGAGATGTTTTGCACGGCGGTGACACCGAGCGTGTTTTGTGCGGTTATGGCTGTGATGGCCGTCTCGGCATACAGACGGTGCGCCGTGATGGTCTTGATGTCGGCCTGAATGCCGGCACCACCGCTGGAATCTGATCCTGCGATGGATAGAACGGCGGGTACCTTACTGCGATCCATGTTCGCTCCCTTGTTCGGTCGGATTCAAATGGGTCTTCTGCCTGCATTATAAAGTTGCCCGGGCCGGCTGTATGTCGAACCCGGGCGGGTAGTGCAATCTTTACGCAAACGCAAGCAAATGTTCACACGTCAACAATTGACGAACACCTTGTTACCGATTGTGGCTCCGGAGACGCGTTAATCCTCCATGCCGAGGTCGATCATCGTGCCTTCGAACACCTTGTTAACGGTGCGGACGGCGCACATCTTGCCACACATGGTGCAAGTGCCCTCGGTGGCGGCGGGGGACTCCTCGTAGCGCTTCTTGCCCGTAACCGGGTCGAGCGCGCACTTCCACATGGCGTCCCAGTCGAGCTTGCGGCGTGCCTGGCCCATCTTGTCGTCCATGTCGCGGGCGTGGGGCACCTTTTTGGCGATGTCGGCGGCGTGTGCGGCAATCTTGGTGGCCATGAGGCCGTCGAGCACGTCCTGGGCGTTGGGCAGGCACAAGTGCTCGGCCGGCGTCACGTAGCACAGGAAGTCGGCGCCGGAGCTGGCGGAGATAGCGCCGC
>URYW01000106.1 GCA_900552145.1 uncultured Collinsella sp. | reverse complement strand
ACGTTTCGCCCCGAACTCGATTTCCTCAAGCATTCCCGGGAGCGCGGTCGTCTTTACGGCTATCCAGCCGTGGGATTCCGCCCTTGTCGCGAGCGACGACATGAGAGCGGTTTTACCGGTTCCACGTGCGCCTGAGAAGATCGAGGTCAATTCTGGGCGCCTGCGCTGACTCAAGAAGGCACGGTCCAAATCCCGAATAATCTGTTGTCTGCCAGCGAGATGGGCAGGAACCTCACCAAAACTGGGGGTAAACGGGTTCTCGAGATATTCCACAAGGCTCTCCTTTCACACCGCCGTTTAACTTCATTTTACTTTAGTTAATTCTGATTAAAAGTGAGGGCCTATATCTAGAGCATCAATTAGGCGTGTGTGCCATCGACGTGGCGCTCGAATGTGGCAAAAGGATAGTCCCTTTGTCACATTCCCGGAAAGCCTGCCTGGCGAAGGGCTTCGTAGAGGACGATGGCGGCGCTGTTGGAGAGGTTGAGTGCGCTGATGCGGTAGTCGTCCGGGTTGACGAAGTTGCCGCAGATATCCTGCTGAAGGATGGCCTCGTGGCTGTCCTCGGTATGCCCGAGCGATTCCTCGTGAGCTTCCCAAACCTCGGCGTTATCGAGTGAGTCGCAATCGCGCAGCATGGGGATGCGCTCGCAGCGCTCGGGCACCGCGGCAAGCAGTGGCTCGGGAATGCCCGAGCGCTCGCTGCCAAAGACCAAATAGTCACCGTCGCGGTAGGTGCTTTGCGCATAGGTGCGGCGCGCCTTTTTGGTCAGCAGATGCAGGCGTTCGTCGACAGGGGAGAGACCATTGCGCTCAAGGAAATCCTCCCAGCCGGCATAGGTCGTCACGTCCAAGTTTTGCCAGTAGCCCAGACCGGCGCGACGCACCGTCTTGTCGTCGAGCGAAAACCCCAGCGGCTCCACCAGATGCAGGCGGGCGCCGGTGACCACGCAGGTGCGGCCGATATTGCCCGTATTGGCCGGAATCTCGGGCGCATACAGCACAATGTTGAACATGAATCTCCTTGGCTCAGAACGAAAAACCACCACGAAGTTAACCTTCGTGGTGGTTTGGCGGTTACGTAGACAGAAAAATGCCCGCTTGGATAAACCTAGGCACGGTGCCAGTCGGTCAGGCAGGCATCGAGGGAGGCGATGAGCGCATCCTTGTCCATGTGACGGCCGATGATGCACAGGCTCGTCATGCGGTCGCCCGTCTCGTCGTCCCAAATCTGCATGATTTCGGGGTTCTCGTCGATGATCTTCTGTTTCTCGCCCTCGGGCGCCGAGTCGACAAACAGGCCGTTCTCCATCAGGCGCATCTGGTGGCCGGCCTGCTCAAACATGTAGCACATGTCCGGGTCGCCGGTCTGCCACAGCGGACCCTTGACGCGGATGACCTCGTCGGGCCACTCCTGCTCAACAAAATCGGTGAAATTCTTCAGGTCAAACGGCTTACGGCGCGAGTAAACAAAGGTCTCGATGTCGTACTCGAGCACCTCGGGGTCGTCGTGCTCCTCGGGATGCTCCATGGCATCGATCCAGGCGGCGGAGTTGTAGGCGCGCATAAAGTCGAAGCGGTCGGTATCGAGCAGCTCCTCCATGGGAACCTCGCCGTTTTGAGCCTCGACGATCACGGCGTCCTTCTGCAGACTGCGCACGATAGCCTTGAGCTCGGCGATCTGTTCAGAGCTCACGGTATCGGTTTTGTTGAGGATCAGCGTGGAGCAGAACTCAATCTGCTGGATGAGCAGGCTCTCGATGTCGTCCTCGTCGATATCCTCGGCCAGCAGGTCGCGACCGCCGTTGAACTCGTCGTACATGCGGGCGCAGTCGACCACGGCCACGATGTTGTCGAGCGCGAGCTTGGGCTCGCCGCCCACCTTGGCCTCGTCGCAGAAGCTCGAGATGGTGTAGGCGATGGGGATGGGCTCGCAAATGCCCGAGGCCTCGATGATGATGTAATCGAAGTTGCCCGAATCGGCGATGCCCTGCAGCTGGTTGGCCAGGTCATCCGAAAGCGTGCAGCAGATGCAGCCGTTGGTGAGCGGGATGAGGTCGTCGGTCTCGGAAAGGCCGCCGTCGGCGATGAGGCTGGCGTCCACATTGATCTCGCCGATATCGTTGACGATTACGGCGGCGCGGATACCGCCATCGTTAGCGAGGATGTGGTTGAGCAGCGTGGTCTTGCCGGCACCGAGGTATCCGGTAAGCATGATGATTTTCACGGGTTTGTTGGGCATGTGCCCTCCTTTGTTAGACATGGCTTACAGTTGAATCATATGCCAAACGCCTGCTCTTATACCCACGCGCTGGCAAATAACACAGGCTACTCCCAGGCTCCCCATACATCGGGGCAATAGCCGACGGTGGCCTTTTTGCCGTTACGCACGATGGGCTCGGCTAGAACCTGCTGGTTCTCGAGCAACTTGTCGAAGCGCTGGCTGGGGGTGAGGTGCTGGATGAGCGCGAGCGTCTCCTCGTCCTTGGCCTTGGGGTTGAGCAGCTTGTCGATACCGCCGACCGCCTGCATCACGCTCGTGAGCTCGCCCTTGCTCATCTCCTTTTCCTTAAGGTCAATAAACTGCACCTTAATGCGGCGCTCTTTGAAGAAGCGCTGTGCTTTCTTGGTATCGAAAGACTATTTGGTGCCAAAAATTTGCACGTTCATGTATTTGTTCCGCCGTTCTACCTGATGAAGTTGGTGCGCTCGCGATCGGCTTCGGGGGCTTCGATACCGGCGGCCTGTCCTGCCTCGATACAATGCAGGAGCCAGGCCATGTTCTTGCCGATGTTGCGCATGGTGGCCAGGCCCTCGGCGTCCTGGGCGGCCTCGCCCGGCATGGCGCCAAACACGTTGTTCCAGTACGTGGAAGCAACCACGGGCATCTGGTTGATGGTGAAGTACTTATTGAGCACGTCGAAGGTGGTCGACGTGCCGCCGCGACGGGCAACGGCGACGGCAGCGCCCGGCTTGTGTGCAAAGGCTTTGCTGCCGGCATAGAATGCGCGATCGAGGGCCGAAAGGATGCGTCCGCTGGGGTGCGCATAGTAGACGGGCGAGCCAAAGACAAAGCCATCTGCCTGCTCGGCGGCAGCGATCAGCTCGTTCACCACGTCATCGTCAAAGGTGCAGCGGCAATCGAGCTTGCCGCACTGACCACAGCCAATGCAGTCGCGAATGGGCTTGGTGCCCAGCTGAAACACCTCGGTATCAATGCCTTCGGCATTGAGTTGCTCGGCGACTTCGGCGAGTGCGCGGGCGGTGTTGCCGTTTGCCTTGGGGCTGCCATTGACCAAAAGAACCTTCATCACAAACTCCCTCTGCTGTCGGTGACTTCTGCAGAGGATTATCGCACGATGGGGGAGGCGGTGTGGGCGCGGTGCTAATCAAGTTTGGTACCTGGCACCTGCACGGCTTTCCCGAGCAACGCTTTGAGCTCGTTCAAAATCGAAACGGGCTGACGGTCGACGCCGTCCAGATGGAGCGTGGCCACGCGAATGGGCGGCTGATATTCAAATGGGCCAAAGAGCACGGGCGAACCCAGGAACCGCTCGATTTCCTCTGCAATCGCATCTGTTTCTTCGGGATCAAAGTCGTCGAAAAGAGCCACGAACATCGGCCCCGTCGAGCGGAACATACGACCCTTACCGCGCGAACATTCCACCAGACAGGCGGCACATTCTGCCAAAACGCGGTCGCCCGCATCAAAGCCAAAGCGGGCATTGACCTGAGCGATATCGTCGATTTTGATGGCGATCAAACCAGCCTTGCGCGCCACGCGACGCATTTCGCCAATGGCGTTGACCAGGGCATGAATATCGCCCAAGCCGGTCACGGAATCGGTCGTATCTGCCAAGCTTCGGTTGATGATAATGCCCACATACATGCCGGGCTCGGTATCGGTGCCGTCCAAGCGGTAGCCCGTGCAGTCGCAAAGCACGTATTTTCCGGTGGCATCCATTACGCGATACTGCATGTAGTGGAAGTGCCATGTGCCGTTTATCACCATGTCGAGCTCGGCACGTACGTTGTCGCGGTCCTCGGGATGAACGCGGGCAAGCCACATGTCGAGTGAGTTAAAAGGGTGCTGGGAGGGCAGGTCAAAATCGCGCACGGCGTTAACCGACCATTGCGATTCTCCCGTATCGAGATTGAGGATAAACGGATAGCGCGTCTCGGAGCTCATGGAGATCGCTTGGAACACCCGGTCGTTGCAGGGAAGCTGATCGACGATTGGGCGTTGCGGCGCGTCATCGTCTTTCGGTTGCTGCACACGATGCATAAGCTTATAGCGATACATCTTGCGATCGGCATCCATCGTCATCTGGCGACGCGTGTCGCCAGCAAGTGGATCGACGCGCGAGCAGCCAAAGCTAAAGCTGCCGATCATGGGCGCCTTGCCACCTGAGCTCGCCTCGATCAGCCTGGTACGCACCTGCTCCAAGCGCTGCTCGAGTTCAATCTCGTTTGCGGAGGGCGAGATGAGCACAAACTCGTCTCCACCGATACGGAACAGCATCTCATCGTGCTCCATGGTTTCGGAGAGCGTGCGGCAGATGCTCAGAATATAGCGATTGCCTTCGGCGTGGCCAAACCTATCGTTGCAATGCTTGAGATGGTCGATGTCAATATAGGCGCATGTGAAGGGGTCGCCTTTGCGCCAGAGTTGCTCGACGTGACGGTCGAATCCGTTGCGGTTGCCCAAGTTGGTGAGCGGATCGATATAGGCGTTGCGCTCAAGCAGCTGGCGCTCTTGTTGCAGGATGGCATGCGTCTTTTGCAGTTGCTTACCAACGGCGCGTAGCTCAGCAGGCAGCGCGGCAACATCGAGTTCAGCGGTCGAGACGCCGTTCGCAAGTCGCTGAAGATAGGCAATAATCGATTGCTCGCCCAGGCGATATGACTCGTTCATGATGGATAACCTCCTTGGGCGGAACAACGGTTTGTATCATATCCCCAATTCGGTTTGAATTGGGGATATAAGTTAGCTAATGGAGACAAATATCCCCTTCGACGGTGGCGTTTTGCGCGCGAGCGTATCAGTTGTTATTGCCACCATCGAGCAATGCCTCAAAATCCTTCGCCGGCATGGGGCGGTAGCAGAGGAAGCCCTGAGCGTAGCGGGCGCCCATTTGTCGTAGCATGTTCGCCTGCTCATTTGTCTCGACGCCTTCGACCACGACGGGCAGATGGAGCGACTGCGCCATTTCGAGCATCGATGAAATGATTTGCGTGCTGCGGCCTTGATCGCGGTCGGTGGGCACAATCTGCCAAATGTGCTTGTCGAGCGTCACCATAAAGCCGCTTTCCTCGAGTGCGGGGATATGGGTGCACATGCTGTGGGCGGCTATTATTCGACAGGCGGTAGCGCGACGATGCGATGTTCGATAAAAATGCGACTGGGACGATATATGTTGACGGGTATACTTGTCCCGGTTTAAAACGCAGGAACGGAGATGGTCGCATGGCACAGTCAAATATGACGCGCACGGTGGGGCTGGCGCTCGAGGGAGGCGGCTACCGCGGTATGTATACGGCGGGCGTGCTCGACGTTTGGATGGAGCACGGTTTGACCTGCGACCATATGGTGGGCGTCTCGGCGGGCGCGGCATTTGGCTACAACTTTAAATCGCGCCAGATCGGCCGCGCCATTCGCTATAACAAGGCCTATTGCGCCGACAAGCGCTATGCAGGTGTAGCAAGCTGGTTGCGAACCGGCGACATGTTCAATGCCGATTTTGCCTATCACGAGGTGCCTATCGAGCGCGATCCCATAGACTAGGAGGCGTATCGCGCCTGCCCCAAG
>URYW01000105.1 GCA_900552145.1 uncultured Collinsella sp. | reverse complement strand
GCTGATCACGCCGCGGGTGTGCTTGATGGGGTTGTTCACGCCGTTCTGCAGGAACTCGCCCTTGATGTGCCAGCCGGGGCCGCCGGTGCCGTTGCCGGACGGGTCGCCGCCCTGGATCATAAAGCCGGGGATGACGCGGTGGAAGGTCAGGCCGTTATAAAAGCCCTGATTGACCAGTTTCAAAAAGTTTTCGCAGGTGATCGGTGCTGCGGTAGCATCCAGTTCAATGTCAATAGTTTTGCCGTTCTGCATCGTAATACGAACCATAGGTGTTAGTTCCTTTCGTGTTGTAATAATCTATCCGCAAAGGTCGGGCGCGGGGATGTCAGGCGGTTTCGCCTGCCTGTTCCGCATCCGGCGCTTGTTGGCTTTTGCTTTGCTCGGTTTCGGTACCGGTGATGTAGCTCATGCTGCCAAGGGTCTTTTCCAGAATTTCCTCGTCCAGCTTGCCCATCCAGTGGCCAAGGGCGGCCGTCATAAACAGCTCGCAGCGGTGCTGGGCATCCTTCAGCAGGGCAAAGGCACCGCCGTGGCGCTCTTCGCCGCGCAGGCCGGCATCGCGCCGTCGCACACGATGCCGCCCACGTTACCGAGCGTGTTCGAGACCGTCGCGCCAATCTGCTCGCGCGTGCCACCGCACAGCCAGGTAATCGCGGCGCCGGCGCCGCACGCGGCGCAAATAGCACCGCAAAACGCCGAGAGCGCACCAATATAGCTCTTGATACGCACGGCGATAAGATCGGACAGCATCACGGCGCGCACCAGGCGATCGTGGTCGCAACGCAGGTACTCGGCATACTCCATGACGGGCAATGCGCAGGTAATGCCCTGATTGCCCGAGCCGCACACAATGGCGACCGGCAGCGCGCAGCCGTTCATGCGGGCGTCGGACCCGGCGGCCGCACGGGCACGGGCACGGCAGGCGACGTCATCGGCACGAGCACCCAGCAGCGTACGACCCACCTCGGCGCCCCAAGCGTGCGCAAGGCCCTCGGCACTGATTGCGCCATTCAGCTCAATCTGACGCTCAACGGCAGCACGGGCGTCCTCAATGTCACCGTCCTCGATAAAGTCGATGATGGTCTCGATCGACATGGGCGTGTCGGCGTTATCTGCCGCCCGCTCGGCCACGACGCGCTCGGCGCAGGCGGCACACTCCCCCGCCGACTTGCCGCACACCGGAATACCGTCGAGGGTATGGCACGTGACATTGGTGTGGTGGTCGGTAATCTCGACGACCGCGGTATGGCCCCCGGCCGTGGCAGTCACCTTGATGTAGAGGTTGGGCACACCCTCGACAAGCGATACATCGCAGTAGTCGGCGTCGGCGAGGAGCTCGGCCACGCGAGCACGGTCTTCATCGTTAACGCTCTCGAGCACCTCGAGCGCGCTTTTGGCGTAGCCGCCCACGGCCCCCAGCACGGCCGCGGCTTCAATACCGAGCATACCGCCCGAGTTGGGCACGGTCACGCTCTTAACGTTCTTGATGATGTTGCCCGAGCAGGCAACATCCATATGATCGGGCTCGTAACCGAGCGTCTGGCTCGCCAGCGCTGCTGCATAGGCAACGGCAATGGGCTCGGTGCAGCCGAGTGCACAGACAAGCTCGCGGTTCAAAACATCGCAAAACGCGGCATCACGAAGGGAATCGGTAGGCATAGGTATCTCCTGCTTGCATAACGGGCTTGGCTCTCAAAAATAGTTAGCTCCTTTATTTGATAACAATGCATCAAAAACTGCAACCATGGTTCCGGCGGACGGCGCTCAAGCACAAACTGACAGCATTCATTCATGAGAAGCCGGTCTTGTTGCATGCTAAAGCGTTTGACCAAAAAACGCCCGAGCGTTTACGCAAAAGTCGCGCTATCATGCAGTCGAACGCGGTAAAACCTTTAGCATTTACGCCGCACAGACCAGAGAGGAACCACTCATGAAGATTGGTATCGGCAACGACCACGCCGCCGTCGAGCTCAAGAACATCATCTCCGAGCACCTGAAGGAGCGCGGCTGCGAGGTCGTGAACTTTGGCACCGACACCTCCGAGAGCTTTGACTACCCCATCGCCGGCTACAAGGTGGGTAAGGCCGTTGCCAACGGCGACGTCGACCTGGGCATCCTCATCTGTGGCACCGGTGTCGGGATTAGCCTGGCTGCCAACAAGGTCGAGGGCGTACGCGCCGTCGTGTGCTCCGAGCCCTTCAGCGCCAAGCTCTCCCGCATGCACAACAACACCAACGTGCTCGCCTTTGGTGCCCGTGTCGTGGGCTCCGAGCTCGCTAAGATGATCGTCGACGAGTGGCTCGACGCCGAGTTTGAGGGCGGCCGTCACGAGCGTCGCGTTAACCTCCTCAACGAGATCGATCACACGCGCGGCCTCAAGGTCGTCGACGAGGCCTAAACCACTCAGTGCCACAAGCTAACAGCAGGGGCCCGCTCGGAACTCATGACCGAGCGGACCCCTTCATAGATTTTGGAATAAAAGGGCGCCGCGGATGGAGTTCCGCGGCGCCCAAGCCACACGCTAACAGCTTTAAGGAGTCAAAGCTGGTTTAGCCAAAGAAGCGCTTGATCTCAATCTCGGCGTTCTCCAGGCAGTCGGAGCCGTGGATCACGTTGGCGTTGACATCGACAGCAAAGTCGCCGCGAATGGTGCCGGGGGCAGCATCAAGCGGGTTAGTAGCGCCCATAAGGGTGCGCATCTTGGAGACAGCGGAGAGACCGGAAACGACCATCTTGACGACCGGACCGCTCGTCATAAAGTCGCAGAGACTGCCAAAGAAGGGCTTGTCGGCCAGATGGGCGTAGTGCTCCTCGACGGTAGCGCGCTCGAGCGTGGTCATCTCCATGCGCTCGATGACAAGGCCGCTGCGCTCAATGCGAGCAACGATCTCGCCGATTTTGCGGTCGCGCACGGCGTCGGGCTTAATCATGATGAAGGTCTTCTCGATAGCCATAAAAGTAGCCTTTCAAGTAGGTTCGCGCGTGCCCAAGTCCCATTCCGGCACCCGCCTGGACTGCATCGTAACAGAGTTTTAGCTGCAGTTAAACAAAAAGCTGTTTATTGACACGTTGCAATTTATTGAAGCGTTCCATATGTGTCACTTCTGTTTCGAAGCTCGATTAGAGTACCATCCGACTGCCCATCAACCGCATCGAGCAGAGCAGACGGTCGGTTGCCGCCCGCGAACGTACCCCCTTCACAACCTGCCCAAAGGTCCTACAGAACTTCTCGACAAGCCCCTCCCCCATAGCAACAAAATACGGACGCTCACATCAGCAGACGTCCGTAAAGCAAAAAATGATTCCTCAATAAATGGCAAAACGGCTTCGGCCAAACCCTTACTTTATCCCGTGGCCCATCTCGACGACCTTGGTCAGCGATCCAAACACGCCCTCGTCGGCCACGAGCTGTGCCTCGGCACGCTGCAGCTGCACGGCAACGGCGGCAGGGGCGGTACCGCCCTCGGTCGTGCGTGCAGCGACAATCGACGGGATGTCGCGCGCCTCGGTGATGTCGTGCTCAAAGAGCGAGCTTGCCTCCTGGAACACCTCAAACGGCAGGTCCTCAAGATTGCAGCCGCGCTTCTCACACATCAGGACTAGATGGCCCACCACGGCATGTGCCTCGCGGAACGGCAGGCCACGCTTAGCCAGGTAATCGGCAACATCGGTGGCGGCAAGGTGTCCCACGCCGCACTCGCGCGCCATGGCATCCTCGTTGACGGTCCAAGTCGAAATCATACCGGCCATAACCGACAGGCACTGCATGAGCGTATGGGCGGTATCGAGCGCGCCCTCCTTGTCCTCCTGCAAGTCCTTGTTATAAGCGAGCGGCAAGCCCTTCATGGTCACGAGCAGCTGGACCAGGTTGCCATACACACGGCCGCTCTTGCCGCGGATAAGCTCGGCAAAGTCGGGATTCTTCTTCTGCGGCATGATGGACGAGCCGGTGGAGTACGAGTCGGAAAGCGTGATAAAGCCAAATTCGGAGCTCGACCACAGCACGATCTCCTCGGAAAGGCGCGACAGATGCATGGCCATGACTGAGCCGGCGTAATGCAGATCGAGCAGGAAATCGCGGTCGGAAACCGCATCGAGCGAGTTGGGAATCACGCCCGCAAAGCCAAGTTCGGCAACCGTCATCTGACGATCGAGCGGATAGCTCGTGCCGGCAAGTGCGGCAGCACCCAGCGGGCAGTTGTCGGCGGCATCAAAGGCTGCCTTCAGGCGCGTAAAGTCGCGCGCGAACATCCAGGAATACGCCAGCAGATGATGCGACAGCAGCACGGGCTGAGCGTGCTGCATGTGCGTGTAGCCCGGCAGAATTACCTTGTCGTACTTCTTGGCCGCATCCACCAGCACATGGCGCAGCTCAAGATTGGCCTCCATGAGCTCCTTGGCCAGCGCCTTGACGCCCAGGCGTGTGTCGGTCGCCACCTGGTCGTTGCGCGAACGTCCGGTATGCAAGCGCTTACCAGCCTCGCCGATGCGACGCGTCAGCTCGCTCTCGATGGACATATGAATGTCTTCGTCGTTGATGTCGAAGGTGAAGTTGCCGGCATCGATATCCTGTTCAATTCCGGTCAGGCCCTTGGCAATCGCCTGCTCGTCCTCGGCACTGATGATGCCCTGGGCCGCCAGCATCTTGGCATGCGCCTTAGAGCCGGCGATATCCTGCTTATAGAGATGTTTGTCGACCGGCAGCGACGCGCCAAACTCCTGCGT
Source organism: uncultured Collinsella sp. (assembly GCA_900552145.1). Taxonomy (GTDB): domain Bacteria; phylum Actinomycetota; class Coriobacteriia; order Coriobacteriales; family Coriobacteriaceae; genus Collinsella. The sequence continues at coordinate 1,170 of URYW01000105.1, read as the reverse complement.
GACCTCGGCCACGCCTGCCTCAAAACGACCGCCCCAAAGAGCCATGGAACCGTCCCCTTTCTCCAAATACCAAAACAAGCGCCCAAAGCAATGCGCCATATCGCTAAAGCGATTTTTCAACCGCTAGTTTTACACATTCCCCACCGTGTGCGGAGCCATGTAGCTAATTTGCAAAGAAGCGACGCGCCATGCACTTGGCGCCCAACGTCTCCCTCCGGATGTTGCCCTGCGAACCATCGATCCAGGCCTTCAGGCTCATAGGGACGTCCTCGACCCTTGCAGCATCGAACTCGGGCGCGAGGGCAAGTAAAGCATGCGCAATAGCATTGAACATAATGGATACTCCTCATATATATAGGCGCAGAGCCGCCAAATTGATAGAAGGAGCCCCGCCGGACAACCCCGGCGGGGCTCGGACTCAGCCGCAGACGCGGCATCATATATGCGGGCGGAACGTAGGGGCCACCGATGTTAAGAAGTGTCAGCAAGCATAACGAAAGGTAGGGACCCCGTGCGCCCGTTATGTATCACGCGGATGGGCCGCGCGGATACCAAGGGAAGGAGGCGCTAGGCCTGGGCGGCAGCAGAGCTGGGGCCCTGGACCTTTGCCCACGTCTTGCGCGACAGCGTATCGATCTCGATAAAGCCGGCGCTGGCCTTCTCGTCAAACGTGGTGTCGCGGTCGTAGGTAGCCAGACCGTAGTCGTAGAGGCTGAAGGGGCTCTTGCGGCCGACGACATGGCAGTTGCCCTTAAAGAACTTCAGACGGACAGTGCCGGTCACGAACTTCTGGGTATCGGCCATAAAGGCATCGAGCGCGTTTTTGAGCGGGCTGTACCACTGGCCGTTGTACACGGCGGTGGCCCAATCCTGCTCGAGCTTGATCTTGGTCTTGAGAAGGTCGCCCTCGACGCAGATGTCCTCGAGCGCCTTGTGGGCGGTGATGAGCGTCAGGGCTCCGGGGACCTCATAGCACTCGCGGCTCTTAAGGCCCACCAGACGATCCTCGACCAGATCGAGACGGCCAAAGCCATTGTCGCCGGAGATCTTGTTGAGGGCGATGACGATCTCGGAGAGCTTCATCTTCTTGCCGTCTACGGCGACGGGCTTGCCGGCCTCAAACTCAATCTCGGTGTAGGTCGGGGTGTCCGGCGTGTCCTCGGGGTTCTT
>URYW01000104.1 GCA_900552145.1 uncultured Collinsella sp. | reverse complement strand
CCTTGCGCCGCTGTACCGATCCGGCCAGGTGATGCCCCCGGTGGACACCCGGGTGCTGATGCGCCCCCTGCTGACGGGGCAGGAGGTGCAGGAGCTCATCGCGCAGCTGGACCAGCTGCCGGAGGAGCAGGCCGAAAGCCACAACACCCGGGCCATCAAGGACCTGTATCACCAGGTGGTGGCCTCCTATGACTGCAAACGGCTGGCGGGCCTCATCAAGGGGGTGTGCCGCCGGCGCAGCTGGGCCATTCACCACGGGCGGAAGGTCAGCCAGATGGACGAGCGCTATCTCAGGCGGGCGGAGGACGCCCTGTACGGCGAGCTGGGGGCGGTGCTGGGCCTTCCTCGGGAGGACGTCCCGGCCTATATCCGCCAGACCTGGCCCAAGTGGCCGCTGTTTTGAATTATCCCAAAAGGACTTCGTCCCTTTTGGGATAAAAGGCTTGCAGACTGAGAAGATTTTTCGCCCAGGCACACGCCCCGGGCGAAAATGGATTGCATTTGATTTGCCGCCTGCGGGCGGCAAATTCTGCGAGACTATTCGTCGATAAAAACCATAAGGCGGAGAACCGGCTTCCGGTTCTCCGCCTGAATGGCAGGAAGATTGATGAAAAAAGCTTTTTGTCTCTTGCAAGTATAGGATACCCAAGGGATGTTACAAAAGTTCATGCATAAATATTAAAAAAGTATTAAACATTTTTTCATGCAAAAAAAGCCCGGCAGAGCGATGCTCTGCCGGGCTTTATCAGCTATGCGCCGATGGGGACGTCAATCAGTCGTTGTTGATGGCGATGACGACGCCGGAACCCACGGTACGGCCACCCTCACGGATAGCGAAACGCAGACCGTTCTCGATGGCGATGGGGGTGATCAGCTCCACGTTCATGTCGACGTTATCGCCGGGCATGCACATCTCGGTGCCCTCGGGCAGGGTGATGACGCCGGTGACGTCGGTGGTACGGAAGTAGAACTGAGGACGATAGTTGTTGAAGAACGGGGTGTGACGGCCGCCCTCGTCCTTGTTCAGGACGTAAACCTGACCAACAAACTTGGTGAGGGGGTGAATGGAACCGGGCTTGGACAGAACCTGGCCGCGCTCGATCTCGTTCTTGGCAACACCACGGAGCAGGGTACCGATGTTATCACCAGCCTCGGCGTAGTCGAGCAGCTTGTGGAACATTTCGATACCGGTGACGACGGTCTTGCGACGCTCGTCGGTCAGACCGATGATCTCGACTTCCTCGCCGAGCTTCAGCTGGCCACGCTCAACACGGCCGGTAGCGACGGTACCACGACCGGAGATCGTGAAGACGTCCTCAACGGGCATCAGGAACGGCTGGTCGGCCTTACGGTCGGGCGTGGGGATCCAGGTATCAACAGCGTCCATGAGCTCGTGCATGCACTTGTACTCGGGAGCGTCGATGTCCTTGGACTCGGAGATCAGGGCGTTCAGAGCGCTGCCGCGGATGATCGGGGTCTCGTCGCCGGGGAAGCTGTAGAAGTCGAGCATCTCGCGGACTTCCATCTCGACGAGCTCGAGCAGCTCTTCATCGTCGACCTGGTCGCACTTGTTCAGGAAAACGAGAACGGAAGGCACGTTGACCTGACGGGCGAGCAGCAGGTGCTCACGAGTCTGGGCCATGGGGCCGTCGGAAGCAGCGATGACCAGGATAGCGCCGTCCATCTGAGCAGCGCCGGTGATCATGTTCTTGATATAGTCGGCGTGGCCCGGGCAGTCGACGTGGGCATAGTGACGGCCCTGAATCTGGGCGTTGTCCTCGCCGGTCTTGTAGTTGTGGCCAACGCGGTCGAAGGTCTGGTACTCAACGTGAGCGGTGTTGATGGTGATACCACGCTCGCGCTCTTCCGGAGCCTTATCGATGGAGCTGTAATCGGTGTAGTCAGCACCGCCCTGCATGGCGAGGAACTTGGTGATCGCGGCGGTCAGGGTGGTCTTACCATGGTCGATATGACCGATGGTACCAATGTTTACGTGGGGCTTGGTACGCTCGAATTTCTGCTTAGCCATTAGAGTGATCCTCCTATGAAAAAATTTCGTTGTTTGCCGGTGTCATTTACATACACCGGTATTTTACCGTAAAACGCGGTATTTTGCAATACCTTTTTATCAGGCGCGGTTCGTGCGCTGGTTGATGATCTTCTCCTGAATGTTCTTCGGGATCTCGATATAATGCGCGGGCTCCATCGTGTACTGGCCGCGGCCCTGCGTGCAGGAGCGGAGGTCAGTCGCGTAGCCGAACATCTCAGCCAGAGGAACGAAAGCGTCGATCTGCTGCGCGCCGCTGCGGGCCTCGAAGCCCTGGATCTGACCACGGCGGGAGTTGAGGTCGCCGATCACGTCGCCCATGTACTCGTCGGGGACGATGACGCAGACCTTCATGATCGGCTCGAGCAGCGTCGGGCCGGCCTTCTGGCAGGCCTCCTTGAAGGCCATGGAGCCGGCGATCTTGAACGCCATTTCAGAGGAGTCGACCTCGTGATAAGAACCATCGTACAGCGTGACCTTGACATCGACGACCGGGTACCCGGCGAGAACACCGGAGAGCATGGCGCCCTGAATACCGGCATCGATCGCGGGAACGTATTCCTTGGGGATCGCGCCGCCGACGAGGGCGTTGACAAACTCGTAACCCTTGCCGGACTCGTTGGGCTCGACATGGATCTTGACGTGACCGTACTGACCCTTACCACCGCTCTGACGGGCGTACTTGGTATCCTGATCGACAGCCTTGGTGATGGTCTCCTTGTAGGCGACCTGAGGAGCGCCGACATTCGCCTCGACCTTGTACTCACGGAGCAGGCGGTCGACAATGATCTCCAGATGGAGCTCACCCATACCGGCGATGATGGTCTGACCGGTCTCTTCATCGGTGTAGGTCTTGAAGGTCGGGTCTTCCTCAGCCAGCTTCATCAGCGCGATGCCCATCTTCTCCTGACCGGCCTTGGTCTTGGGCTCGATGGCGACGCGGATCACGGGCTCGGGGAATTCCATGGACTCCAGGATGATCGGAGCCTTTTCATCGCAGAGCGTATCACCGGTGGTGGTGTTCTTGAGGCCGATGACGGCGCAGATGTCGCCGGCGTAGCAGCACTCGATATCCTCGCGGTGGTTGGCGTGCATCTGCAGGATGCGGCCGATGCGCTCTCTCTGATGCTTGGTGGAGTTGAGAACGGCGGTACCGGTATTCAGAATACCGGAGTACACGCGAACGAAGGACAGACGGCCGACGAACGGGTCGGTCGCGATCTTGAACGCGAGACCGGAGAACGGAGCGTTATCGTCCGCGTGACGGACATCTTCCTCACCGGTATCGGGGTTCACACCGTCGATCGCGGGGATATCCACGGGGGACGGCATGTAGTCGACGATCGCGTCCAGCAGCTTCTGAACGCCCTTGTTCTTGTAAGAGGTACCGCAGGTGACAGGAACCATCTTATTGTCGATGGTGGCCTGACGGATGGTCTTGCGGATGAGGTCCTGAGGAACGGGCTTCTCTTCGAGCGCCAGCTCCATGATCTCGTCGTTCAGGTCGGCGCAAGCGTCAACGAGCTTGGTGCGATACTCCTGAGCGAGCTCGAGCATGTCCTCGGGGATCTCCTCGACGCGCATGTCCTTGCCGAGCTCGTCGTAGTAGATATCAGCGTCCATCTCCACCAGGTCGATGATGCCCTTGAAGGTGTCTTCAGAGCCGATCGGCAGCTGGATGGGGACAGCGTTGCACTTGAGACGGTCGTGGATCATGTGCAGAACGTTGTAGAAGTCCGCGCCCATGATGTCCATCTTGTTGACGTAGATCATGCGGGGGACCTTGTAGTTATCGGCCTGACGCCACACAGTCTCAGACTGGGGCTCAACGCCGCCCTTGGCGCAGAGAACGGTCACAGAGCCGTCCAGAACGCGCAGGGAGCGCTCGACCTCAACGGTGAAGTCGACGTGGCCCGGGGTGTCGATGATGTTCAAGCGGGTCTGCGGGAACTGATTCTTGCTGCCCTTCCAGTAGCAGGTGGTGGCAGCGGAGGTGATGGTGATACCACGCTCCTGTTCCTGAGCCATCCAGTCCATCGTGGCGGTACCGTCGTGGGTCTCGCCGATCTTGTAGTTGACGCCGGTGTAGTACAGAATACGCTCGGTAGTCGTGGTCTTGCCAGCGTCGATATGGGCCATGATGCCGATATTTCTGGTGTTTTCCAGAGAGACTTTTCTTGCCATAATTCTCTCGTTCCTCCGTTACCAGCGGAAGTGGGCGAATGCCTTGTTGGATTCGGCCATCTTGTGGGTATCTTCGCGTTTCTTCACGGCGCTGCCGCTGTTGTTGGCAGCATCCATGATCTCGCCAGCCAGGCGCTCGGCCATGGTGCGCTCACCACGGGCACGGGCATAGGCCGTCAGCCAACGCAGACCGAGGGTCTGACGACGGGCGGGACGGACCTCCATCGGCACCTGATAGGTGGCACCGCCGACGCGGCGGGACTTGGTCTCCAGGCTGGGCATGATATTCTCCATGGCCTGGTTGAAAACATCGAGAGGCTCGTTGCCGGTCTTGTCCTTGATCATGTCGAACGCGCTGTAGACGACCTTCTGGGCGACGCCCTTCTTGCCGTCGAGCATCACGCTGTTGACGAGCTTGGTCACCAGGACGCTGTTGTACATAGGATCGGGCAGAACTTCTCTCTTGGGAACATTACCTCTTCTGGGCACTTTGCTTCCCTCCTTCTTATAATTTAGAAATCATAGGTACTCGCGAATGGGGCTCTCCCCCATCGTGTTCCGGCCTGCCAAAGAGGTGAATGACACAAAAATATATATCAAACCTTTTCGGCAAAGCTCATTTCAAGGTCGCAGCCTTACTTCTGCTTCGGGCGCTTGGCGCCGTACTTGGAACGGGACTGCATACGGCCCTGCACGCCCTGAGCGTCCAGAGTGCCGCGGATGATGTGGTAACGCACACCAGGGAGGTCCTTCACACGGCCGCCGCGGATCATGACCACAGAGTGCTCCTGCAGGGAATGACCGACGCCGGGGATGTAAGCGGTGACCTCATAGCCATTGGTGAGGCGGACACGGGCGATCTTACGAAGAGCGGAGTTCGGCTTCTTCGGGGTCGCAGTACGAACTGCGGTGCAAACGCCACGCTTCTGGGGAGAGGCGAGGTCGGTCTCCTTGTTCTTCAGCGTGTTAAGACCATACTGCAGAGCCGGGGAGTTGGACTTGTAAGTCGACTGCTGTCTGCCCTTGCGAACCAACTGGTTAAAAGTAGGCATTCTTGTTTCTCCTTTCCTGAAATGATGTGATATATATTTTTTACAGGATATCGGTAAAATATCCCGAAAAAACCTTAATTTCTCAGAACGGCGATCACCGCCGCACCAACGGCGATGCCCGCGCTGTGGCCAAGCTGCGCCATCGTGGCGCGATCGTCGATCTCGATGTTCTCTTCGCGTGCGAGCGCTTCGATCGGCGCAAGCACGGCTGGGTCTGCATCGCAGGCGATATACAGCTTTTCCGCGCGGTGTTCCCGCAGTGCACGCATCGTCTGCTTGATGCCCGCTACCTTGCGGCAAGTGGACAGATCCGGCGTCACGGCAGGTCCCTCCTGACGGTATGACAAATTCCGTGGGACATACCCACGCAAGTTGAAATTATACCATGAGGCACACAAGCCGTCAAGCGTTTTTTATGGCTGTCTACACAAAATAATCGCTGAAACGACGGGCTTTTACCGAATTTTTTTGTGCGTTCCGCGCCGGCGCGTCAAACTTTTGAAAAGAGGTTGTCAAGCTTTCCCTTTTTCCGCCAAAGTCAAGACCACCCGTAAAACGGGTGGCTTGCACGAGCCCTATAAGGGCTTAAGACAGGCCGCGCCTAAAGGCGCGG
>URYW01000103.1 GCA_900552145.1 uncultured Collinsella sp. | reverse complement strand
CTCCAGCGCCTGCTGGATGCGTTTAAGCTCATTCTGCATATCTTTCCTGAGCCGCATATCAAGGGCGCCAAGGGGCTCGTCCAGAAGCAGCAGGTCGGGGTGGCGCAGGAAGAGCTTGGCGAGCGCGATGCGCATCTGCCAGCCGCCCGAGAACTCGGAGCACGGGCGCTCAAAGTCGGCGACCTTAAAGCCCAGGCCGGACAGGATCTTGCGAGCGTTGCTCTCGAGCTCGTAGCCGCCCAGGTGCTCAAAGCGGTCCTGGACCTGGCCGTACTCGTTAAGAAGTGCGTCGACGTCCTTCCCCTGTTCGGAGCGCTCTGTGGTCTGGGCCTGCAGCTCGTTGGCGCGCTCGCCCATGCGGCGAATTTCCTTGGCGGCCGCCATGACCTCGGCGAGGATGGTGGTGTCCTTGTGCTCCAGGTTGGTTTCCTGCTCTAGGTAGCCCACCTGGCAGTCTTTGGCGTACTGGACCTGGCCGGAGTCGGGACTGTCGATGCCCATGATGATTTTGAGCATGGTGGTTTTGCCGGCGCCGTTGGGGCCCACGAGCGCAAAGCGCTCGCCGGGGTTGATCTGGAAGGACGCGCCGCTAAAGAGGACGCGCGCGCCGAAGCTTTTTTCGATCTTGTCGACCAGGAGGATCATGGTGCCGCCTTTGACCTTGTGTGCCTATATGAAAAAAGGCCCCAACTTGCGTTGGAGCCTCATTCAATGCTCGGGTGGAGACGAGGGGAATCGAACCCCTGACCTCTTGACTGCCAGTCAAGCGCTCTCCCAGCTGAGCTACGCCCCCGTGCGAAGAAGTACTATACGGGAACTCCCCCGGCGATGCAAGGACAATTTTGGAAAAACTTTCCGGGGGCGCGGGCGCCGCTGGGACGAGAGCGCGGCACGGACTCGAGGGCAAGGGACCCGCGATGCCGGATCCGGCCCGCGGGGCGCGCCCAGGGCATCTCGGGCTCCGCCGCTCGCCGGTTTTCGCTTCCACCCCACGGGCCGCCATCCGCCCAACGACCATCCCGCCGGCGCCGGGCCCATTATCGGGGCCAATCGCGCTCCCGCCGACCCGGCGATTTCAAAACCATGCCGGTTTACGGGGCCAGGCCGGGAACCCCCGAGCATGCCGTAATCGGTAAAATCAAAACCGCAGGTAGACGGCTTGCGCATTCCGTGAAATGCAGGGCATGGACGGCCGGTCCAGGTCCAGCCCCGTAATCCGGCATAGTTTTGAAATGACATTAATTCACTAACAGGCAAACTAGGTAGTTCTAGCGCCTTGTCGCCGACTAATTTCCGATTTCCAACCAGTTGCACAAAACATTTGCTCGCAGTCGCGTCTCGGCGCGCTTCATTGCCTCGGATTTGGCTTTATATCGAATCCCCAAACGACTGCAGACGCTTTTGACTATGGCGTCTAGCTGTTTTTTGTCGTTAAGCATATCGTGGGTTACCAGGAACACATCGAAACCCATGCTCTGGAGCGCAGTCATGCGCTCCGCATCTTGGTCAAGTACCGCGCCTGACCCATGGATGACCTCACCTTGGATTTCGATAATTGCTGCCTTCATTAGGATTGGGTTTACAATCACGATGTCGCCGTAGCAAACCTTTTGCCCTGCGATGCTTTGGGCCGCCATGGATAGAGGGGTTAAATCGTTGAGGTACACGTATCTGAATCCTGCACCACCTAGACGTCGAGAACGACTTAGAAGCAGGACCCCAGCGACCTCGAGTGGAGACGCAGCAATGCCGATAACCTGCTGGGTGGCATCATAAAACTGCTTTCCCCACATTTGACTTTTGACCTTGTCGGCGAAACGATGCAGGTCGCTCAGTTCGATGAGCGGCTTTCTCATCCAAAGAGAAGTACCTTTGAGTTTCGTAACCTCTCTTTCATCCTCACGCTTGCTCGTTTGGCCATCATTATCTGGATCCTTTACGGTTGCGCGGGCATAAACTCGTTTCCAGGGAACCTCGTCTTCGCCCTCTCCAAGTTCGAACAGATCCTGCGTGCTGGAATTGCGATTCTCCTCTACCGTCATTTTTAACTGCATTTCGACAGCGGGGGTCGGCTCGAAAACAGAAAACCAGCCGCAAAGTTCGTACATAGCCAGTACGAGATCTATTTGGGACACAAAGCGCGTCATAGTAAATAACGTGTTAAGCGGATTGGTGACACTAAAGCCTAAATTAGTGTCGATTGTAGTGCCGGTATCCGAAGCCCCTTCCCAGCGAATAGTGGAGCGCAATCCCGAGTGGTGATTACAACAACCTGGCGAAGCAACGGCGATAATCGGGGTCTTGAGGACATCGGTTACGAAAGGGGCTTGGGATAGAGCTCGCCAGCCTTCTTCGGAGTTGGGTAGGCGCGGGTAGAGGTCGCGCACCTGCGGTGGGCAGCGCCAATAGCGGAATGCGGTGTTTGCGCAGACGATTTCGTCCATTTGCGCCTCCCCTGGTATCGTCCGTAGACCGTGCGGTTGTGGTCGTGGACGATTATCTACCGGGGCATCATGCGGGTAAGTACCGGAAGCTGACCAAACGCTGACCAAAAGCTTGACGAGTTCTGCCGAAAAACCGTCGTGTGATAGAAATCCGCTGGAAGGCGCTCTGGGCATGCGGTCCCTGTCTCCACATTTGCGTTCGAATCACATGGGGAGTTCAATGAAAATACGGATGTGTTTTATACAAAACATGCAATGGCGTCATCAAAAAGGGCGCGAAAAAAATGACGCCTTATACGACTTCGATTCGATTTTGGTGTCGGCCTTGGTGTCAAAAAGAAAAAGGTCAGAGGCACAACACCTCTGACCTATGCTTTAGATGGTGGGCGATACAAGATTCGAACTTGTGACCCCATCCGTGTGAAGGATATGCTCTACCCCTGAGCCAATCGCCCGTCGCCTTTCGGCAAAAGAGATACTATCATAGCCGCGCGTGGTTTACCAAGAACTTTTTGCCCCCGCTTTTAAATTTGTGGGCGCAAACCGCGCCACCGCAATCAGGGTGGACGACAAACCAGCAGGTAGACCGACCTTTACCGCTTGATCCATGAGGTCTCGGGGCGGCAGATAAGTCGCGCGTTGTTGTAGGCCATGTCGAGAGTGAGACAGGTGCGCGCTGCGTAGAAGCCGTCCTCGCGCTGGATGGTCAGCGCCAGCTCGGGCTTGTCGCCGGTTAGGCACAGCGGCAAGAGCAGTTGGATCCGGCCGCCGTAGAACTGCGGCACCGCGAGTGTGTAGTTGGCGGCGGCGCGGCGGGCGGCCTCGACGACAGCTCCCTCAAAGGCGCGGCGCAGCAGCAGCGAGTTGCCCTCCCCCATCAGGCTAGCGGGAATACGCGTAAGGTTCTCCTCATCGCCCAGAATGTGGTCGATGTTGGAGCGGATGGGAAGGCGGTAGTCAAAGACCAGCTCGGAGGGGTCCTCGGCAAAGCGCACGCGGCACGGCAGGTACTCAAACGATACCAACATAGGGTCGCTTTCCTTAAAGAAGCCCTTCAAAAACCAGCGCTGGCGCGCGTCGGGCTTGGTGTTGGGCTCAAACAGGCCGTAGATGGTCTCGTAGCGGCGCGTGTACAGGCCGGTGTTGAACAGGCATCGGTCGTCGTCGAACACCAGCGGCAGGTTGGACGGCGCGGTCTGGTCCACGTCGCGCTCGGTCAGGAACACCGCGCGGCTAAACGAGAACGACAGGTAGTTTTTGAGGATACGGTTGTTGGGACCCCAGTCCTAGGGATCGGTGAGGTCTACCAGGCGGTCGTAACAGGGCTCGGGGCAAAACGCAAAGTCGTAGATATTACTGCACAGGGTGCTGGGGATCTCCATGTGGTGTCCAATCCAATTGATAACCTTCGTGCGGATGCTTTGATTCTATACGAGCGACAGATCGTCCGTGCCCGCAACGAATCCGCAGCGCAGCTCTTCGGCTAGCTCGCTGTTCGTGCGGCGACTGGAAACGAGGTCCTGGATCCAGGCGTAGTACTGGTTGTCTTTTGGTTCGGGGCTGTCAGACAGCACGACCGGAGTGCCTGCGAACCTTAAGACGGACAACGCAAAGACAAGGCTGGTGCGCTTGTTGCCGTCCTCGAAGATGTGGTCCTTGACCATGTGCTCGGCCACGTAGGTAGCCTGGTCAAAGATGTCCGCGAATCGATCGGCCGGCGATTGGCCGAATATCGTACAGAATGCACCCGCAAGCACAGACTCGACGCGTCCAAGCTCATGCGCGGCCCGGTCGCCCGTGGCGTCGGTCGTATAGCAGCGCCCGACCGTCATCAGCGTGCTGTGAAGGCGCATCACGGCCGCGGCCATGACTTCGAGCGATTCGGCATCGTCGAGCACGAGCGGCGCGACGGGAATCCCTTGCCCTCCAACAGCCGCCATCATGAGTTCTCCAAGAGCCTGAGCGCGTTGGGCATGTCCGCAATGGTCAGCCGAACGGCCTCGTCGATCAAAGTGGTGCTGTCCGGATCATCGGGTAACGTGCGGGGTGCTTTCGGCGCGATAGGGTCGGTTGCATGTGCTGTACAGTCGTCAAAAGTCATGCTTTCAGGATAGTTGTAGCAATAACTATCAGGCCGTGTCGTTGAATCTAACGTTTTCATCGCGCCGTCCTTCTGCTGGCTGAATCCGAGCGTTTAACCCGAGCATTTCGACCATGCAACGTAAATAGATTTTTCTTGAGGCAATCAGTCATCGCTGTCCAAGCGTTTAGATGCCAGGTCGAAAACCTTGCCCTTGTCCCTTGCACCTATTGCGATGATTTGAACTACTTCGACGCGCCCATCGCGGATGCGATAAATTACGCGAATGCCATCTGTGCGAAACTTAAGTTCCCGACAACCTGCAAGAAGGCCCGAAAGCGGCTTGCCAATTTCATCGGCCCGAAGTGCAAGACGCGCAATACCTTTGTCCACCATAGCGCGAACTGAACCATCGAGTGACAGATACTCTTCCTCGGCGGTCTTGTCGTAAAACTCGACCTTAAACCTAGCCACGTTCACTCGAACAGCTCCTCATCAGAAATGGGATCGGTCGCCTCGGCTTCTAGCATGGCCTCGAACCTCTCACGTCCCACGGTATCGGAGAACGGGATGCCCTTGCGATTCGAACCAGCGTCGCCCCGTGCGAGCCTTGCAGCTGCTATGGCGTGTAGGCGCTCCTCTCGGAGCTGTTCGAGTTCAACCGCCATCGCCTCGAATTCGTCGAAGCCGACGATAACAGTATCGATGCCATCGTTCCTGTCTGAGACAAATTGCGGCTCCCTTCGAGCGCGACGCCTCGCTTCGCCAAAATTTTTGCTTGCCTGCGTCGAGGTCAGTACCTGTTCGCGTCCGAAAACGAGTTTCTTGTCTATCACGGCAACCATAGCAACCTCCCTTAAAATCTGTCTATAATACGTATTATAGTTCCCTTTAAATACGTACGTAAAGGAAAGTTAAACAGCAATACTCTCAGTCTTGATATTCTCGGATGAACAGGGTTTCGAGTTGTACTCTAGATCAACTGGTTGCCAGACGAGGTCCTCGATAGCGCAGTTTAGGGTGTTTGCGAGCGCCAGTGTCGAGGAGACCGATGCACGGCGCAGGTCGAGTTGGTTCTGCTCGTAGAGCTGTATAGCGCGAAGTTTAACTCCCGATTGGGTGGCGAGCTGTTTTTGCGTTAGTCCGGCCGCCTTACGTGCTGCCTTGAGGCCCTTTTTGTCTGCTTGAGCCTTGTGCCATTTTTCGATGATAATTCCAGCAAATTTGTCTTCGAGGGCTTCGTGGAGCGGATGGTATGATCCAATGACCCAATCGAACGGAGCAACTTCGAATAGGTCGCTAAAGCCCAGGCAGCTTGCCCATTGCGTATAGGCCAAAACCCAGCCCGCCCAGTATTGCGGGGAACGGGCGAATGGATAGATCTCCCTG
>URYW01000102.1 GCA_900552145.1 uncultured Collinsella sp. | reverse complement strand
AAGGACCTGACGGCCCTTATGAAGCGCGGCGCCAACGTGCCCACCTTTGTGCTGGAGTACCTGCTGGGCATGTACTGCTCAACCGACGACGAGGATGCCGTGGCAGAGGGTTTGGACCGCATTCGCAGGATCCTCACTGATAACTACGTGCGTCCCGACGAGTCCGAGCGCATTAAGTCCAAGATCCGCGAGTTGGGTCGTTTTACCATCATCGACAAGGTGACGGCCAAGCTCGACGAGTACAAAGATATCTACGTGGCGTCGTTTGCCAACCTGACCATCGAGCCGTTTGTGATGCCGGCCGAGTACGTGCGCGACTATTCTAAGATTCTGCAGGGTGGCATTTGGTGCATTATGAGCATCGAGTATCGTCATCCCGTGGATGAGGAAGACGAGTTTGGCATGGAGGTCTTTGGCGACGATGCGCCGCGCCGCTCCAAGGCCAAGCGCAAAAAGCGCGGACCCGAGGACTCTCCGTTTAGCGTGGCGTCGCTCACGCCCATTCAGATGCCCAATCTGGACCTGGATGCCATGATTGACGAGCGCCAGTACTTTACGCGCGACGAGTGGCTCAATATGCTGCTGCGCTCTGCCGGCTATGAGTCCAGCGAGCTTTCGGAGAAAGAGCGCCTGCACTTTATCGAGCGTATGGTGCCGCTCATCGAGCGCAACTACAACCTGTGCGAGTTGGGTCCCCGCGGCACCGGCAAGAGCCATATCTACAAAGAGGTCTCGCCATACGCCATCTTGCTTTCGGGCGGCCAGACCACCACGGCCAACCTGTTCGGCCGCATGAACTCCATGCGCGCCGATCGCGTGGGCTTGGTGGGCCATTGGGATTGCGTGACGTTCGACGAGGTCGCCGGCATGCGCTTTAAGGACACCAATGCCGTGCAGATCATGAAGGACTACATGGCGAGTGGCAGCTACGCGCGCGGCCGCGACCAGATCAACGCCGATGCCTCCATGGTCTTTGAGGGCAACATCAACGACACCGTGCAAAATGTCCTTAAGACCACGCACCTGTTTGACCCGTTCCCGCCGGAGTTCAACAACGATTCGGCCTTCTTCGACCGTATCCACTATTACCTGCCGGGCTGGGAGATTCCCAAGATGCGTTCGAGCCTGCTGACCGGGCATTATGGCCTGATCACCGACTGCCTGTCGGAGTTTTGCAAGGAGATGCGCCGCAAGGACTTTACACACCATATCGACCGCTACTTCCGCTTTAACAGCGACTTTAACAAGCGCGATGAGATCGCCGTGCGCAAGACCTTTAGCGGCCTGGCCAAGCTGCTGTTCCCCGACGAGGCCATGGACAAGGACGACGTGCGCTGGCTGTTGGATTACGCCATCGAGGGCCGTCGCCGCGTAAAGGAGCAGCTCAAGATTATGGCGGGCGTCGAGTTTATCGACGTCAACCTGGGCTATATGGATGCCGACAACCCGCAGGACGTGCACGTGGTGCGCGTGCCCGAGCAGTCCGAGGACACGCTGATTCCCGACGGGCCGCTGCTGTCCGGCCACGTGTTTGGCGTGGGCAGGTCGCAGGGCGGCGAGGTTGCCGTGTACAAGCTGGAGAATAAGGCCGTTGCCGGCGAGTGCAAGTTTAAGCACGAGGGCGTGGCCTTTAACAAGCCGGTGCGCGATACGCTGGAAGCCGCGTTCGACAACTTTGTGAACCTAGCGAACCGCGTGGCGCCGGGCATGCACATTGGCTCCAAGGATTATTTGCTGTTCTACAACGACCTGCAGAGCAAGGGCCTGTCCGAGGAAGTTTCGCTCGCCGAGTTTGTGGGCCTTTGCTCTGCGGCGTGCAACCGCCCGGTGATGCCCGCGCTGGCGATTCCGGGAATCTTGCGCATGTCGGGTTCTATGGACGAGATCCGAGGGCTCGAGGACATTATGCGCGTGGCCAAAAACGCCGGCGCCAAGCGCGTGATTTTGCCGCTGAGCGCCATCGCGGGCTTGCAGAGTGTTTCGTCCGAGATTATTTCGGGACTGAGTCCGGTGTTCTACATGGATGGTGACCCGGTTGATGCCGCGAAGAAGGCGCTGGATCTGTAGAAGTGCGGGCGAGCGGGCTTGCGTGCGCGTGGGTCCGCGGGCGTGTTGGTGCGTAGTGCGTGAGGAGGCCTTGCCATGGCGGGCGAGCGTTCTGTCGGCGAGCTGCTCGACGAGCTGTTTGGCTTTGAGTCGGTAGCCAAGCGTCAGACGGCGCTTGAGCAGTACGATCGCGGTGAACTGGTACGCAGGGCGCGCTCCCGCGAGCTGCTGGGCGTGCTTAGGGGCGTTGAGGCTGCTGAGCACGCTGCGCGCGAGTCTGCCGTGCGGGCTGTTGACGGGTATATTCGCCGTGTTGAGAGTGCTGCGCTTGCGCGCGCTCGCAAACAGGTGGGCATTGTCGGTCCGCTGCAGATGGAGCGCCGCTATGCTGCCTTTTTGCGCATGGAGGACAAGGCCGAGTTGCTGGCGCGCCTGGAGCAGACGCTTGCGTTTATCGAGGTAAAGCTGCGTGCCAATACGGCGGACAGGGCTCGCGCGGCGTACGATGCCGCGGGGGCTTTGGTGTTGCAGGACGTGGCACGTCTGAGTGACGTGCGCGTTGTGGATGCCGCGCCTTTGGATGCCGACCTGCTGTGCACGCAGCTGGAGCAACTTCGTTGTGCCGCCGACGCAACGGACCTTGCGGGCATGATCGCAGCGACGTTTGAGTCCGAGCTGAGCGCGACTGGGCCGCAGCACGCTGATGGTTTTACGGGTGATTTGGCTGGCGATGTTGCTGGTGATGTGGCGCTGGAGCGTGAGCTTACTAACGTGCGCGGCGCTGCGCAGCGAGCGCGCTTGGCGGCGCAGGCGTATCGGGCCGAGCGTGCCGCCCGCGTCGCGGGGAGCACGGTGCGGCCGGTATCGTTGCCCGAGCCTGCGTGCGTTACGTGCGAGACGGCGTGTGATGCCGGGGAGCTTTCCGAGTTGCTTGCTCAGGTTAAGAAGTCGTTTGAGACCTACCGTCGTGGTGTTGCCGACGGCGGGTTGTTCTCTGCGTTTGGCTCTGGCTCGCCGCATGGGATTTGCCAGGGCAGTAGTTATTTCGACTATGATTCTCGGCTTGACGAAGATGTGTTGGTGGGCGAGTACGACGGCGCTACCAGGCATGATGTTCGGCGCGAGGTTCCGATTCCCGAGCTTGTTGATGAGGCTTCGGCCGAGGGCGGCGACTCGCTCGAGGTTGCCGTGGCGCGCATGCGTGAGTTTAATGGGCGTCGCTACGATGGTGTGCTGGATGAGGAGCCCGCGCGCCATGAGAATGCGTTTTGGTATGGACTCAAAAAGCTCAGCCAATATTGCGAGGCCGCCGTGCGTGTGGACGAGCGTGCCTGGGATTGCTTTATCGATAAGGTTCAGTATGCCTACGACGAGCCCGTGGGGCGCCTGGCCACGCGGATGGACGATAAGCAGGTGGCAGCTTTTGTTGCTGCCGTGGAAGTGCTTGGCGCTGACGAGTAAGGGCTTGGTTTGGCGGGAGGTTTCACCATGAAAATCGAAGTCGATGTAGACCAGCTGCGCGAGGGCTTGCTCGACTACGCGGGGAGCGCGGCTGGCGTGGGCTTTCCCGCTGCCATGCTCGACGTGATGGATATCGAGGACGAGTCGCCCCAAGAGCTCCTAGCCCGAGCCGAACGCGAAGGCCTCGACCTCCGCGACTTTGCCGTCGACGATGAGGGCGACGGCTATGACACGGACGAGGACTGGTAGCCGCGATTGAGCTTCAACCCCATCCCCTCAATAAGTTGCGGCGAAATAGGGACCGTTTAGGCTGCTAAAAGGCCTATTCAGTCCCTATTTCTCCGCAACTTATGGGTGGGGATGGCTACGACGCCAGTGTGGCGATGACGGCTTCGTCGCCGGCATATATTAGGGTGTTGCCATCGGGGATGATCGTCTGGCCTTCGCGCTTGAGCATCACCACAATAAACGGGTGCTTGCCCTGCGGCACGTCGCGTAGGCGCTGACCGGCCAGGCGACCGTGGGGCGTCACGGTGACCTCGCGCAGCGTAACCTCGGCACGCTCTTCGAACGTTGGGGCTGCCATCACCAGCAGATCGCCTTCCTGGATCACGGTGTCGCCATTGGGCAGTACCGGATGCGCACCGTCGCGCAGCACCAGGACCACGAGCATGTCCGTCGCGCTGCCAATATCGGCGAGCGAGCGCCCGGCAAACGGATGGCCAGCGCCCACCTTGAGCTTGACGAACGACATGCCGTCCTCGTCGCGGTAATCGTTAAACGTACGGCGCACGTCGCCTTCCGCGTCGATCATGTCGAGCTTCTTTGCCACCGCCGGCAGCAGCGAGCCCTGCACCACAATGCTCGACACGGCAATCACAAACACCAGGTCAAATAGGTCGTGTCCGCCGGGAACGCCGGCCACCACGGCAAAGAGACTAAAGACGACCGAAGCTGCTCCGCGCAGGCCCGCCCAGCTTACGAGCGCGACCTGGCGGGGGTTCGTCTTAAAGGACGCCAGGAGTACGCCGACGGCGATGGGGCGGCTCACGAAGAGCATAAACGCCATGAGCGCCAGGCCCGGCAGCAGCATCTGCGGCAGGCGTGCGGGCGTTACGAGCAGGCCGAGCAAGAAGAAGATCGTCATCTCGGCCATCTCGGTGAGGGTGTCAAAGAAGTGCGCCATCTCGACCTTGCCGGTGATGTCGCTCGCGCCCAGCACAATGCCGGCCAGGTACACGGCCAAAAAGCCGTTGCCACCCAGGTAGCTCGGCAGCGCGTAGGCGATGATCGCCACGGCGAACAAAAAGATAGTCTGCGCGCCCTCGGCCGTTGCGTGTGCGCGTTCAATCAGGCGGCTGGATGTCCAACCGATGGCAAGGCCCAGCCCCACGCCTAGGATGATCTGCTTGGCCAGCAGCACGGGGATGTTAATGTCGCCGCCGGCTGCGAGTGTGGCGAGCACGGCGGTGAGCATGTAGGCGACGGGGTCGTTGGAACCCGATTCGACCTCGAGCAGCGAGTCGGTTCCGCCCCTCAGCGACAGGCTGTGCTCGCGCAGCACGCTAAAGACGCTGGCCGCGTCGGTGGATGCCACGACTGATCCCAGCAGCAGGCCGCCGATCCTGTCGATGCCCAGCACGAAGTGTGCGAACACGCCGGTGATGCCTGCGGTGATGACGACGCCGAGCGTGCTCAGCAGCACCGCGGGCACGGCGACGGGCTTGGCGCGGTCGATATTGGTGTTAAAGCCGCCGTAGAACATGATGAACAGCAGCGCCGTGCTGCAGACGGTTTCGGTGAGTGCGTAGTCGCTAAAGTCGATATGCGTCGGGCCGTTGACACCCAACAGCATGCCGAGCGCGATAAAGATGAGCAGGGTGGGGAAGGGGAGTTTTTTGCCGACGGGTTTGATGGTCAGGCACAAAATAATGACGAGGCCGATAAAGAGAAGGATCTGGTTCATAGATGGTGTCCGCTCCTGGGTGGTTGGCGTGGCACGGTCAGTTGTCTGCGGTTATTTGTACCCAAAGATGGTGGGTTTATGGGGTTGGATTGCGGGCGTGCGCGATATCGTCATAGACGGCTGCCGTCTTTGCCTCTGCTCGGAAACCCTTTCCAGCTTTATTGCAACGGAGTACAATGGGTAACGTTTAAGTTCAACTTGAAGTTTTAGTTGCGGCACCGGGCTTCGGCCGCAATGCAAGGAGAGGCGTACCATGGCGATCTATGTGACATCTGACGCTCACGGGCACGTGCGTGCGCTTGACGAGGCCCTGTCTAAGATCTCGTTGACGTCCGACGACACACTGTACGTGCTGGGCGACATGATCGATCGCGGGCCCGATCCGGGCGGTGTTATTAAGCTCGTGCGCTCGCTGCCCAACGCCCGCGTGCTCAACGGCAATCACGAGCAGATCATG
>URYW01000101.1 GCA_900552145.1 uncultured Collinsella sp. | reverse complement strand
ATACGGAATCTCCTTGTCGCCACCCACATCGAGCGTGCGGATGATGACCGGAGCACCCTTGAGCGCGCTGGCGACCTTACGGTAGGCGTTGAACTGCTCCTCCTCGGAAGGAAGCTCAGCAGAGTCCATGAACAGGAACTCGGAGCGGAACAGACCGATAGCCTCGGCGTCGTGATCGAGCGCGTTGGGCACGTCATCGGGGTTACCGATGTTGCAGGCGATGATCTTCTTGATGCCATCGGCAGTCACGGACGGCTTGCCACGGAAGGCCTCGAGGGCTGCCTTCTCGGCAGCGAAGGCCTCGGCCTTGGCGGTGTAGGCAGCGAGCGTCTCCTCGTCGGGATCGGCCTCGACGATACCCTTGCCGCCGTCGACGACAACGGTCATGCCGTTGCGCAGTGCGGTGCAGCTGTTGGAGACCGAAAGGACAGCCGGGATCTCGAGGGCGCGCGCAATGATCGCGGAGTGCGACGTGCGGCCACCGGTCTCGGTGACGATACCGGCAACGTGGGCCTTATCGATCGTGGCGGTCATGGACGGCGTGAGGTCGTGCACGACAACGACAGTGTTCTCGGGCAGGACGGAGAGGTCGACGACCTCCTTGCCCAGCAGCTCGGCCAGAATACCGGTGCGGATGTCGGCGATGTCAGCCGCGCGAAGACGGAACATCTCGTCGTCCATGGACAGGAACATGTTCTCGAACATGGTCGAGGTGTCCATGAGCGCCTGCTCGGCGCAGGTACCGCCGTCAATGGCGGCGTTGATGGCGTCGGTCATACCCGGATCCTGAGCCAGAACAATGTGTCCGCTCATGATCTCGGCCTCGGCCTCGCCCACCGTCTCCTTCATGTGGTCGGCCTGAGCCTGGGTCTTCTCGCAGAAGACCGAAAGAGCGGACTGATAGCGCTCCTTCTCTGCTGCCGAATCAGCAACCTCGTGCGGCTCAAACGTCAAGTCGGGATCGACGGCGACCATGACGGTGCCGATACCGATGCCCTCGGAAGCGTTGACTCCCTGATACATTCCCATTCCTCTCTCCGTGTCATGTGATAAAGCGTTTTGCCATATCCATGACAAAAGAGCGCAGTTACCTTACAACAGGTCACTGCGCCCCCAAATATGAACTTAGTTGTTCAACATGCGACCCGTTTGAGTTCTACTCGCCAAGACCGCTCTTGATGAGCTCGATGGCAGCAGCCAGAGCCTCGGCCTCGTCGGCGCCGTCGCACTTGACCTCGACCTCAGTACCGCAGGGGATACCAGCAGCCATGAGGGCCATCGGGGACTTGCCGTTGACCTCCTTCTCGGGGGTGACGACCGTCACGTCACAGGCGTACTTGCCCATGGTGGAGGCGAACAGACCAGCCGGACGCATGTGCAGACCCTGAGGATTAACGAGGGTAGCCTTCTCAGAAACCATAATTGACTCCTTTTTGTGTTTAACCCCTGTCATGCATGTGGCAGGAGTCAGATTCACGACGTTGTTTATATTAACTCACATCAAACGGTTTTTCATTATGTTTCGGACGAATTGTTGGACAGATGTCGTTGCTGCACGCTCGCCCGCCGGGCGGGGCGGTTAAGTATGCTGCTCTACAGTCCTGCGCAAGACGGAAAGCACATAAAGTGCTTTCCTTTGCGTGCGGGACTCGCGACAAACTTAACCGCCCCGCCCGGCGGGCGAGCTGCGGAAAATCGGTCGGTCCAAAGCAATATCGTGCAAACGGAATTCAGGCTGATGATCTGTTCGCGACAAAGACTCGATAGGCAGCCCCCTCTATGCCCTTTTGTAAGTTGCGGTGAAATAGGGACTGAATTTGGGGTTGAATCGTTTAAACATTCCCTATTTCACCGCAACTTATGGGAGGGATAGAAAAAAGGCGGAGGCCCTGGAGAGGGACTCCGCCTTATATACAGGGGGCGATGGTATTCGCGTGTTGCGGGATTAGACCAGGCGGGCGTTGATCGTCTTGGCGATCTTGGCGGCGTCGGTGGAACCCTTGACGGTGGCACGGAAGTCCTCGTCCATGAGCGCCTCGGCGACCTTGGACAGGATCTTGAGGTGCGTGGTGCCAGCCTGAGCGCCCGGGATGAGCAGGGCGATGGCCACGTTGACGGGAGCGCCGTCCATGGTATCCCAACCGGTCACGCCGGACTCGTCCTTGACGACGATGACGGCAGCCTCGGTAATGGCGTCGGACTTGGCATGCGGGATGGCGAAGCCCTCCATCATGCCCGTGGTGCCCTCGGCCTCGCGGGCCAGGAAGGCGTTCATCACGGCGTCGGCGTCGCTGGCGATACCGGCCTTGACAGCCTGGTTGGAAACGAAGCTCAGAGCCTCGTCACGAGAAGCGAAGTCCTCGGCGACAAAGACGTTCTCGACCTTCACGAAGTCAGCAGCCTCGGCCTTGGGGGCCTCGACGGCAGCGGCCTTGGGGGCCTCAACCGGCTTGGTTGCAGGAGCGGGCTTCTGGTTCTTCTCGAAGTCGTACTTCTTGAAGGCCACGAACAGGATGCCACCGACCACAGCGCCGATGAGGATCGCGAGGACCCACAGCGGACCGTTCTCGACAACGGGCAGGACCAGGAAGCCGCCGTGAGGCGCCGGATCGTGAACGTTGAAGAAGATGGTCAAGATGGAAGCGATGGAAGAACCGAGCATCATGATGGGCATAACGGGCCAGATGTTCTTGGTCATGAACGGAATGGCGCCCTCGGTGATGTGGGTGCAACCAAGGATGAGGTTGACGATACCGGCGTCATGATCCTCCTGGCTGAAGTACTTCTTGCCGACAACGACGGCGAAGGTGGTGATCAGCGGCGGAACGATGCAAGCGGCGGAGACGGCAGCCATGAAGTTGGTGCCGAAGTTGTAGATCTCGGTGCACACCCAATCATAAAAAAAAATACCGAGCAGGAAGGTGCCAGTAGCGTAAGCAGCCTTGTTGACCGGGCCGCCCATATCAAAGGCGCACATGCAGCCGATGGCCAGGCCAAGGATCACCGGACCGGAGTTACCGAGGCTCTGCAGGAAATCCATCATGCCCTGGTTAATGGCAGCCATGGGGCCGGAAATACCGAGCATGACCAGACCGACGATGGCGGTAGAGCACAGCGGATACAGGAAGATTGCCTTCAGGCCATTAAGGCTCGCAGGAATTTTAGAGAAAGCCTTCTCGAGCAGCAGGATGACATTGCCAGCGAGGAAGCCGCCGACGATACCGCCTAGGAAGCCACAGCCCACACCTGCGCCACCGGCGTCGATCATGCCGGTATCGGCGTTACCAGGCACGCCCTGGATGGCAATCATACCGGCGACGAAACCGGGGACGAGCGCCGGGCGCTTGCCGATGGACTCGGCGATGTAAGCGGAGAGCACCGGAACCATGAGGTTCATGGCGATACCGCCGATAATCTTGAGCATCGCGGCAAAGCTGTTGTAGTCGGCAGCCGTCGAATCAAAGGACGTGATGCCCCACAGGAACGAAATGGCGGTCAGAACACCACCGGCAACGACGAAGACCAGCATGTGGCTGACGCCGTTCATGAGGTGCTTGTAGATGACGTGACCGATGGACTCCTTCTCCTCGACCTCGTCCTCGACATCGGCGGCAGCGGCAACCGTGTCGTCGCCCTTGGCGGCGAGCGCGCGGTCGATCAGCTTACCAGCAGCCTCGACAGACAGGGCCTTGGAAACACCAACGGAAACCATGGGCTTACCGGCGAAACGCTCAGCCTGGACATCCTTATCGGCTGCGACAACGACGGCCTTGGCACCGGCGATCTCGCTCTTGGTGAGCTCGTTCTCGACGCCGACCTGGCCATGAGTCTCGACCTTAATGGTCAGACCTCGCTCGGCAGCAGCCTTCTCCAGCGCCTCCTTCGCCATGAAGGTGTGCGCAATGCCGGTCGGGCAACCGGTCGCGGCGATGATGTCAAACTTAGCCATGTGTCCCTCCTTCTTGAGTACAGCGCCCGCGGGCGCTCCCCTACACGCGCTTCGATGCGCGTTTTTCCACACTTGAAAGATACCAACCTACCGTCCGCGTGAGAAGAGACAAGGCGCAATTCTCCGGTGAAAGGTTCTTTCATAACCGTAAACGGCAAGTGAAAGTTTACCATCAACACTTGAAACGGCAAGGTGTATCTTGTAATTGAAAATGCCCGTATACTATGGCATTGCAAATCAAGCTAGATTTTCATGCCAACCAGGAGCCATCCATGACCGATAGTAGCAAGAGCGCACTTTCCCTCATTAGTACCCATCAGGGATACAGCGAGTCCGAGCAGCGCATTGTCGACTATATATTGGAGCACCAGTCCGAGGCGCCACGCCTCACGGCCGCTCGGCTCTCGCGCGCTGCCGCCACGTCCGAGGCGACCGTTTCGCGTTTCTGCCGCAAGCTGGGCTTTGGCAGCTTCCGCAGCTTTCAGTTTTCGTTGGCGCGCGACTTAGAGAGTCAGCGCAACGAGGGCCTGACCGACGAGGTCTCACTCGACAACATGGAGCAGAGCCTTAAAAATATCCTCGCCGCCAAGGTGAGTGAGCTTAATGCGACCATCGACGGCATTGATCACGACACGTTGGCCGCAGTTGTACACGCGCTTAAGAATGCCGGCGTTATTGAGTTCGCCGCCGTGGGCAATACAAACGCGGTCGCGCTCGACGCGACATTTAAGTTTTCGCAGCTGGGCCTGCGCTGCATGACGAGTACCATTAGCGAGACATCAATCGGCTTTGCGCTCACGTTGCGCCCGGGTGACGTCATCGTGCTAATCTCAAACTCCGGCAAATCGCGCCGACTGAATCGCATGGCAAAAGCGGCTCGCGACTGCGGCGCAACCGTAGTCGTCATCAGCAGCGACAGCAAATCCCCACTCGCGCGCCTGGCAGACTACACTTTTAATACCGTCAACCACGAAGCGCTACTGACGACGGGCGACTTTGCCTTCTCCAAGATCAGCGCCACGATGATCATCGAAGTCATCTACAACTTCCTGCTGCCCGAGATTGAAGACGCGCGTGAGCATATCAGCTACTACGAGGAGCTCATCCAGCCGGATAAGGTCGTTGAGTAGGTAAATTGGGGAGCCGATAGACGCCCCTCGCCACGAAACCCGCCCATCTACTACGTTTTAACCGCAACCGCCAACCATACACCCAAAATAGAGAAAACCGCAGGCGTTCTACCTGCGGTTTTCTTTTTGCAATTCTTGGCGTGGTTGCCGATGCCCTACCAAACGTAGTAGATGGACCCGTTTCGTGGCGGCCGGGTTGGACATGCGTGTGGCGGCTCGGCCTAGGCACGCGCCTCCGCAAGCATCTGCTTGGCGTGCTCCAGGCTTGCCTCGGACTGATCGCCGCTCAACATGCGGGCGAGCTCGGCGGTACGCGTTTCGCCGGTTACCTCGTCCAAATGCGTCTGGGGAACATCGCCCGGTTCCTTGCTGACGACATAATGCTTGTCAGCCATGACGGCGACCTGCGCCAAGTGGGTTACGACAATCACCTGATGCGTAGCGGCGAGATCTGCCAGCACGCCCGCGAGCGCACGCGCCGTGGAGCCACCGACACCAGCATCGACCTCGTCAAACACCAGCGTATCAACACCGTCCGCGTTACCGAGGACGACCTTGCTTGCCAGCATGACGCGGCTGAGCTCGCCGCCCGACGCAATGCGGCGCAGGGGACGTGGCGTCAAGCCGGCACCGCTGCGGTATAGCAGCTCGTAGCTCGAAGGACCAACGGGCGTCCACTCAGCACGGGGAAGATCGCGCGACTCCCAGACGAGCTCGGCACCGCCCATCTCCAAGCGAGCCATCTGGCGGCCGACCTCGTGGCAGAAGCGCGGGGCCGCCGTATTGCGAGCGCGCTTAAGTGCCCTGGCAGCAGCGAACAGCTCGCGCTCGGCGCTCCCGAGTGCCTCACGCGCCTTTTTGATCTGTTCATCGCCATCTACGACCAGCGACAGCAGCTCTT
>URYW01000100.1 GCA_900552145.1 uncultured Collinsella sp. | reverse complement strand
TTTCTCAGCCTGTGTCCCCTTCTGTTGCTTCTGCTATATCGTGTCACATAAAATCTACCTGCCGAATGCAGTCTGTGTATCTAGCTTTGGGTGGGCCGTCAGGGGGTCGAACCCTGGACCTTGGGATTAAGAGTCCCCTGCTCTACCAACTGAGCTAACGACCCGATATCAACACGAAGCAAGAACTGGGGTGGGTAAAGGGACTCGAACCCTCGACCTACGGGACCACAACCCGTCGCTCTAGCCAACTGAGCTACACCCACCGTGTCCTGTGCGCTTCGCGCTCGACTATTATTGCAAGGAACGCCACGCGATGCAAGCCCCAATTTTCAAGAATTTTGAAAAGAGTTTTTTTGATCCATTTCGGGCAAATCCTACCGGTTCCATAGGAGTAAACTTGCCCCACTGCAAATGCTCGAAAGGACCAGCATGAAAGAACTCTCCAACCGTACGGCAACGTTTACCGATTCCGTCATCCGCCGTATGACGCGCATCTCCAACAAGTATGGCGCCGTCAACCTGTCGCAGGGCTTCCCTGACTTCGATCCCCCAGCGCAGTTGCTCGATAGCCTCAGCACCATCGCCAGCGACCCCAAGCCGCTCTATCACCAGTACTCCATCACCTGGGGCTCCCAGGCCATGCGCGAGGCGCTCGCCGCCAAACAGGAGCACTTTATGGGCATGCCGGTGAACCCCAACGAGAATATCGTAGTCACCTGCGGCTCCACCGAGGCCATGATGGCCGCCATGATGACGGTCACGAACCCCGGCGATAAGGTCGTCATCTTCTCGCCGTTCTACGAGAACTACGGCGCCGACACGATCCTTTCGGGTGCCGAGCCCATCTACGTGCCGCTCAACCCGCCCACATTCGACTTTGACCGCGAGGTGCTCGAGGCGGCCTTCCGCGACAACGATCCCAAGGCCATCGTCCTGTGCAACCCTTCCAACCCCTGTGGCAAGGTCTTTACGCGCGAGGAGCTCACCTTTATCGCCGACCTCTGCAAAAAGTACGACGCCTACTGCATCACCGACGAGGTATACGAGCACATCGTCTACGCGCCCCACGAGCACGTCTATATGGCCACGCTGCCCGGCATGTTCGAACGAACCATCAGTTGCAGCTCGCTGTCCAAGACGTACTCCATCACCGGCTGGCGCCTGGGCTACACCATCGCCCCTGCCGAGATCACCGAGCGCATCAAGAAGGTCCACGACTTCCTCACCGTGGGTGCCGCCGCCCCCCTGCAGGAAGCTGTCGTCACCGCCCTCAACTTCGACGACAGCTATTACGATGAGGTCCTTGACCTCTATACCGCCAAACGCGACCTGTTCTGCCAGGGACTCGACAGTATCGGTCTTGAGCATAACGTGCCGCAGGGCGCCTACTACGTCATGATGGACATCTCTGAGTTTGGCTATGACAGCGACCTCGAATTCTGTGAGGACCTTGCGTCTAAAGTGGGCGTGGGCGCAGTGCCCGGCTCGAGCTTCTTCCGCGAGCCCGTCAACCATCTGATTCGTTTCCACTTTGCCAAGCGAGACGCGCCGCTTAACGCGGCACTGGAGAACCTCAAGTCGCTACGTGATAAAATCAAGCCGCGCGGGTAAGGACGGCCCGGCAACTAAAGCAACCAAAGAAGCCTCGCACCGCCCGACGCGATGCGAGGCTTCTTTCTATAGCGCTTTCTTAAATGGTTTAGAGCTCTATACTTTAGTCATGGAGCAACTCGTCCCAGAGAGAGGAATACTATGGCAGAACAGCAGCTTATCGGAGCGCTCGAGGCCGGCGGCACCAAGATGGTCTGCGCCACGGGCTATGCAGACGGTACGGTCCTGGAGCGTGAGCAGATCGCGACCACGACCCCGCAGGAGACCGTTGAGGCCGTCAATGCATGGTTTGCCGACAAGGGCATCGCCGCGCTGGGCATCGGCGCCTTTGGCCCCACCGCAGTCAACCCCGCCTCGCCCCAATACGGCAAGATCCTGGAGACGCCCAAAACGGCATGGCGCTACTTCGACCTGCTGGGCACCATCCAAAACGAGCTCAATATTCCCTGCGGCTACGACACCGACGTCAACGTTGCCTGCTTGGGCGAGGTCACCTTTGGTTGCGCCCAGGGCCTCACGGACGTGGTCTACCTGACCATCGGCACCGGTGTGGGCGCCGGCGTGCTCTCGGGCGGCCAGCTCGTGCACGGTATGATGCATCCCGAGGCCGGCCACATCCTGGTCACGCGCGACCCGCGCGACACCATCGGCGAGCATAGTGCCTGCCCCTTCCACGACAACTGCCTCGAGGGCCTCATCGCCGGTCCCGGCGTTAAAAAGCGCTGGGATGGCAAGAGCGCCGGAGACATGGCCGATGACCCGGAGGCCATGGACCTGCTCGCCGGCTATCTGGCACAAGCACTCATGACCTATACGCTGTGCTACGCGCCGCAAAAGATCATCATCGGCGGCGGCGTGGCCGACCACACCCCCATCGTGCCGCTCGCACGCAAGAAGTGCGCCGAGATGCTCAACGGCTATATCGTCACGCCCGAGGTCAACGACATCAATAGCTACATCGTCAACAACAGCCTCGAGGGCAAGCAGGGCATTATGGGCTGTTTGGCCCTGGGCGCACAGGCGCTTCAGTAACAGACGCACCCACGGGGCGTGGCGCGCCCGGCAAATCCGACCTACGGAACGACGCCACCACGCCTCATATAAGCCCTCAAATAAAAAAGGCCGCCTAGGACCAAACAATACATCCTAGGCGGCCTTTTTGGCGCACATCAGCGACCGTAAGAGATATCGGAGCACAACGCCCGTTGCCGCTCCACAGCAGTCGATCATCACATCGGTGATCATGCCAGCGCGTCCCGGCACAAAGAGCTGAATCGTCTCGTCGATCGAGGGAATCAGCAGCAGGAACACCGCCGTGGGCAGCAGCACGTCAAAGGTGCGCCGGCCCTCAAAATCAAAGGCGTGCGTTGCCAGGATGCCGAGCACCATATACTCGGTAAAATGCGCGCACTTGCGAACAACAAAGTTGGTCACCCATTCATATGGAAGTCCCACGCTGTGCAGGAAACCGCGGATAGCTTCCATGACCGTTAGGCTCAGCGAGCCCGACCCCGAGCCGGGAACCAACGAATTGCCCCAGATCAAGAGCGCCATCAGGCAGGTTACAACCGCCCATTTTCGATTGATCTTAACCATGCAGAAGTTATGCCTCCGCGCGGAGCGGCGCGAAGCTGGCGGTACCGCCCTCGATAACGCTCAGATAGGCACGGCCCGTACGCTTGGCGGTTGAGGACTGCAGGCGCTCGATCTCTTCCTCGAGGATCTGATTGACGCGCTCGTGACGACGGTTTTCCATAATGCCGGCGGCAATAGCCTCGGCCCGCTCGATGCTCTCGCGCGAGATACGGGCAGTATCCTCGGGGAACACAGCACTGTGACGGCCGACATAGGCGGGAGCAGCAGGCTGAGGAGCAGCGACGGGAGCGGGGGCTGCAACAGGAGCAGGCTCGTCAATCTCATCCAGAATCGCGGTGGCGGCGGCCCACATGCCCTCGTGGCCCGAGTAATCAGCCATGGGGACATCAACCTCGAGCGAGGCATCTGGAAGGTCGCCGGTGTCGATGCGATCTTGGGCATCAATCGATGCGGTGATGGCTGCAGGCTCATCGAGGTCATCGAGATCGATGTCCGCGGCACCGGAGATGATAGGCATGCTGGCGAGGTTTGCATTGTACGGCGCAGCCTCAGCCGCCTGCTGCTGGGCAGGAGCGCCCCACAACGAGCTTTCGGCGGCACGGCGGGCGGCAACGGCCTCCTCGTCCGCAGCAATGGCTTCATCAACGTACGAATTATCGGCAGAAGCGTCCACGTCCGCCGAGGTAGCGCTATAGGCGTTATTGGCTGCCGCGTTGGCAACGAGTGCCACGAAAGCCGCCGTGCTGCCCGCAGGGGCGGCCTGGGAGCCCGACACGGCACGCGCCGCGGCGGCGATGTCGTCACGATTGAAGGAGCCGGTCTGCCCGCCGTTGGTGAGCTCGTCGATGGCGACTTGATAGACGTCGCGCGAGTGTGCAGGGTCGCAGCTCACCGGCGAATCGTCGTCGAGCATACTGTCGATCATGGACCAAGCCTCGGCCTCGTCCATGGCGTCTGCGGCTCGAGCGATGGTAGGGACACCATCATCGGCATGACGGCGCTGGAACGCACCAGTCAGGCCGGAAAGGAATGCCGAGGTAGACTGCTCAGCCTGAGCCTGAGAAGCAGAAGCCGCAGCGTAAGGAGTCGCATCCTGCTGCTGAGCTGGAATCGAGGCGGTCTTGAACTCGCTTTGATGCTGATTGAGATTGGCGGCACCGCCCATGGCATCAGGCTGGAACAGACGCTCTTCACGCTGCGCACGGTACTCGGAGATACCCAGCGAGGCGGCATAGATACCCACGCCCGCCACCGCGCCCACGGCGAAGGGAACCGCACCCGCCACGACCGTCTCATTCACCGACGAAAACGGCAGCGTCGCGGCATACATAACCACGGGAGCGGCAAGGCCGATCCCGCACGAAAGTCCGGCAAGGACTGCTCGTTGTGTTGCATCAGAAGAAGCCATGAGCTCTCCCCATCTTCAAGCACCCAAATCGCATCATTCAGTTGGCTGCGCGAGAGAAGATGAAGCGGGGCTATGCCCCAAAGCAACGGTATATGGTTCGTTTCATCTGCGTTTTCCGTCGCGAAGCTTAAAAGCTATTATGCGAAACCGCCCTGTCGATTGCAAGCGACGATGTCGGATTGAAACGGGAAACCTGCTGCTTGCCAGTCTTATGGTCAAAAATAAGTGCGAAGCGGCGATATAGAAAAGGGCCGAGGCTCAAAGCCCCGACCCTTTATCGCATTGATGATTAACGCTGCGTGTGGATGACAACCTAGAACGTCTGCTCGTAGTCGCTGTGCTTTTTGGCCGAACGCACCAGGAACTCCTGGTTGGTGTTGGTGCCCTTAAGACCCTTGATAAACGATGCGGCCGCGCGCTCGGTGTTGTTCATGCCGGCAAGAATGCGACGCAGGCCAAAGACAAACGGACGCATCTGCTCGTCAACCAACAGGTCCTCGTTACGCGTACCGGAGGCAACGGGGTCGATAGCCGGAAAGATGCGGCGATCAGCCAGGTCGCGGTCGAGCTTAAGCTCCATGTTGCCGGTGCCCTTGAACTCCTCGAAGATGACTTCGTCCATCTTGGAACCGGTGTCGATGAGGGCAGAGGCCAGGATGGTGAGCGAGCCACCGTTCTCGATATTACGGGCTGCGCCCAGGAAGCGCTTGGGCGGATACAGGGCCGCCGAATCGACGCCGCCCGAAAGGATGCGGCCCGAGGCGGGCGCCGCCAAGTTGTAGGCGCGGGCAAGACGCGTGATGGAGTCGAGCACCACCACAACATCGCCGCCCAGCTCCACGATGCGCTTGGCGCGCTCGATGACGAGCTCTGCCACGCGAGTGTGGTTGTCGGCGGGCATATCGAAGGTCGACGCCACAACCTCGCCCTTGATGGAACGCTGCATATCGGTGACCTCTTCGGGACGCTCGTCGACGAGCAGGCAAATGAGGTGCACCTCGGGGTTGTTAATCGAGATAGACTGGCAGATCTTCTTGAGGATTGTGGTCTTGCCGGCCTTGGGCGGGGACACGATCAGGCCACGCTGACCCTTGCCGATCGGCGACACGATGTCGATGGCGCGACCGGTAATGGAGTCCTTGCCGTGCTCCATGCGCAGCGGCTCGTTGGGATAGACCGGGGGGAGGTCACCGAACTTGGGGCGGTTGCGAATCTGCTCGGGGTCTAGACCGTTGACGGTCGTGATTTTGGCGAGGCCGGCGCGCTTGTCGCCGCCGCGCGAAGGACGCAGCGAGCCCTCTATGACGTCGCCCGTGCGCAGGCGCGCGGAGCGGATGAGGTAGGCGGGCACGAAGGCGTCGTCGTTGGACTTCATGTAGCCATGGGCGTGGATGATGCCGGAGTTGTCCGGGCGAATC
>URYW01000099.1 GCA_900552145.1 uncultured Collinsella sp. | reverse complement strand
TCGTGGTCGCGGCGGTCGTGCGCGTGCGCGTAGTCGTTGCCTTGGCAGCAGTCGTCGTTGCTGCGGCGGGCGTGGTGGCGGCAGCCTTGGCCGTCGTAGCCGTCTTGGCGGTCGTCTTGCGGGTCGTGGTCTTCTTAGCTGCGGGCTTCGCAGCGGGCTTGACCTCGGCCTCTGTCTCAGGAGCAACCTCAGCCTTTACCTCAGGCTCGGTCTTTGCGGGCTCAGCCTCAACTGGCTTCTCCTCGGCCTCAGCGACAACGGCCTCAGCAACAGCCTCAGGCTCGTCGACAACCGCCGCCGGCCTCTCAATCTCCGGATGCATAAAGAAGTACAGGTCCAGATACTTGTCGGCCGAGCGCGTCCAGCTAAAGTCCTGGCTCATGGCCTGCGTGACCAGCTGGTTCCATGCCTCACGGTTATCCCAGAACAGGCGTGCAGCGCGGAACACGGCGTCGCCCATCTCGTCGCCGTTAAAGTTGCTAAACGAGAAGCCCGTGCCCTCGCCGGTAAACTCGTTGTACGGCTGCACGGTGTCCTTCAGACCACCGGTTTCGCGAACAATCGGCAGGGTGCCGTAGCGCATGGCGATGATCTGCGACAGGCCGCAGGGCTCAAACTTCGACGGCATCAGGAACATGTCGGCGGCAGCATACATGCGCTGCGAGAGTGCCGGATCGAACTCGATGCGCGCGGCCATGGTGCCGGGGTACTTGTCCTGGAAGTAGCGCAGGCCGTCCTCGTAGTCGCGGTCGCCGGTGCCCAGCACCGCCACCTGCACGCCGCCGGCCAAGATGCGGTCGAGTGCGTACATGACCAGGTCCATGCCCTTCTGGCGCGTAAGGCGCGTGACCATCACCATGAGCGGACGGTCGTCGCGAACCTCGAGCCCCAGCTCCTCCTGCAGCTTGGCCTTGCACACGGCCTTGCCAGAACGGTCCTCGACGGTGTAGTTGGCGGCAATGCGCTTGTCGGTCGCCGGGTCAAAGCCCGCGACGTCGATGCCATTCAAAATGCCCTGCAGCGCGTACGAACGCTCGCGCAGAACGCCGTCCAGGCCCTCGCCAAATTCGGGCGTCTGGATCTCGTTGGCATAGGTAGGGCTCACCGTGGTGATGGCGTCGGCATAGCGCAGGGCGCCCAGCATGTAGTTGATGCTGCAGGCGTCGCAACGCAGCTGCGAGGCGGCCGCCGGAATATGCGCCACACCCAGGATGTCCTCCATCACGGTGTCGCTAAACTGGCCCTGGAACGCCACATTGTGGATCGAGAACACGGTCTTGACGCGCTCGTAGAGCGGCAAGCCCTGGTAGAACTCGCGCAGGAACACGGGCGCCAGTGCCGTCTGCCAGTCGTTGCAGTGTAGGATGTCGCATTCAAAGCCGGCCGGCAGGTGCTGTAGGCTCTCGGTGATGGCCTTGGAGAAGAACGCGAAGCGCTCGCCGTCGTCAAAGAAGCCGTACGGATAGTCGCGCGCAAAGTAGCGCTCGTTGTCGATGAACATATAGGTGACGCCGTCGTGCTCGAGCTTCTCGAGTCCGCAGTACTCATTGCGCCAGCCCAGGCTCACGTAAAAGTCGGAGAAGTGCTCCATCTGCGCCTTGTACTCGTCCTTGATGGTGGCGTACTTGGGCACCATCACGATTACTTCGGCGCCGGCGCGCACAAGCGCCGCGGGCAGCGAGCCCGCCACGTCGCCCAGGCCACCGGTCTTTACAAACGGTGCGCACTCGGCCGAGGCAAACACGATCTGCATCTTTTTGCTGGAATCTGCCATATTGTCTCCCTGTTGCAATTCGAGAATAGCCGCCTGGCGCAAACCGGGCGGCTATTCTGCATGTTACGAGCGATGTTGCGGTGCCTACGTTAATGCACGATGGTGGTATCGGGAGTTAACGGAGCCTTGCCCAGCACCAGGATGTTCTCGGGCGTGCCGCGAAGCTCGGTGTTGGTGGGAACCACGTTGTTCTTGTCCAGGATGGCATTCTCAACGCGGGCGCCGCTCTTGATGATGCAGCTCTGGTTGATGATCGAGTTGGTCACCGAAGCGCCTTCCTCGACCACAACGCCGCGCGACAGGATCGAGTTGCGCACGGTGCCCTTGATGATGCAGCCGGCCGAGATGATCGAGTTGCACGCGTGGCTGCCGGTCGCATAGCGCGAAGGCGGCACGTCGTGAGCCTTGGTCAGGATCGGGCGCTCGGGATCGAAGAGCTGGTCGGCCACGGTCTGGTCGAGCAGGTCCATGCTGCGGCGATAGAGCGACTTCTCGCTAAACACGCCCACGACCTCGCCCTTGTACTCGTAGCTGCACACGTCGATGTTGCCAAAGTCGCCCTGGAGTGCCTCGAGCAGGTCCAGATAGTCGGCGGCCTGGTAGTGGTCGATGATCTCGAGCAACGTCTCGCGGTTGACGATGCAGCAGTCCATGGACGCGTTGTCGCCGTACACGACGCCGGCGCTCACGCCCGTCAGGCGGCCGTTCTCGTTAATCTCGAGTTTGGTCTCGTCATCAACATTGCGCGTGGCCTTGCAGTACACCACGGTCATCTGGGCACCGGAGTTCTCGTGCGCGTCGATGATGGTGTTGAGGTCCATGTTAAAGATGATGTTGGTGCCCATCATCACAACATAGGGCTTGTCCGAGCGCTGGAACAGCGTCTTGTTGGAGATGATGTCGCGCAGCAGGAAGCGCATGCCGCCCTTGGTGGTGCCATACGCGTTGCCGGGCACCATGAACAGGCCGCCCTTCTTGCGGTCCAGGCCCCAGTCCTTGCCCGAGCCCACGTGGTCGATCAGCGAGCGGTAGTTTCCCGGCATGACGACACCGACGGTCTTAATGCCGGCATTCATCATGTTGGACAGCGGGAAGTCGATCAGGCGGTAGCGGCCCAAAAACGGGACGGACGCGATGGGGCGGTCCTTGAGCAGCACGCTGCCGTAGGTCGAAGAGTAGTTAGCGGTGATATAACCGATGGCCTTGCGATTGATCATCGGATCATTCCCCCTTCCCGATAACGACGTCATTTCCAACGACGGCCGTATCCTTGGTGGTATCGACAGAGCCGAGCTTCACGCCCTCTTCGACCGTGGAGTTCTCGCCCAAAATTGCGCGGCAGATGTGCGCGCCGCTCTTAACGTGCGCACCCGGCAGCAGCACGGAGTCCTCGACCACGGCGCGCTCCTCGATGATGACATCGGTCGAAAGAATCGAGTGGCGAGCGGTGCCGTAAATCTTGCAGCCGTTGGAGACCAGGCAGTCGTCTAGGCGGCCGTCCGGGCCAATGTAGTGCGGCGGACGCGTGGTGATGTTGGACATGATGGGGAAGTTCTTGTCAAACAGATCGAACTCGGGGTTGTTGCCCAGCAGGTCCATTGAGGTCTCGTGGAAGCTGGCGATGGTGCCAACGTCCTTCCAAAAACCGTGGAACTCGTAGCTGTACAGGCGCTTGTTCTCGCCGAGCAGCTTGGGGATGATGTCCTTGCCAAAGTCGTGGCTCGAGCGCTGGTCCAGAGCGTCCTGCTCGAGGGCCTCGATCAGGACGTCGGCCGAGAAGATGTAGATGCCCATGGACGCGAGGTTCGAATCGGGCTTCTCGGGCTTCTCGGTAAACTTGGTGATGCGGCCGTCCTCGGGGTCGGTGGTCAGGATGCCAAAGCGGCTGGCCTCCTCCCACGGCACGGGCATAACGCTCACGGTGAGGTCGGCGTTGTTCTCAATGTGCGTCTTGAGCATCTTGCGGTAGTCCATGCGATACAGGTGATCGCCCGAAAGAATCAGGACGTACTTGGGGTCGTTGGCCTTGATGTAGTCGAGGTTCTGCGTAATGGCGTCTGCCGTGCCCGCATACCAGGCGCCACCGGTCTGCGTCTCGTACGGCGGCAGGATCGACACGCCGCCGTCGCGGCTGTCCAGATCCCACGCCTCGCCGGAGCCCACATAGGCATGCAGCAGGTAGGGGCGATACTGCGTCAGAACGCCCACCGTGTCGATACCCGAGTTGGAGCAGTTGGACAGCGAGAAGTCGATAATGCGGAACTTGCCACCAAAGCTAACCGCCGGCTTAGCGATCTTTTGGGTGAGTGCCCCCAATCGGCTGCCCTGTCCTCCTGCGAGGAGCATCGCGATGCATTCTTTCTTACTCATCGATTTCTCCTTCTGTCATCGATGTTCCTAAACCCATTAGCGACGGGCGCGGCGCAACGTCGCGCCCGTCGAGTAATGCCGTGCTGGCATAGGGGAGCTCGCGCGCCTTTATGCGTGCCAGATCTCGTCGCGGTACTCGCGAATGGTGCGGTCGCTCGAGAACCAGCCGCTCGAGGCGGTGTTGAGCAGGGCCTTGCGGTTCCAAGTCTCCTGATCGCCATAGCTGCCCGTAAGCTTCTCCCACGCGTCGACGTAGCTGCGGAAGTCTGCCATGACAAGGTCGGAGTCGTTGTTGTTCTAGAGCTCGTAGTAGATGCTCTCGAAGTTGCCCGAAAGACCCGCAAAGGTGTTGTCCTTGAGCTCGTCCATCACGCGGCCCAGGCGCTCACGGTCGCCGTTGAGGGTATCCCATGCAAAGTAGCTGTTGGATGCCCAGAGCTGCTCGACCTCGGGGGCGGTCAGGCCAAAGATGGCCTCGTTCTCGCGACCGGCCAGGTCGGCGATCTCGATGTTAGCGCCGTCGAGGGTGCCCAGCGTAATGGCGCCGTTCATCATGAGCTTCATGTTGGACGTGCCCGAGGCCTCCTTGCCGGCGGTGGAGATCTGCTCCGAAATCTCGGCTGCGGGGTAGATGAGCTGGGCGTTGCTCACGCGGAAGTTGGGAATAAAACAGACCTTCATGACCTCGTTGACGCGGGCGTCGTTGTTGATGACGTCGGCCACGGAGTTAATGAGGCGGATGGTCTCCTTGGCAAAGGTGTAGCTCGAGGCGGCCTTGCCGCTAAAGATGAAGGTCGTCGGCGTCACGTGGAAGTTGGGATCCGCGATGCGACGGTTGTAGATGTCCATCACCTTCATGATGTTCATGAGCTGGCGCTTATAGGCATGGAAGCGCTTCACCTGAACATCGAAGACGGTGTTGGGGTCAATGACCAGACCGGTCTCGGCCTTAACGTAGGCGGCCAAACGCTCCTTGTTGGCGCGCTTGGAGGCGCCCACGGCCTTCAGGAACTCGGCGTCGTTCTGGAACTCCTTGAGCTTCTCCAGCTCAAAGGCGTCCTTCAGCCAGCCATCGCCAATGGCCTCGGTCACGAGCTTGGCATAGGTGGGGTTGGCCTCGGCAAAGAAACGACGGTGTGAGATGCCGTTGGTCTTGTTGTTGAACTTCTCGGGCGTCAGGGCGTAGAAGTCCTTGAGCACGATGTTCTTGATGATGTCGGAGTGGATCTTGGCTACGCCGTTGACGCTATGGCTGCAGATCACAGACAGGTTGGCCATGCGGATCTCGCCGTCCCACAGAATGGCGGTCTGGCGCAGGCGCTCCTGCCAACCCTCCTGCGTGGTGTCGAACGACTCATGCCAACGACGGCTGATCTCGTCGATGATCTGGTACACGCGGGGGAGGAGCTTGGAGAACGTGCCGATGGGCCACTTCTCCAGAGCCTCGGGAAGGATAGTGTGGTTGGTGTAG
This sequence comes from uncultured Collinsella sp., assembly GCA_900552145.1. Lineage (GTDB taxonomy): Bacteria > Actinomycetota > Coriobacteriia > Coriobacteriales > Coriobacteriaceae > Collinsella. The sequence continues at coordinate 420 of URYW01000099.1, read as the reverse complement.
CTCACGACCTGCGTCACGATGTTCCAGGCGTCGTCCCACTCGAGCTTCTTCTCGTCGATGAGGATGCGCATGAGCTCGGGGCCGCACATGGCGGGGTGCGTGTCGTTGGTATGGATGGCCACAAACTGCGGCAGCAGCTCCCAGTTAGCACCGTGTTCCTTCTCAAAGGTGTCGAGCAGGCTGTAGATGCCGGCCGAGACAAACAGGTACTCTTGCTTCAGGCGCAGCAGACGGCCGTGCTCGCCGGCGTCGTTGGGGTAGAGGATGGCGCTGATGGCCTCGGCTTCGGCGCGCTCGGCATCGGCCAGGGCGTAGTCGCCGCGGTTGAAGGCCTCCAGATCGAAGTGCTCCTCGACCGGCTCGGCAGCCCAGACGCGCAGCTTGATGCCGGTCTCGCCGGCCTAGCCCACAACGAGGATG
>URYW01000098.1 GCA_900552145.1 uncultured Collinsella sp. | reverse complement strand
AACTTCGCCCTGTTCAGTCTAGTGCGTAAGGTGGCGCCGTGGCTGATTCTCCCCGCCATGATTGGCGGCGCGGCGCTGCTCGCCGACGGCATCCTCACCCCCGCTGTCACGGTTACCACGGCCATCGAGGGTCTGCGCACCATCGAGTGGGGCCACGCGCTATTGGGTGACGGGCAAACCAACGTCATCATTATTACCATCATCATTATCTGCGGCCTGTTTGCCATGCAGCGCGCCGGCACCTCGTCGATCGGCAAGCTGTTCGGCCCGCTCATGACGCTGTGGTTCCTGTTCCTGGCAGGCGCCGGCCTGTTCAACATGCTCGGCAACCTGTCCATCCTGCGCGCGCTCAACCCCATCCGCGGCATCATGTTCCTGTTCTCGCCCATCAACCACTCGGGCATTATGGTGCTCGGCTTCGTCTTTCTGTCGACGACCGGCGCCGAGGCCCTCTACTCGGATATGGGTCATGTGGGCAAGGCAAACATCTATGCATCCTGGCCATTTGTTAAGGCGGCCCTTATCCTCAACTATCTGGGTCAAGGCGCTTGGCTGCTCGCCAACAATTCCAATCCCCAGATGCTCGCGATGGATATCGTCAACCCGTTCTATATGATGCTTCCCGAGCCCCTGCGCCCCTTTGCCATCGTGCTTTCGGCCGTGGCGGCCATCATCGCCTCGCAGGCGCTCATTACCGGCTCGTTCTCGTTGGTTTCGGAAGCAACGCGCCTCAACCTTATGCCGCACCTGCGCATCCACTACCCCAGCGACACCAAGGGCCAGCTTTATATTCCACTCGTCAACAACATCATGTGGGTCGGCTGCATCTTCATCGTGCTGCTGTTCCAAAACTCCGAGCGCATGGAGAGCGCCTATGGCCTCGCCATTACCGTGACCATGCTTATGACCACGACGCTTTTGACGAGCTATATCGCCGGCATTCTCAAGCACAGACTGGGCGCCTGCGTCTTCGCCCTGCTTTTTGGCGCCATCGAGCTCTGCTTCTTTGCCTCGTGCCTCACTATGTTCTTTGACGGCGGCTATGTGATGATCTTCTTGGCCTCGCTGCTGTTTGGCCTTATGTACGTGTGGCGTCGCGGTACCGCCATCGAGCACACGCAAACGATCCTGCTGCCCGTCTCCAAGTACATCGATCAGCTCAACCGCCTGCGCAACGACGAGACCTACCCCGTGCTCGCCGACAATCTGGTGTTCCTCACCAACAGCCCCGACCCGCTCACGCTCGACCGCGACGTGCTCTATTCCATCTTGGACAAACATCCCAAGCGCGCCAAGGCATACTGGTTCATCAACGTGCACGTTACCGATGAGCCCTATACGCACGAGTATTCCGTCGAGACCTTTGGCACGGATTTTTTGTTCCGCGTGCGCCTGGACCTGGGCTTTAAGGTCAACCAGCGCATCAACGCCTACCTGCGCCAGATTGTTGGAGACCTGATGGCATCGGGCGAGTTACCGCCGCAGCACCACACCTATTCCATCTACGAGACACGCGGCAACGTGGGCGACTTCCGTTTTTGCATGCTGCGCAAGATGCTCGCCCCCGAAACGGACATCAACCGCAATGACCACCGCGTCATGGCCATCAAGTACGCCGTCCGCCGCGCCTGCGGAAGCCCGGCACGCTGGTATGGTCTCGAGAACTCGGCCATCATCATTGAGTACGTACCGCTGTTTGCCCGCATGCGCCCGGCCGTTAAGCTCGTGCGCACCCAGGTGCCGCTCGAGGTTCAGATCGAAGAGGCCGAGGAAATGGAAGTCGATATCTTCTCGGACGACCTGGTCAACGGCAACGAAGCCGGTAGGGACATGAACGTCGATCCCACCGAGTTGCTCGAGAGCGTCACCGATACACCCGAACAACAACAGCTCGACGGCCTCGAGAGCGAACAACTCAACGACGCCAACTTCTAGCGACGTCATAAATCAACGACAGCGGCCCTGCACCTCACGAGAGACGCAGGGCCGCTTTGCATTGCAGTAAAGCAATCAGCTACGAACGGCGCGGCTCGGGAACCACGAGCTTATCGGGGCTCGCGCCCTCGGCATCCATCAGGCTCACGTAGCGAATCGACGGATCCCCATACATCGCGTAGTAATAATTGCCCGTGCGCGCGCTAAAGCATCCGGTGTAGATAGTCTTCTCGAACTTGCCATCGCCCATCCTGGACGCCCCCTCAATCATCACCACGCCCTCGAGCGAGCGGAACATGCGGACGACGTTTTCGGCCTCGCTGTCTTTTTGCGGGTAATTGGCATTGAGGTACGCCGCCTTTACAAAACGGCTCGGCGAATAGCAGTCACCCGGAATACCACGCATGCCGGCACCCGCGCCATAGGGCTTGAGCTCGGCGCCACGCCATGTCGCCGTCTGAGGAAAATCGCTTGTGGCGGTGATATAGGTGCGCAGGTTTTCCATGTGCCACGGGAAGGTCGGCTGGTTGGCAAGGGTGTCGACTGGATCGTCGTATACATGCAGGCCGTCAGCCATCATCTCGACCACGATGCTGCGCTGGCTGTCGCCGATAATCCAATGGAGCAGCGACACGCCCAGCCCCTCTCCTGCAGATTTGGCAACAATCACCGTGTCGCGCAGCGCGGCCTCGACCTCATCGACCGTCGAGAACGTCGCTGCCACCCACAGGGGAAACTCATAGGCCGCGATATTGGTCTTTCCATCAACCGGCCCCTCGGCATACTCGGCATAACCCGGGAAATTGAGGCCCGCTACGGCGAGGCCCGCATCGTTGCCGCAATCGAAGAACATAGGGTAGTTCTTGTAATCGATGCACATACCGATCACCGCGTGTGCCGCTGTCGCGTCGTCGATAAACGAATACGGAATGTGGAACCCGCGCGGCATCACGCGAACCTGTTGGCCGTAGTCAAAGCTCCAGTCGAGGTTGCGGCCTAGATACATGTGGCCAGAATTATCGGTAAATCGAATACTCGTGCACATAGCGCCTCCTAGCTTTACGTTCTTGCTAAGGTTATTGTCACCAAACAAAAAGGCGCTAAACACAAAAGCCCGGACATGACAACAATGTCACGCCCGGACTATTCAAGCTGGATAAACTCAACCAAGTTAACCCCGCAGGTCGTCTAAGGGGTCAAAGTGCCGCAGATTGCCACGAAAGAGGAGCGCCGCGTACTAACGGTACGCAAGCGACGATTGAGCGGCAAGGTGCGGTGCTTTGATCCCCTTAGACCAACTTGCCGAGACAGTGGTCGATCATATGCTGGATCATTTGTGCCTCGAAGCCCACAAAGTCCTGCTTGCGCTCGCGCATCTTGCCGTCGACGATTACGTCATAAGCGACCTTGCACTTGATATAGCGCGTGGACTTGGTGACCTCCTCGTGCGTCAGGCAGCTCTCCTCCATCTTGCTGGCACCCAGGCCAAACACCAGACGGGGGTTGTAGAGCACGTGGGGCTCGCCGGCGTCGTCCAGATAGACGCAGACCTTCTTGGTAACGCCAATCTGGTTGGCGGCAAGGCAGCCGGCATCGTCGAGCGACTTGATGGTATCGATCAGGTCCTGTGCCACCGACTCATCCTCGACGGTCGCAACCTCGCAACGCTGGGACAGAATAGCCTCGTCGTGGCAAAGCTCTTTAATCATACGTTCCTCCATAGGGGTCGTTGTAACCGCTTAAGTATACGGTACCCACACATTTTCATGCGAAAAATACCGTCCGTCTGCTACAAAGCGCCGAACATCAACATGCGAGGAACAACAGCGTCGTAAAGGGGCTATAGTGGGTGAGTTCGTGTCAATCGGCCTAAACTCGGGGCCGAACAAGGAAAGGGTATGCATGGACGAACTATTTCACGTCAGCGAGCGCAAGTCCACAATCGGGACCGAACTTCGCGCTGGACTGACAACATTCCTGGCGATGGCCTACATCATTGCCGTCAACCCCGCGGTGCTCTCGGGCGCCGGCATCGATGCGGGAGCGCTCGCCTGCGCCACCTGCCTGGGCGCCGGCATCATGACCATCTGCATGGGCATCTTCGCCAACCGCCCGCTCGCCTGCGCGTCGGGCTTAGGCGTCAACGCGATGATCGCCGGAATCACCACCACCGTCTGCGGCGGTGACTGGCACGTGGCCATGAGCGTCATCTTCCTTGAGGGCATCGTCATCTTGCTGCTCGTGCTTTGTGGCCTGCGCGAGGCCATCATGGACGCCATCCGGCAGCTGCTGCTGATGCTGCTGCTGGGCATCGTGCTGGTGTATCTGGTGATGGTGGCCCAGTTCCAGTCCCTGCGCTCGCCGCTGATCGTCATGTTCACCATCCCCCTGGCCTTCACCGGCGGCTTCCTGGCCCTGCTGCTGGCGGGGGTGGAGGTCAGCGTCATCTCCCTGATCGGCTTTGTGATGCTGGTGGGCGTCATTGTCAACAACGGCATCGTCCTGGTGGACTACATCAACCAGCTGCGGCTGGAGGGCATGGGCCGCCGGGAGGCCATCATCGAGGCCGGCGTCACCCGTCTGCGGCCCATTCTCATGACCTCCCTGACCACCATTCTGGGCCTGATCGTTATGGCCTTCGGCAACAACGTGGGCACGGCGCTGATGCAGCCGGTGGCCCTGGTGTGCATCGGCGGCCTGCTGTATGCCACGCTGATGACCCTGCTGGTGGTGCCGTGTATGTACGACATTCTCAGCCGCCGGGATCTGCGGAAGGTGGACGAGGAGGAGCTGCAGCTCCTGGATATGTGAAAAATAAGCGCAAAAAAGCAGCCTCGCGGCTGCTTTTTTGCGCTTATTTTTTCGCTTACAGAATGATCACCGGCCCGGCAGCGGCCAGGCGGCCCTCCCGGACGGTGACGGACTCGCCGGTCAGGGCGTTTTCATAATTGCCGTCGGCCAGGGGGACGGCGGCCGTCACCGGTCGGCCCGCCAGGGGGAACACGCCCACCGCCAGGTGTTGGCCGTCCCGATAATCGGCCACGGCCAGGCCCTGCTCGTCGTCGGTCTCCACATGGAAGGCGGCGTCTGTGGGCAGGCGCTTTTTGATGTCGTACAGCTTCCGCAGCAGGGGGGACAGGTCCTCCCCGGTCCAGTCGATGGGCTCCCGCTCAAACAGGGAGGGCGTATGGACGGCAGAGAACTCCTGCCCGGCATAGAGCAGGGTAGTCCCCTTCTGGAAATAGCTCAGGGCCGTCCAGGCCAGCAGGCTGTCCCGGCTGGGGAAGCGGTCCGCCGCCCGGCGCTGGTCGTGATTTTCCAGGCAGCTGAGCTTGTTGTACCAGGTGGGAAAGCTCAGCTCCTGATAGCTCAGGGCGGCAAAATACCGGCTCAGGGACATGGCCCCGCCGGCGGCCCCCTCATACAGGGGCCAGATGTCGTAGGGGTACAGAATGTCGAACACGTCAAACAGCTCGTTGTCCGTGGCGGCGTAAAAGCCCTGGCGGCGGAAGGCCAGGATGTGGTCCAGGTGGACGCTCTCCCCCAGCCAGACGGCCCCGGGGCGCACCCGTTCCACCGCCTGCCGGGCCTTGCGCCAGAACGCCACCGGCACGGTGCTGGCCACGTCGCAGCGGAAGCCGTCCACATACTGGGCCCAATAGCACAGGGACTCGATCTGATAATCCCACAGGCCGGGAACGGCGTAGTCCAGGTCCACCACATCGGTCCAGTCCCCCACCTTGTTGCCCCGGCTGCCGTCGGGCTTGTGATAGTAATACTCCGGGTGCAGGGCCACCAGGGTGGCGTCCGGGGAGGTGTGGTTATACACCACGTCGATGATGCACTTCATGCCATTATTGTGAATGGCGTCCACCAGGTGGAGGAAGTCCTCCAGGGTGCCGTACTCCGGGTTCACCGTACGGTAGTCCCGGTTGGCATAGGGGCAGCCCATGCTGCCCTTGCGGTTGGCTTCCCCGATGGGGTGGATGGGCATCAGCCACAGGATATCCGTGCCCAGGGCCCGGATCCGGGGCAGATCCGGCTCCACGGCCCGGAAGGTGCCCTGGGGCGTGTGGCTGCGGACGTACAGCTCATAGATCACGCTGCGGCGCAGGGCGGGATTGGTTTCAAGGGACATGGCAAATACCTCCCAGAGAATTATTTGAGACTGTCGAAAAACTCGGAAATCTTCCGCCATCGGAAAGGAAGATAGTTACGAAAGAAACCCATCAGGGGTGT
>URYW01000097.1 GCA_900552145.1 uncultured Collinsella sp. | reverse complement strand
AGGTCGGGCTGCGCCAGCAAGTTGGCAAACAGGTGCCCCTCCAGATGGTTGACGCATACGAGCGGCTTACCGGCAGCGTAGGCAAAGCCTTTGGCAAAGGCAACGCCCACCACGAGGGCGCCCACCAGGCCCGGACCCTGTGTCACGCCCACGGCGGCAAGCTCGCTGGGGGCAATGGCTCCACCCTCAAGACCAAGCGATGCCGCGGCATCCTCGAGCGCCGCATCCACGACACTCACAATCACCTCAACGTGTTTGCGCGAGGCGATCTCGGGCACCACGCCGCCAAAGCGGGCGTGAAAATCAATCTGTGTCGACACCTGGTTGGCCAGCATATTGCCATCCGCATCGATAATCGCCACGGCCGTCTCGTCGCAGGAACTCTCGATAGCGAGCACTAGGCGGCGGCGCTCAATTTCGGCACGCTCCCCCTCGGAGCGCCCAGGCGCAGGCAGCGGCCATACACGCTGCTCTGCCGCCGTCGGCTCGGGCGAGGCATTGTCGACCGGAAGCACCAGAGGCAGCGAAGCCGTCATGACGATGGCGTCCTTGCCGGCACCGTAGTAGCCACGACGACGACCCGCCTCGGTAAAACCCAGGGCGGCGTAGAGCGCAATCGCTCCCTCGTTGCCGTCCTCGACCTCGAGCGAAGCCGTGGTGCAGCCGAGCATCTGGGCATCATAGCTCACATGCGACAGCAGCTTGCGGGCAATGCCCTCACGGCGATGTGCCGGGTCGACGGCGACATCCAGAATCTGCACATCACCGTCCACGACCATACCGCCGGCAAGGCCCAGCAGCTTGCCGTCGTCGTGTGCTACCCACCAACTACGCGGCGCAGCGACGTCCTCGCCCAGTTCGGACAGGAACATGCCCGGCGTCCACGCCTCGTGTCCGGCACCTTCAAAGCAGGCAGCCTCCAGCGCGCTCGCGCCCTCGGCATCCGCCGCGCCCATGGGACGGAACTGCAGATGACGACCGGCGAGCTCATCGGCAACGCCCGTAATTTCGCTCTGCGCACTCTCGGCAAGACCAAGACGCTTGCGCTCGTTTTCCTCGGCATCCGAAAGGCGTGTGTAAATCGGCAGGACGCGGGCCGGATCGCCGTCACCCGCAGCGTGCGCGAGCAGCAAGCCCTCGCCCGAAGGCCACCACAGGTCGCACTCCACGCAGCGGGCGGTCTCGTCCTCACCCAGCAGCTTGCCATAGCGCACGAGACCGTCACCGGTCAGCTGAACCTGGTCCCAGTCCGCTGCTCGGCGCCACTCATCGAGCGCCACGGCGGCCTTGACCACGTGTTCGCGCTCAAATTGACGCTCGGGGCCCTCATCGACCAGCATATACAGCGCCGGATATACCTCACCGCGCATAGCATCGGCCAAGATACCAAGCTTGCCGCGCACGCCAGCCTTCCACGCCGTCCAAGCGCAAGCGTCGAGCGTCGACACGCCCAGCAGCGGAACATTGGCACCACGTGCGAGGCCCTTGGCAGTGGAGATGCCGATGCGCACACCCGTAAACGACCCCGGACCGCGGCCGACCACGTAGCAACCAACATCGCTGCGATCCAGACCGGTTTGAGCCAGCACGCCATCAACGGTATTCACGAGCTCAACGTTGGCGTGACGGCGACACATGTGGTCGCCACTCACGAGCTTCGTCTCGCCCGTCTGCCCATCAATCCAGCTTGCCGCGCAGGCAAGCATGTCGGTCGAAGTATCGAGCGCCACCACCAGCGCGTTGTCGTTATGCAAGCTCATCTTGTACAGCCTTATCAATCAAATGGGAAAGCTCCATTGCGCGGTCACCGTGCGCCTCGAGCGTTATCGTTCGCACATCACTGTCGCCCTCATCACGCTTGAGCGTCACCGAAAGATACTCATCCGTCAGCTCGTCTTGGAATTGTTCGCCCCATTCCAGCAGGCAAGCACCCTCATAGCCCAGCACATCGAAAATGCCCGTATCCTCGAGCTCGTAGGCATGCTCCAGACGGTATAGATCAAAGTGAAACAGCGGAATACGGCCTTGATCGTGAACGGCCATGAGCGCAAACGTAGGGCTCGTAACCATATGCCCATCGCCCAGCCCGCGCGAGACGCCCTTGGTAAAGTGAGTTTTGCCCACCCCCAGGCCACCGGTCAGGATGAGCACATCGCCGTCCTCAAGGCACGGTGCAATTAGCTCGCCAAAGTACTCCGTATCGGCAGCGCAAGTCGTTTTGTAAGTACCTACCCCCAGGCGCTCCAGGGACATATATGCTCCTTATTATTCCGAGGCGTCCTCTGGTGCGGGATGTCGCTCCAGATAGTCGCCCAGCATCTTAAAGTCTTCCTCCAGCAGTTCCTGCCACGCCGGACTGCGTAGCGCTGCTGCCGGATGGAACGTGGGCATTACTACAAAATGCCCCATCTGGTGGAACCTGCCGCGCAGCTTAGTAATGCCAATCTCGGTCTTAAGCACAAAGTGCGTCGCGGGGTTGCCGAGCGTCACGATAATATCGGGCCAGATGCTTCGAATCTGCTCACGCAAAAACGGCGAGCAAGCCAGCACTTCCTCGGGACGTGGATTGCGGTTTCCCGGCGGGCGGCACTTAAGCACGTTGGCAATGTAGACGTCTTCGCGTTTGAGCCCCGCCAGCGACAAAATGCCGTTGAGGTCCTCGCCTGCCGCCCCCACAAAGGGCTCGCCCTGCAAATCCTCATTGCGGCCCGGCGCCTCGCCAATAAACATCACACGAGCGCGGGGGTTTCCCACGCCAAACACGATATTGTGACGCGACTGGTAGAGCTGGCAGAGGTGACAATCGCCCAGAACGGCCTCAATTTCCTCGAGTGCGACCTCACGTGGTGCCTGATGGGTATGGCCGGGGATGTGCATGACGCCCATAGCGGCTCCTACACGTAGACCTTGTCGAGACGCATGCCAAAGCCGCAGGCGACCTCGTAGTTAATCGTTCCGCGCAGTCGGGCCATCTCGTCCATAGTGATCTCGGCATCGCCATCGCGGCCGACAATGATCATCTCGTCGCCATACTCGGCCTCGGGAATCTCGTGTGCCGGGTTGGACTGAATGGCGTCCATAAACTGGTCCATGCAGATATTGCCAACCTGATGCACGCGCTCGCCGCGATACAGCACATCCATACGATTGGAAAGCGTACGCGATAGGCCATCGGCATAACCGATCGGCAGCGTGCAGATCTGAACGCGCGTACGCGGTACGCGGTAGGTAAAACCGTAGCCCACGCCCTCACCCATCGCAGGGTGTGCCACGCGCGTCACACGCGCATGGACGCTCATAACGGGATCAAGCTGCATCACGCGGCCACTCAGCTCGCACGGCTGCATGCCATACAAGCCAACGCCGGCGCGGATCATATCAAAATGCATCGAGGGGTCGAGCATCGAGGACGGCGTGTTGGCGCAGTGCACGATACCGCACTCAAAACCCGCATCCTTAATGGCCTGAACGGCCTCGGTAAAGCGCTGACACTGCAGCTTGTAGTCCCAGCCCGAAGGTTCATCGGCCGTGGCGAAGTGCGTAAATACGCCGTCGCACTGAATACCGCGATGGAAATTTATACCGCGGACAAAGTCGAGCACCTGCGTGTAGTGAACGCCGATACGATTCATGCCCGTCTCGATGGCGAGATGATACTTGCCCACTTTGCCCGCCGCGACGGCACATTCGCCATACGCAAGAGCAAAGTCAGACGTATAGACCGAGGGCATGATATCAAACTCGAGCAACGTCGGAATGGCCTCGATAGGCGGCTCGCTTAGGATGAGGATGGGTTTCGTAATCCCGCCCTGTCGGAGCTCAACGCCCTCGTTAACCGTCGCCACGGCAAACATGTCGGCACCGACCGAATACATGATCTTGGCGCACTCAACAGCTCCATGACCATAAGCATCGGCCTTGACCACGCAGCACAGGCGCTGACGTGGATTCAGCAAGTTCTTATAGGCCCTCGTGTTGCGACGGAGCGCCCCGCGGTCGATCTCGACCCAGGACCAGCGCGTCAAATCGGCTTTATTCATGATTAGTCATCCGACCCTTCGTCCATGATTCCCAGATCTTCGAGCGCATCCTTTGCCGCCAGTTCCATGGCAGGACCGATCAAGTCGATAAGATCGGTCGCGATGACGCTCTTCTCACCATACTCCGTCGCCGCGGCAAAACCGGCGTAGCTGTGAAGTGCGACGGCGTACGAATACAGCAACTCCCAACGATCCATCTCGTCGCGCATGGTGGCAAGCGTGCCGGCCAAAATACCCGCGAGAACATCACCCGAACCGGCAGTTGCCAGAGAAGCCGGACCCGAGAGCGGCAGCAGCACACGCTCAACGCCACAGATAGCCGTCGTCGGCCCCTTGGCAATGACCACCAGATTGTCGGAGCCTGCAGCCCAGACAACCTTCTGCGCGGCCGCAATCGCGGTACCAAGGTCGTTCACCTCGTCACCGGCAACCAGACGCGAAAGCTCACGATAGTGCGGCGTCATAACCAACGGCTGCTCGCGACGATACATCTCGGGATTACTATCAATACCGTCAATGGCAATCTTAGCAAGGCAGTTGAGTGCATCGGCGTCCAAAATAAGCGGCACATCAAGCTCGAGCAAGCCCGAAACCACCTGCATAGCGCCGGCAGATGTCGTCATACCGGGACCGCACAGTACACAGCTGTACTTCTTTGCAATCTCGCACACAGTCATGCGCGCAGCGGCGCCAAAGGAGCCGCGGGAATCAGACGGAATAGCAAAGACGGGAATCGAAGGAAGTGCCATGCGAATAAGATTGGCGCAGGCGTCAGGAGCCGCGACTGCCACGTAACCAGCACCCGCGCGAGCTGCAGACTTGGCCGCCATAATGGCAGCACCAGGATATTGCGCAGATCCGGCGACAATAAGCACAGAGCCACGGGAATACTTATCGATATTCGTAGGTAGTGGAGCAAAGTAATCAACTAAGTCACCGGGCTCGACAATCTCGGCGGCGTGGTCGACATCATCGATGACCTCGTCAAGACGGTCGTAAAGATTGCCGCAGATCAAATCGCCAGCATACTCAGGGCCATCAGCGCTATACAGACCAATCTTGGGCGCAATCATCGTCACCGTATGCTCGGCACGAATGCAGTCGTCATCAACAACGCCCGTCTCGGCATTCAGGCCCGAGGGGACATCAATGGATACGACACAATCGGCGCATTCATTGACCGTAGGAATCCAGATGGAGAACGGCGCACGCAGATTCCCGTGGAAACCGGTACCAAAATTGGCATCAACAACAACATCGGCCTTATCGATCAAAACCTCGAGTTCGTCACGCGAGGGGCCGACACAAACGTGCACATCGCGGCCGGCAGTACGACGAGCAACATGACGTGCCAGAGCAGCAGGAATCTCATCCGGCTCAACCGGAGAAACGATATCGACGTCCACACCCTTATGGCTCAGAATATCGGCGGCAACCCAACCGTCGCCGCCATTATTACCAAAACCGACCAGAACGAGAACCCGATCGGGATTGAGCTTCAAGACCTCGTTGGCGGCAAACTCACCCGCTAGCTCCATAAGCTCGGCCTTCGAAGTCCCTTCGCGTTCGATGATGTCCTCGAGACGAACGACTTCTTCGGTACTCAAAACCGGTTTCATCTATGCTCCTAGCGTATCTTGCGAAGCATCGCCCAGGTGCTCCGTCAATGCTGAATTCTGCAGCTGCTCAAGCTCATCTAAAACAGAGCGAGCCTCTTTAAATGTCTGCGCTACACGTTTCTTGGTACTCACCTTTTCCTCTTTTGGCTTAGGCCGAGCATCTTCGGTAATCGCGATGGCATTCGCAACGGCTAAGTCTCCTGTAAGCGTAATGGAAAGAGCGACCTCAACAACACCCAGCTCTTGAGCGATCTCGAGAGCACGGCCCGAAAGCAGCGCCTTCGGTTTGCCGAGTTTATCACGCGTAACCGAAACATCCTTGCGACCAACGCCTTGACTAAAACCCGTGCCGAGAGCTTTAAGTACCGCCTCGCGCGAAGCAAAGCGGCTGGCATAGTGAGCAGCGGGGCGCGATGATGCATCGCAATACGCACGCTCTTCTTCGGTAAACACACGCCTAGCAAACGACGGCGTCTTTTCAAGAATTGATTTCATACGGGAAATCTCGACGATATCAACGCCGATACCAGCTTCAGCCATGTTCACCTCCATATCGCACAGACTAAGTTATTGTAGC
>URYW01000096.1 GCA_900552145.1 uncultured Collinsella sp. | reverse complement strand
ACTGAGCTTTGCTGCAACACACTGGGGCGACTGGCTCAGTGCGGCGGCCTACGAGATGTACGACGCTGTGGATGAGGCCCGCGTGCGTATGGACAACGAGCGCCGCACCACGGAGGTCATGAGTACGGGCGAGGTGGTCAAGAAGGTCTCCAACAAGGGCGCCGCATCGTCTGCTCCCGTGCCCGCGCCCAAGCCCCAGCGCAAGATCAAGACTGTGCGCCGCGCCGATCTGGCCAAGCCGAGTCGTCTCTTGTCCGCAGAGGACGTGGAGCGCTACGTGGACGACCTGCGCTCCCGCCTTATGCAAGCGCTCGCTGCAAACGACGAGATCCGTATCAACTAACCCGCGGAGCCACCGGTGCCAAAGCGCGCACCGGTGGCTTATGGCGTTTAGAAAGGCTCATCAACCATGAACGATTCTGCTCTTAAGAGCTTCTGCACCTGGGCCCGTACGGAGCTCATCAAAGGCGTGGAGGCGCAGATGGTGCGATACGGCATCACCGAACCTGCACCCGCGCCCGTTGGGTCCGAGACCGTCAACGGCCTGCCTCTAAGTCCGGCTGAGATTGAGCAACGCGACGAACTGCTGCGCATGCAGGCGGAGGTGGGTCACGAGGCGCTGCGCGACCGTGCGGCCTACACCTGGTTCAACCGCATCGTGGCCATTCGCTTCATGGATGCATGCGGATGGCTTCCCAGCCGTATGCGCATGCTAAGTCGTGCGGACGGCAGCCATGGCAGCGAGGCCGTGGAGAACGCACTGGACGTGGAAATAACGACGGTCGATACCGATCGCATAGCCGAGCTCAAGATGGCAGGCTTGGATGAACCGTTGTGGCGCTACCTGTTTGTTGCTCAGTGCGAGGAGCTTGCCGATTGCCTGCCGGGCGTCTTTGAACGCGTGGGCGGAGCCATGGAGCTGCTGTTGCCCCAGGGCCTCATGATGGCTGACAGTGTGGTGGGCAAGCTCAATACCGTCCTCGCTGACGAGGACTGGCGCGAGGGCGTGACCGTTCTGGGTTGGATGTATCAGTACTACAACGCTGACGTTAAAGACGAGTTCTTCAAGTCCAAGCGCAAGGCAGCGGCGGCGGACATCGCGCCCGCCACGCAGCTCTTCACCCCCGAGTGGATTGTGCGCTATATGGTCGAGAACTCACTCGGCCGTCTGTGGATGCTCAACAATCCGGGGAGTTCGCTACGCGAGCGCATGGAGTATTACATCGAGCCCGATGCTGAGCACGAGGACTTCATTCGCATTTCGAGTCCCGAGGAGATAACCCTCTGCGACCCCGCATGCGGCTCGGGCCATATCTTGGTCTATGCGTTTGAGCTGCTCTTCCATATGTACGAGGAGCGCGGCTATCGTGAGCGCGAGATTCCCGAGCTCATTCTTACTAAAAACCTTGCAGGTATGGAAATCGATTCCCGCGCGGCACAGATCGCGGAGCTGGCGCTTGCCATGTGCGCCCGCGAGCACGACCGTCGCTTCTTTAGGCGTGGCGTTCGCGCCGACGTTACCGTGCTCTCGAGCATCCCGCTAGGGGAGGACGAGCTGCCGGGTAACAAGAAGCTCGCCGAGGAGCTGAGTCATTTGGGCGAGATCGGTTCGCTGCTCAATCCCTCAGAGGACGAGATCGACGAGCTCAAGGCTGCCGCCGCGAGTTGTTCCGATGATCTTTTTGCCGCTACGGCCAAAACTAAGCTCGAAAGCGCTGCCGCCATCTGCGAGAAGCTGTCCCGTCGTTTTACCTGCACCGTTGCGAATCCTCCGTATATGGGCAGCAGCAGCTTTAATCCATTCATGAGCAAGTGGATCAAGAAGAACTACCCCGACGTGAAGAGCGACCTCTGCACGTGCTTTATCGAGCGCGGTTTTAACCTTGTCGAGGATAAGGGCTACGCCGCAATGGTTACCATGCAGAGTTGGATGTTCCTGGGCAGCTTTGAGAAGATGCGCTCTTCGATTATCGAGGGCAAGACGATTGTCTCGATGGCTCATCTCGGCCCCCGCGCATTTGACGCCATCGGCGGCGAGGTCGTCAACGTAACCGCCGATGTCATCTACAACGGCCGCGCGGCATACGAGGGCGCTTACGTGCGCCTCGTCGACATCAACGGTAGTGAGGCGAAGCGTCTCAAGCTGCTCGAGGCGATCCGAGATCCCGACTGCGGCTGGTTCTACCGCCGCGACGCCGACATCTTCAAGCAGATCCCCGGCGCCCCAATAGCCTACTGGGCTGGGGGCGGAATACTATCTGCATTTAAATCAAATCCAGCTGTTGGTACGCGCGCGTCGCTTCAAGCTGGAATCACAACGGGAAACAATGACTTATTCATTAGAGCTTGGTGGGAGGTCCAACTATCAAAGTTTGATAGGGAGTGCTCATCGATTAACGAGGTCCAAACCACAACGTGTTGGTATCCATGTAACAAAGGTGGTAGCTATCGCAAGTGGTATGGCAACCGAGATAACGTTATGAATTTCTCAGTCACTGGCCAACTGGAGATGAAAAAACAGTCAGGATTCCGCCCCGTCAGCCTTGATGATCAATTTAGGCCGTCGATCTCTTGGTCAGACGTTACGTCCGATCGCAATTCGTTTAGAGTCAACGGCGGACACAGTCTGTTTGAGCATGCTGGAAGTTGCGCATTTATTGCAGATGACAACCTACTTCCGCTAATTGCCTACCTGAATTCATCCGCAGCATCTGTGATGCTCAGAATGATTAACCCAACTCTCAATTGTAATGCGGGCGTTGTGTCAAGGCTGCCGCTTCTTGGCCTTGGTGAAGAGGGCCGTATCTCTAGCATGGCTGAACTGGCTATCGAACTGTCAAAAACCGACTGGGACTCGTTTGAACCCTCCTGGGATTTTAAACGTCACCCCTTATTGTGAGTGATCAGCATGAGGTACATTCGCAGACTATTTATTTCTTTGGCTGTTTCAATTCCATGCTTAGTGGTTTTCACGCTACTGTTTAAAGCTCTTCTTGGATTTCTATCCGGCATTTGCTCGCTTCCGTTGCTCAACTCTTTATCGTCGGGGGATTTGTTAAATGGAGTCGGGACGTTTTCGGCAGTCATTATTGCAGTGGTCTCGTATAAGCACGACATAGAAACGAAGCAAGAAGAAGAGAGGTCTCGGAGCGAAAAGGCTAAGCCTCAAGTTGAGGTGGACAGTTTCGAGGAAGATTACGGATTCATTGTTTCGATTACCAATGTAGGTCCCCGGCCAATTCCGTCAATTATTGTGGAGGAAAAGCCAGTCGTATCTAATCTTGAGCCTGGAGATACCTGTCGTTTTGATTACATCGGTTTTGAGTCGTGTGAGTCGTATGAAGGCGAGGTTGAGGGCTCCAATTACGTTGTTTCAACGAGGACCTTTCGCGATGGGGTAAGCCTTTGGCTCTTTATGTATGACATTTTGGGTAAGGCTTGGATGAGTGAATATACGCTCGAGGAAGATGGTGCCCGGTTGTTGGACGGACCCTCCTGGGTGCTGTGAGAAAAGCTTGACTACCACATAAAATGCCCCTTTGAATCATTGTTTTTAATCCCCTACTACCTGGAAGGCGTTCCATGTCAACACTGCTCGCCGATAAATACGAGGCTCGCAAAGCCGAGGTTAACGCTCGCTTTGAGCAGCTTCGCGCTAACGAGGAGGAGCTCAACCGAATCTTTGCCAAGATCTACAACATGGAGGGCGAGGTGCCCATCGAGGTCGAGGATAAGTACGTCTCGGTGGCGCGCATCTTTGACACCGCCGACGAGATTCCCGAGAGCTATAAGGGCAACAAATACGTGCGCACCAAGCGCGACGAGATCATCTCGCTCATAAGCTATGCCGTGGGCTGCATGTTTGGCCGCTATTCGCTGGACGTGGACGGACTGGTCCTGGCCGATCAGGGTGCCACGGTCTCTGACTATCTTGCCAAGATGCCCGATTCCGATCACGTGACCTTTATGCCCGATGGCGACAACGTGCTGCCCATTACCGACGACGAGTACTTTGACGACGACATCGTGCGCTATTTTATTGACTTTGTGCGCACCGTGTACGGCGAGGAGACGCTCGAGCAGAACCTGGCCTTTATTGCCGAGGCGCTCGGCGGCAAGGGCACCTCGCGCGAGGTCATCCGCACCTACTTTTTGAAGGACTTCTTTAAGGACCACTGCCAGACCTATAAGAAGCGCCCCATCTACTGGCTGTTCGACAGCGGCAAAAAGAACGGCTTCAAGTGCCTTGTTTACATGCATCGCTATCAGCCCGACCTGTTGGCTCGCATCCGCACCGACTATGTGCATGAGCAGCAGGAGCGCTATCGCTCGCAGATCGGCTATGCCAACGATGCCCTTGCCAGTGCTGAGCGTGGTGAGCGCGTGCGCTTGGATAAGCGTGTCAAAAAGCTCAATGACCAGCTTAAAGAGACCATCGGCTACGAGGAGAAGTTGCACCACTTGGCAGACCAGATGATTAAGATCGACCTGGATGACGGCGTCAAGGTCAACTACGCCAAGTTTCAGGATGTACTGGCAAAGATCAAGTAACTGCAGATACGGTAAGGATATTCTTGCCCAAGATCGATGTAGAAGAACAGCTTAAGCTGCGGTTTTTGCAGCCGTTGTCCTCATGCGCGCCGCGCCGTGTTGTGGTTTGGCACGATGCGGACGGCGAGTTTGCTCCTGAGTTTGAGCGATTGGCTGCCGAGGGTTTCGACGGCGTGGGGGCCGATGCCGGCGTAATGCCTGCTCACGGTGACTTTGAGCGCCCGGTGCGCTTTGTTGAGGCCTGCGAGGGCCGCATGTTTGCCGTCAAGAAGCTCATCAACCGCGATGACCTTGCGAGCGATATCTTGCTGTATCGCCGTTGCCCGCGCGGCAGGCTTGAGGGTGATTGGCTTGCCGATGTTGAGCTGTATGCCGATCAGTTCCAGGCTGACTATCTTTCGCTTTTGGCCGATCAGCTGGGCATCGAGAATATCGACGCCGTGCGCGAGAGCCTGCGAGCACACAAGACGTTCTTTGATGCCAAGACCCGCTGCGCTAAGTTTGTCGCATGCGTTCCACATGCCGCGGGTGCATCCGATATCGAGCTCGGAATCCTTACGGTGATCTTTGGCGGCAAGGAACCGGGCGACGCACGGCCCGCGTTTGTATTGCGCGGCTGCATGGCCACGCTGCTGCACGAGGGTCCCGAGGCGCTGGCCGCGCTGGTGGATAAGTACTGTGTGCGCGATGTTCTCGCCGCCTTTATGCTGCGCTGTTATGGGTTTGATGGACCGCTGCACGAGCGTGATTCACTGCTTATGCTTGCATCCCATGTGCTTCTTATGGCGGCATCCACCGCACTTCCCGAGGGAGCGCTCAAGGGGCTCGAAAACTATATGGCTCCCGCCTACGGCCCCTATTGCCTTGAGGCGGTGCGTACGTGGGACCAGGCCGCCGGAGCCCGGGCATCGAGCGAGGACCTATTTGAGATTTGTCGTTTAGTTGAGGATGCCCGCGGGCTCTTTGCACGGTTCGAGACCCTGCCGATCGATGCGCTGGCTTCGCTTGATGTGTTCCCGTGCGTCAACGAGGTTGTGCTCTCGCAGCTGTTCTGCTCGTTTGCGCAAGGTGCAGACCGTGTTGAGGATGCGCGTGCCTTTGCTGCGCGCCGTTGCGACCTAAGCTGGTACCGTCGTGTCGAGAGCTACTTTGACCTGCTTGTCGCTGTGGCCGATATGTGCGCGTTTAGGCAGACGCACGCGGGTGGGTTCCATCTGGCGCAGTCCCAGCAGGTGTGGGATGCCTATACGTCCGAATGGTATGCCATGGACGCTGCCTATCGCCATATGTGCACCGCGTATCTGCGGGCACGCTCCGTCGAGTGCGATGCGCTCGAGGAACCTGCCCGCGCCGTGGCGGACTGGGCGGAGAATCTCTACAGCAACTGGTTCTTGGCGGATGCCAATGCCTGCTGGGCGGCTGCTGCGCAAGGGGAGTGGGCCGATTGCGGCTACATCGATGGTCCCACACGGCAGGATGAGTTTTACTGGCATGTGCTACCCGCCTTTGTGGGTTCTGCCAAAACAACGGTCGTTATCGTGAGCGATGCGCTGCGCTATGAGGTTGCCTGCGACGTTGTGGCGCTTCTCGAGCGCGAACGCGGCGGCAACGTCAAGGTCTCTAGCATGCAGGCGGGCTTTCCCTCCATTACTGAGGTGGGCATGCCCGCGCTGCTGCCACACCAAGCGCTTGAGCTTGCAGCGGATGGCTCGTTTGTGTTGGC
>URYW01000095.1 GCA_900552145.1 uncultured Collinsella sp. | reverse complement strand
TACAGGGGCACACCGAAACCCTGTGGCGCCTGCTTGCGCGCTATGACATCCCGACGTTCATCTTTATCAACAAGATCGATTTGGAGAATCCTGGTCGAGATGTTTTGCTGGCACAGCTGGGGCGGCGTCTCTCCGAGGGGTGCCTGGATGCCAATGAACTGTTGGCGGGCGGTGCCGTTCAGGAGGACGCTGCAGCGCTGGATGAGGCGGCGCTCGACGAGTTTCTCGACGCAGGGGAGCTTTCGACTGCCACGCTTTCGCGGTTGGTCGCCGAGCGCAAGCTCTTTCCCTGCTTTGTCGGCTCGGCGCTCAAGGACCAAGGCGTGGACGAGCTGTTGGATGGTATATGCGCGCTGATGCGCGAACAGGCGTGGCTCCCGGAGTTTGCCGCCCGCGTCTATCGCGTCAGCCGCGGGGACCGCGGCGAGCGCTTGGCTTGGGTTAAAGTGACCGGCGGCACGCTGCATGCCAAGCAGGTGATTGGCGGACGTTCCGGTGCCGAGGCGTGGGAGCAAAAGATCGACCAGGTGCGCATCTATAACGGCGAGAAATACGAGCTTGCCCAAGAAGTTGCTGCTGGCGGCATCTGCGCCGTGACGGGTCTCGTGCACGTTCGCCCGGGTGATGCCCTGGGCGCGGAGCCCGCGTGCGATGCGCCCGTCATTGCGCCGGTCCTCACCTATACGGTGCTTCCGGGCGAACACGATGTCCACGCGGTGTTCAAAGCACTGACTGAGTTGGCGGACGAAGATCCCATGCTCGGCGTAAGCTGGAACACTCATCTTGAGCAGATTCATTTGCAGTTGATGGGCGCCGTGCAGCTCGAGGTCGTGCAGCGAGTGCTGGCCGATCGTTTTGGCCTTGCGGTCGAGTTTGAGCCCGGCGGCATCCTCTATAAGGAGACTATTTCGCAGCCGGTCGAGGGCGTGGGCCACTTTGAGCCACTGCGTCACTATGCTGAGGTGCATCTACGTCTGGAGCCGTTGCCGGCGGGCTCGGGCGTGCAGTTTGGTATCGTGGCCTCGACCGACGAGCTCGATCTTAACTGGCAGCGTTTGACACTCACCAACGCCATGGAGCGCGATCACCTGGGCGTGCTGACTGGCTCGCCCGTCACCGATGTGCGCATTACGCTCACGGGCGGCCGTGCGCATGCCAAACACACCGAGGGCGGCGATTTTCGCCAGGCCACGTACCGCGCGATTCGCCAGGGGTTCATGCAGGCGCGTGAGGCGGGCGCGGCGGTGCTGTTGGAGCCGTGGTACCACTTTGAGCTCGAGGTGCCGGGGGAGTGTGTGGGCCGGGCGCTTTCGGATGCTACGCGTATGGGGGCCGAGTACGAGCCGCCGACGATGGCGGGAGACCGCGCCAAGCTCATGGGCCGCGTGCCGGCATCCGAAGTGCAGGATTACGCGCTGGAGGTGGCTGCCTATACGAGTGGCCGCGGGCATCTGTACCTGGAGTTTGCCGGCCACGCGCCCTGTCATGATGCTGAGCGCGTAATTGAGGCGGCCGCCTATAAGCCCGAGGCCGATCTGCCCAATACGCCCGACTTGGTCTTCTGCTCTCATGGCGCCGGCTACACCGTCAAGTGGCACGACGTCCCCGCCACGGCGCACGTAAAGGTCGATCCCGCCACCTTTCGCCCCTGGCGAGCAGCAGACGCCGAGTTTTTCGGCCACATGTGACAAAGGGACAGTTCCTTTGTCACATGCTATTGGTATAACTCGGTACAAGTTGGTATAACTATTGCCAAGGTTTGCCAATCCGAGGAGGCCGACATGAATCCAAATCCCTTTAAGCCCACGGCTGGCAAGCGGCCTCCGATGCTCATCGGTCGCGAGTCGGTCATCGAAGATTTCGAGGAAGGACTCGATAACGGCGCCGGAGCGCCGGGCAGGCTCATGCTCATTACGGGAAACCGCGGCTGTGGCAAAACGGTTCTCCTGCGGGAGCTGCAACGTCTAACCAGCGAGCGCGGATGGGCGGTTGTCTCCGATTCCGCTTCGCTTGGCTTATGCGACCGCTTGGCCGACGCGCTTCGCTCGAATAAACCCGTTGTGACGTCAATGGAGCTCGGGCCGTCATTTGGCCGGATGTCGGTCGAGGCGGCGCGGGCAAAGGGCGAAACGTTGCGAGGGCTGGTCAACGAGCGCCTCAAGAAGCTCGGTCCAGGCAAGGGCATACTGTTTGCGATTGACGAGGCCCAATCGGCGTCTATCGAGGAACTGGCGGCTCTTGCTGTTCTCTATCAGCAGGTGCTCGGAGACCAGGATGCCACGGGCTTGCCCGATAGCGACCAGCGCGGTCTTGCGCTGGTGTTCGCCGGCTTGCCCAGTATGGTTGACGATCTGCTCGAAGAGCCGAGCGTGACGTTTTTGCGGCGTGCCCAGCAGCGTACGCTGGGGGCGATATCTTTGCCCAAGGTGCGCGATTCGTATATCCAGACGGTCAAAGACGCTGGTCTTTACGTTGACGCGGAGACGGCGGACCTTGCGGCGCGCAAAAGCATGGGGCATCCCTATATGGTTCAGCTGGTGGGCTATTACATGTGGCGGTCTGCTGTCCGGCGTGGCTCGCAGGTCATCGAAAGGCGCGATGTCGAGGATGGCCATGCGGATGCCGTCTCCGAGTTCTACGAAGCGGTTGACGCGCCCCTGTATTACGGGCTGCGCAGTCCACAGCGCCTCTTTATCGAGGCCATGGCGGTTGACGAGGGTAAACCGACGCGAATGGCGGACATCATTGAGCGCTGCGATCGCACTCAGAGCTGGGCGAGTAAATATCGCGCAAGCCTGATTCGCGAGCGCGTCATCGAGGCTGCCGGATACGGCCTCGTCCGATTTACCGTGCCCATGCTGGGCGAGTATATCCGCGACCGCATTTTATGGCATGAGTAGGGTGATAAAGGTGACGGAACAGAAGATGAGCCCGCAGGCTATCGAGGTGCGCGGCGCGCGTGTACACAACCTCAAGGACATCGATATCGACATTCCGCTGGGAAAGCTCGTGGGCATTGCCGGCGTGTCGGGCTCGGGCAAGAGTTCGCTGGCGCTGGGGGTTCTTTATGCCGAGGGCTCGCGTCGCTATCTTGAGGCGCTCAGCACCTATACCCGCCGTCGTCTGACGCAGGCCGAACACGCCCAGGTGGACGAGGTGCTGCACGTGCCGGCGGCGCTCGCATTGCATCAGCGCCCCAGCGTGCCGGGCGTGCGCTCGACCTTTGGCACCATGACCGAGCTCAACAACAGCCTGCGTCTGCTCTTTAGCCGTTGCGCCCATCACGTGTGCCCGCATTGCGGGGCGCGTGTGGAGCCGAGCCTTAACGTAGCTGCGGGCCTGTCGCTCACGTGTCCGACATGCGGCCGCGAGTTCTACGCGCCGAGTGCCGAGGATTTGGCTTTCAATAGCGGCGGCGCATGCCCCACCTGTGGCGGCACCGGTGTCATGCGCGAGGTGGACGAGGCGAGCCTGGTGCCAGATGAGTCAAAGACCATCAACGAGGGCGCAGTCCTTCCCTGGGGCACGCTCATGTGGGATCTGATGAAGCAGGTGGCAGGCGAGATGGGCGTACGCACCGACGTGCCGTTTAACCAGCTCACACCTCAAGAGCGCGACATCGTGTTCCATGGCCCGGCGGTTAAAAAGCACATTCTCTACGTTCCCAAGAACGGTGAGGGCGCCACGCCGCTCGACTTTACCTATTACAACGCCGTCTATACCGTCGAGAATGCGCTCGCTAAAGTTAAGGACGATAAGGGGCTCAAGCGCGTTGCGCGCTTTCTGTGCGAGGGGCCATGCCGCGATTGCGGCGGCACACGTCTCTCCGAGGCCGCACGCCAGCCCCAGGTACGCGGTATCAATCTGGCACAGGCGGCGGCCATGACATTGGGCGAGGCGATTGAGTGGGTGCGCGGGGTGCCCGCATCCTTGCCGGCCGAGATGCGGCCCATGGCGACGGATATCTGCGATTCGTTTTTGAGCGCGGCCCGTCGTCTGGTCGACCTGGGTCTCGATTACCTTTCACTCGACCGCGCCGGTGCCACGCTCTCCACGGGTGAGCGCCAGCGCGTGCAGCTCGCCCGCGTGGTGCGCAACAGATCGACAGGCGTGCTTTATGTGCTGGACGAGCCTTCGATCGGCTTGCATCCTGCCAATGTCGACGGCTTGGTGGGCGTGATGCGCGATCTGGTGGATGACGGCAACACCGTGGTTGTTGTCGACCACGATACACGTGTGTTGGCGGAAGCCGACTATCTGGTCGAGATGGGCCCCGTTGCCGGAGCAGGCGGCGGCAATGTGATCGCCGCTGGTACGGTAGACGAGGTCGAGCAATCGCAGAGCAGTCGCATCGCGCCGTTTTTGCGCGCCGAGACCAAGCGCTTGCGTCCGCAGGTGACTGACGACGAAATGTTCGACCAGGGCCATATCCGCATGGCGACCGATGCCATCCATACCGTCAAGCCGCTCGAAGTCGATATCCCGCGCGGTCGCTTGGTTGCGGTTACGGGTGTTTCGGGTTCGGGCAAGACGACGTTGGTGCTCGAGACGCTCATCCCGGCACTCAAGGCGCAGGCAGCTGGCGAGCGCCTGCCGGGGCACGTGCGTTGGGTCGATGCCGAGGGTATTGCCCGCGCAAACCTGATTGACGCTACGCCCATCGGCGCCAACGTGCGCTCGACGGTAGCGACTTATGCCGACATCCATGATGAGCTGCGCCGCGCCTTTGCCCGTACGCCCGAGGCCAAGGCAGCCGGCTACAAGGCGGGCGCCTTTAGCTACAACACCGGCGCCTTGCGCTGCCCTACGTGTGACGGCACGGGCTCGATATCGCTCGACGTGCAGTTTTTGCCCGACGTCGAGATCATCTGCCCAGCATGCCGTGGTTCGCGCTACGCCGAGGCCGCCTCGCATATCCATCGCGAGGGTAAGGACGGGAGCTTGCTGACGTTGCCGCAGCTCATGGACATGAGTGTGGACGAGGCTATCGACGCTACGGTGGGGCTCAAGAAAGTTCAGGCGCGCTTGCAGACCTTGCACGACCTGGGCTTGGGTTATCTCACGCTCGGTGAGCCTACGCCGGCGCTCTCAGGCGGCGAGGCGCAGCGCCTTAAGCTCGCGAGCGAGATGGGCCGCGTGCAGGATGATGCCGTATTCGTATTCGACGAGCCCACGATTGGCCTGCATCCGCTCGATGTCCAGGTGCTGCTGAGCGTGTTTGACGGCCTCGTTGCCAAGGGCGCCACAGTCGTCGTGATCGAGCACGACCTCGACCTTATCCGTAACGCCGATTATGTGATCGACATGGGTCCGGGCGGTGGCGACGCCGGCGGGCAAATCGTCTGCGCCGGCACGCCGGGCGACATCGCGGCCTGCCCCGCAAGCATCACCGGTCGCTACCTATAGCCGAATGTGATAAAGGGACTGCCTCTTTGCCACATTGATTTCTATTTCACGCATTGAGTCGCGAGATAGTCGCGGAAGAATGGCAATTCAAATGCGACGAGCCCTCGTCCTCGTTCTCCAATGATGCCGGCATCTATCATGCGGCGTCGGTAGTGGGAGACCTGCTGCGGCGAACGCTTAAGGCGCTCGACAAGGTCGGCGGTGGTGGACTCTTCCTCGTCATCGAGCATGGCGATGAGGAATCGCTTGTCCTCTGCAGTGAGTTCCCGATAGGTTGCCGCGAGGATTCGGTCGTCCATCTCGTCGCGCGCGATTTTGATTCCCAGGTCAAAGTCGCGTGACGAGATTTCCTTCGAATCGCTTGTGAGATCCCAGGCACGGTAGCCTACGAGTTGCAATAGGAAGGGAAAACCAGAGATCGAGCGAACGGCTCTATCGATTCCCCCAGCATCTGCCAGGCGATCGTTTTCCTGGATTGTGCGAATCAAGGCCTCGCGCACGTCATAGTCGGCAATGCGACCCAGATGATATTGTTGGGCGCGGCGAAGGAACGAGACCGTCTTGTGGTTCAGCAACGTAGAGACGTTGTTGGGAAGTCCCGCCATAAGCAAGGCGACGCGTTTCCCATCGGTCACAAAGTGCTGATACGTGGCTGCGAGTTGGATCATCTCGTCGAGTGTCGGGTCCACCTCGTCAACCGTGACGAGCAGACCGGTGCCCGCCTCGTTGAGCTGGTCGATGATGTCGCTCATGCGATAACGCCAGGTTGAGGCATCGTGA
The DNA here is from genome assembly GCA_900552145.1 of uncultured Collinsella sp. GTDB lineage: Bacteria > Actinomycetota > Coriobacteriia > Coriobacteriales > Coriobacteriaceae > Collinsella. Next base: position 124 of record URYW01000095.1, on the reverse strand, counting down.
GCGCGATTGACCTCGCCGCTGCCGAGCGGTGCAATTCCGAGACCGGTGCCTACGAAGTTCTTAGACGGGTCGATAAGAAGGCCGGCAGCACGATTCGCCCCGAACTCGAGTTCCTCCAGCATTC
>URYW01000094.1 GCA_900552145.1 uncultured Collinsella sp. | reverse complement strand
CCGATGCCGATGGGCAGTGTGAGCAGGGCCTGTATCAGACCGAGGACGGCGTTCTCGGCCCAGACAAAGATGGGGCCGACGGCAACGAGCGTCACGAGCACGGTCACGAACACCGAGACGAGCGGGGTCACAAAGAGGTCGAACATCTCGGGAACGATCTTGTGCAGGCGCTTCTCGAGGAAGGCCAGAATGGCGCAGGCGATAACGATGGGGATCACGTGGCCCTGATAGCCGACCCACTCAAAGCTGTACACGCCGGGAATGACGGTGACCATAGTCTGCACGCCCTCGGAGGCAACCGTGTAGGCGCTCTGCAGCGAGGAGTTGATGAACGCACCGCCGACGACAGCGCCCAGATACGGGTTGGCGCCAAAGGCCTTAGCCGCGGAGTAGCCGATCAGAATCTGCAGAATGCCAAAGGACGTGCCCGAGACCAGGTCGGCAATCTTGTAAATAAAGTTATTGGTGTCGAGCGCGACAAAGCCGTTGGAGGCCATAAAGTTGAGGGCGCTCATAATGCCCAGCAGCAGACCCGAAGCCACGATGGCGGGGATGATGGGAACAAAGACGTCGCCGAGCACCTTAATGGCACGCATAAAGATGTTCTGCTGCTGTGCCGCGGCCTCCTTGACCTCGGCCTTGGTGGCAGCCTCGACGCCGCTGAGCGCGATGAACTCTTCGTAGACCTTGTTGACGGTGCCGGTGCCAAAAATAATCTGGAGCTGGCCCTGGGCCTCAAAGACGCCCTTGGCGCCGTCGATATTCTCGAGGGCATCCTTGTCGACCTTGGCGTTATCGGCAATCACCAGGCGCAGACGCGTGGCGCAGTGTGCGGCCGAAACAACGTTGCCGGCGCCACCGATGTTGTCGAGCACCTCTTGCGCTGATTTGCGGTAGTCCATGACTTCCCTTTCCTCCAACGGGCGCATGTACACCCGGCCATCTTTGACACTTACACTGTAATCGTTTTCAGTTTCATATGGCTGTAATCGTTTTCACAGTAGGGTGAACGGTAGGAATAAGCCGGCGAAAGGTAGTTTTAAAGTAAAAAGAGGCGGCTCAGAGGCAGGCAGACGTGCCAAAGGCCTAGACATTCATAAGCTGATGGCCGAGCTTGAGCGTCTTTAGACCGCTCTCCCCCTCCACGCCATCGAGCGTGTTGATCAGCATATTGGTCGCCTCGACGCCACTGGTCAGGTAGCCATAATGCACGGTGGGAATGCCGCCCGTCAGCGCGCGCAAAAACGCGTTGTCGCCAAAACCGCTTACGCGGTGTATACCCTCGCCCACGCCGCGAACCTCATCGATGGCACGCAGTGCGCCCGCCGCCATGGTGTCGGTTGCGCATGCGATAAACGAAACATCGGGAGCGACGGAAAGCAGCTCACGCGCCGCACCATAACCCGAGTCGAGCGTAAACGAGCCGAGGCGAATCAAGGCGGCATCGAGCGGGTTACCCGCGGCGCGCAATCCGGCCTCAAAACCGCGACGGCGGTCATAACCGGCCGCGCGGTCCTCTTCGGTAACTCCAATGTAGGCGATCTTGCCGTCCACGGGGCCTGCAAGCGCATGGCCCAGCTCAAAAGCGGCCTCGTAATCGTCGTGATAGACGCACGCCGCGCCCTCAACATTCTGGCCGATCAGCACGATGGGCACGCGGCACGACTCAATCGCCCGGCGATGCTCGTCGGTAATCATAGTTGCCACCAGCACAATGCCATCGACCGGGTGGTTTTGGAATAAATCGAGGTACTCGAGCTCGCGATCGGCCGCGTTGTCGGTATTGGCAAGCAGCATCTGGTAGCCACGGCGACCGAGCACCTGGCCAATACCGGCGGTAATGCGGCTTACGGATTCCGAGTTAATCTTAGGTACGATGACGCCGATGAGCTTAGTGGAACCGGTGCGCAGCGCGCGAGCCTGGCTGGACCGCACGTATCCTGTCAGCTCAATCGCCTTCTTAATGCGCTCGGCCTTGTCCGTCGATATGTAGCCACCGTTGAGGTAGCGCGAGACGGCGGCGCTCGAAACGCCCGCCAACTCGGCCACATCTTTCATCTTTACCACGAGCACCCCTGTCATTGAAATCGCTTTCACCATGATACCCGTGAAGACGGCATCCGAACAAAATCGGCCCACCCAGGTCGAGCAAACGTCAGCGAGCGGGCAACTGCCGTGGCGAGGTGCCGCGAAAGAGGAGCGAAGCGTACTTTATGTACGCGAGCGACGGTTTGAGCGGCAGATCGCCCGGCAGATGCCCGCGCAGCGTCGAGCGGTCCGGCGTTTGTTAAAACGCCGGAACATAGTTAGCCGTGGTACTCGCCGTTGTATTGGATCAACGTCAGGTCCTCACCGCCATCGAGTGCGCGGATGGCGTCGGCATAGGGCATGTCAACGCCATCCGAGAAGAGCTCGACGGCCATCTCGACTTTGTCGCCGCGCATCGTCTTAGACTTGACGGTGAACTTGGTGCGCCCAAACGCGCGCACGATATCGTCGCCGGTGGTCTGGCCCGTGTAGTGGATGACCATCATGTACACGCGCGCCTTGTCCTGGTGGCTCGCAAAGCCGGCGATCATCACCACGATCACCACCGCCGTGAGCCCCACGAGCGCATACATGCCGGCACCGGCCGTAATGCCCGTGGTAATGGCCCAAAACAGATACAGCAGGTCGAGCGGGTCCTTAACCGCCGTACGGTAGCGGACGATAGACAGAGCACCGACCATACCGAGCGAGATGACCACGTTCGTCGAGATCGCGAGCGTGACCATGCAGGTAAGCACGCACTTGCCCACAAGCGTCACAGCATAGCTACGCGATTTCACCTCGCCGGTTTAAAAGCGCCTGTAGACGTAATTGATAAGGATGCCCATGGCGAGCGCCACGAACAGCGACAGGCCGATCTTGGCAGGGTCGACCTGGCCAAACGCCTCCAAAACGGAGTTCTTAAAATAGTCCCTGGCGCTCATGGTCTAAATATCCCCTCGGTTCCCAAAATCCGATTCCCAGTAGTTAAATCCGCGCAGGTAGGCGGTCTTTTCGTAACACAGGCAGTACTTAGAGACCGCCGTAAGCTCGGCCGCGCCCGGCGGCACCAAATCGCGCACCAGCTGCGGGCAAAACTCCGTAAACTTGACCTCCATCACCAGCTTGCCGGGCTCCAGGACCGGCAGAGCGGGCAGCGTCACGTCAAAGATATCGAAGCTTCCCACCGCGGCACGCACGTTACTATCAAAGGTAATGCGCACGGTGCCCTCATCCATCACCCACGGCTCGCGCTCGTAGTCCACGATGGTCCGCGGGCGCATCATGTTGCAGATACACTCGATGTAGAACTCGCGACAGAGCGGATAGGGGCTCCTCAGCAAAAAGTCGTAGTCACCGGCCAGAATCTGCTCAAACTCGCCACGCGTGAGCGGCGCGTCCTCCTTGTAGATCCAGCTGCCGTACTTCTTTTTGCGCTCGAGCTTAATCACCTTGTCGCTGCCGTTATAGATGCGAACGCGATACTTTTTGCGCATGAGAATGCCGGCGTCTTTTTCCTCGTAGGCCGAGTTGCAGTAGTCGTCAAAATACAGGCTGCGAATGGTGTAGCCGCCCGCCCGCGCATGCTTGTCCAGCTTAAACACCGGCGCCATGCGACAGGCAAGCGCGGCGTGCTCGCCCTCGTTAATGAGATATTTGAGCTCGTGGCGGTAACGCTCCTGCGTGGCACGCACAGGCGGGGCCGCCAAGCGCTCAAGCAGCGCGCTAGCCCTCCTCATACGTATCCTCCACGACCTTACCGCCGTCTTGCACGTAAAAACACTTCATGCCGTAGTGCTTGCCATCGTCGGTCACATAGTAGTCAAACGCATCTTGCGTAAAGCCGTCGGAGTTGGTGGCGCGCACGCGCACAAAATACTGGCCGGTATCGGGGGCATCGCACGTTACCTCCGGCAGCAGCACGTCCTCGGCCTTAAAGATCACGTCAGTAATGGCGTAATCGAGCGCAAGCTCTACGGTGTAGCGAATGTCGCGCGCCTCAAAGTCGTAGGACGCATCCCAGTTAATGCGCAGCTTGCCGTTATCAATCTGCGGCACACCGATGTAGAACGGCATGGGCTTTTTATAGCTCTCGCGGAAGCTCTTATAGTTCTCTTCGATCTCGGCCGGAATCGCCGCGGCGATCTGCTCGTATTGATCCTTGGTGACAGGCAGATTATCGATATCGGGCGAAGCAAAGACCAGGGATTCAGTCACCTCGCGGTAGTGCTTGATCATCTTGGTCAGGCGAGTCTCGGTCAAATACGAGCGCAAGTCCTTGACGGCACGGTCGAGTTCGCTGCGGAACGACTTGCTGCGCAACGCACGATTGAATAGCACGTTGCCCCAGTAGTTGCTTACGCCGCGCTCCCAGCTCGCATAATCCGAGAACCCCGTCAGGCTCAGCTCAAGCTTACGCAGCATGCCGTCGTTATCCCAATCCAGGATATACCAGACCTTGGAGTTAAGCGGGCTGTACAGATAGCAGTTACGGTTCTGCGTATCGCAGTTGCCCGTCAGGATCTGAAACGCCAACCAATAGACCAGGTTCTCGGTATCAAAGTAGGTGTCGAGCACGTCATCGATCTTTAGCGATTCGTCGTTGAGCGCATCGAGCATCTCGATGAGCTTGGTGTGGTCCGTATCGCCCTTAATCTCGAGCATGCCTTCAAAGCTCGCCTGGTTGTAGTCGGGATCATCGGCAAGCTTAATGGTGTCCTCGTAGCGATGGAAATCAAAGCTGTTCACCTTGTACAGGTGCCCGCTCTTATCCAGGCCATGTGCCTTAAGCGCCGTCTTGTTGAGCTGCTCCACCTGCGTAAACAGGCCGTAGTCCTCAAAGGTATCGTTGGACTTTTCGGTCTGGTCGCACACCCACAGATGCACAAACTGCGTGCGCAGGCCCATCATCTGGGGAATCCCGCGGATAAGGTCATAGGCCATCTTGTTGCGAAAACGCATACCCTCGCCCATGTGCTTGTTGAGCGCAATCGCACGCTGCTGGCGCCAGGTACCTTTTCCTTTTTTGAGCTCCACCTTGTAATTCTTCTTCGTATAACCGCTCGACGTCTGGCCACGCACCTGCACGGTAGCATTGGGCGCTTCCTCGCCATAGCCAACCTCGCCGGCCACCGGGCCGTCTTCGTCGCCCGCCTGCAAAAGCCCCATTACCTGATAGCGCGTCACGCCCATGTCGGCATAGTCATACACCGAGTACGTATTGATCTCGGCCCAGCTATGATCGGTGTTCTCGGAGCTGTTACCGCGCGAGACCGTCAGGTACATGGTCACAATGCCCGAGTCGTCGTAGACCTCGTACAGCTCGTCCTTATCGCGAAGGTGCTTGGACTGGTCGGAAGACTCAGCCTTTTTAATCTTGTCCTGTTTTTTGACCTTTTTAGTCGAGGATTCGTCCTGAGACGAGCAGCCCGAAAGCAACAGCGCGCCGGCAGCCGCCTCGATCAGGCAGCGGCGAGACATCAACTTATCGATCATCAGAACCTCCCCAATGTTTTTGGTACAGGCGAACCACCATACGTTCAAACGCACTGCGCGGCTCACCGCCCACGCGCTTGTCCTCGTAGCGTTGCTCAACACGGTCGAGCACCCGTCCAAGTTCGGTAAACCAGCCCGTTTTGTCGGTCGCCACAATGGGCTGCTGGCTCAGGATACGATACGGCAAGTTGGCGGTATAGGTATCGAGCCGCAGCAGCGCCACGATAAAAAACACCGCTGCACCCAACAAAAAGCCAAAGCCGTAAAACTGCTGCGGCAAGAGCAGAGAAACGGCAGTCGCCAGCCCGGCCACACCGGCAAACAACCCCGAGGCCAGCACGGCCCCCTTATAGTCGGTAAAGTACAGCAAGATGAGCAACACCGTATTGCCCACGGCATACAGGCCGTAGCCCACGCACAACGTGCGAAAATACCCGTGCATCAGGTTGTTAAAGCCCAACGGTAGCGCCGAGAGCACTGTGGTCTCGAGCGAGATGACCGCCGCCGTCACAAACAGTTGTTTGAGCGCACAAAACCGCAGTTCTCGGTTGAGCGTGGCAAGCATTTCCTCCTCGGCCACCACAATGTCGCCCACCACGCCACCGTCATTGAACAGGCTGTAGTAGTCGCGGTAGCGCGGATAAAAGTTGACCTCGACCGAGACCACAAAGTTGACGGACGTGACCAGGATCGTCAAAAACGCGATGAGCGCCGGCACATCGTGGTAGGGCGAACCATAAAACAAGCCCTTGACCTGCACGCCAATGGGACCGGCCCAAATTATCACCAAGTGCGCAAAGAGGCCCAGGTTGGTAAACAAGCCCGTGAGCGCCAACGGAATAAACTGATCAAGCCACCGTAAAAAGAGCCAGGGGCTGCG